>DASUFI010000001.1:0-23755 GCA_036274635.1 Planctomycetota bacterium
CGCCAAGGGCAGCGCCAGCGACGGCTTCGAGGTCGCGGGCGCAGGCAACGTGCTCACCTTCAACAAGGCCAAGGGCAGCCAGGCCGGCTTCGACCTGAACGACCTGTCCGGCGGCACGAGCACCATCGACGAGACCAACGACTTCAAGACGATGTCGCCCTGACAGAGCGCGAAGCGCCGGCGTGTTAGCTTTCCCGCGCGCCGCGGACGGCGCACCTTCCCGGGGGATCTCTCATGCTGCGCACCGGCCTCGCCGCCTGCGTCCTGCTCCTGCTCGCTTCCCGCGCCTCCGCCGACACGCTCCAGGTGCCGCAGGACTTCGCGACGATCCAGGAGGCCGTCGACGCCGCGAACGATGGTGACACGATCCTGGTGCACGCCGGCACCTACGCCGAGGCCGTGGCCATCACCAACAAGACGAACCTCCTGGTGAAGGCAGCGGGCAAGGTCATCGTCGACCCGCCCGACCTGGCGGACGGCATCACGCTCACGGGCTGCGACACCTGCACGGTCGAGAAGCTGCGCGTGATCGACGCCGTGAACGGCCTGCTCCTCGTCGACTGCTTCACCTGCACCGTCAGCAAGTGCAGGGTGGACGCCGTGAGCGGCCTGGGCGTCGCGCTCGAGGACTGCAACAACTGCTTCGTCGAGAAGTGCACCATCACGGGCGCCGGCACGGACGGCATCGGCGTCGGCGCCAACGGCACGACCGCCTGCGCGCTGACCCACATCAGCAAGAACAAGATCATCGAGCCGGGCGACGACGGCGTGGACCTCAACGGCACCAACGGCATCATCGAGAAGAACACCGTCATCGACGCCGGAGGCAACGGCTACCGCAGCGAGAGCGTGCCGCCTGCCACCACGAACACGTGGGTCAAGTGCAAGAGCTTCGGCGCGCAGAACCACGGCTTCGAGATCAACGGCGCCTCCAACAGCATCTTCTTCTGCACCGAGAAGGACAGCGGCGTCAACGGCTTCGCGTGCGCGGGCAGCGGCACCTACCAGCTGCTGAAGGTCAAGAGCACCCACGCGACCGGCACCGGCATCGTGGTCGAGGCGGGCCTCGACGGCACCAGCGTCACGAGCTGCAAGGTCAAGCAGCCCGGCGCCGACGGCATCTCGATGCAGGCCAACGGCGCCCTGGTCTCCAGGAACAAGGTCACCGCCGCCGGCAACGACGGCTTCGCCGTGGGCGGCAACGACGGCTTCTACGAGAAGAACTCGGCCATGAAGTCCAACAGCGACGGCTTCCAGCTCCTCGGCACCGGCAACGAGCTCACCAAGAACAAGGCCAAGGGCAGCGTCACCGGCTTCGACCTCGACGACCAGAGCGGCGGCCTTAACTTGATCGACGACGACAACACGTTCGGGACGACCGGGCCGTAGGCGACGCCGTGCCCGGCGACCCGCGCGCCTCAGGGAGCGACGCGCTGGAACGCGTTCGAGGCCGCGAAACCAGCCGGGCCTGCCGCGTCCGCGCCGCGGCGCCGCTATGCTCGGCGCCATGCACCCGCTCCCTCCTCCCCTCGATGATCTCGTGGCGGGCCGGCCCGCGGCCATCTCGCTGCGCGGTCACGCGCTGCTCGGCAACCGCCTGCTGACCAAGGATCTGGCGTTCACGCCCGAGGAGCGCGAGGCCTTCGGGCTCCAGGGCCTCCTGCCGGCGCGCGTGCTGGACCTGCGCGAGCAGGTGGCGCTGGAGCTGGAGCACCTGCGCGCCAAGCCCGGCGAGCTGGAGAAGTACATCGGCCTGATGGCGCTGCAGGACCGCAACGCCACGCTCTACTACCGCCTGCTCGTCGAGAACCTCGAGGAGCTGCTGCCCATCGTCTACACGCCGACGGTGGGCCACGCGTGCCAGCAGTTCAGCCACATCGTGCGGCGGGCGCGCGGGCTCTGGATCACGCCCGAGGATCGCGGGCGCATCCCGGAGCTGCTGCGCAACGCGCCCAACCCGGACGTGCGGCTCGTCGTGGTCACGGACAACGAGCGCATCCTCGGGCTGGGCGACCAGGGCGCGGGCGGCATGGCCATCCCCGTGGGCAAGCTGGCGCTGTACACCGCGGCCTGCGGGCTGCACCCCTCGCTGACGCTGCCGGTCTCGCTGGACGTGGGCACGGACAACCCGGCCCTGCGCTCGGACCCGCTGTACCTCGGCCGTCGCGCGCCGCGGCTGCGCGGGGCCGAGTACGACGCCCTGGTGGAGGCCTTCGTCGAAGGCGTGCGCGAGGTCTGGCCCGCCTGCCTGATCCAGTGGGAAGACCTCAAGCAGCAGAACGCGCTGCGCGTGCTGGAGCGCTACCGCTCGCGCGTCACCAGCTTCAACGACGACATCCAGGGCACGGCGTCCGTGGTGGTGGCCGGCGTGCTGACCGCCCTGCGGCACCTGGGGCAGAGCGCCCGCGACGTGCGGGTGGTGCTCGCGGGCGCCGGGGCCGCCGGCCTCGGGATCGCGCGCCTGCTCGGGATGGCGCTGCGCGCCGAGGGCCTGTCCGAGGCCGAGGCGCGGCGCGCGCTCGTGCTGCTGGACTCGCGCGGCCTCGTCCACGCCCTGCGGGCGGACCTCGACGAGGCCAAGCGCGCGCTGGCGGTGACGCAGGCCGAGGCGGCGGCATGGGGCCTGTCCACCGACGGCCCGCCCGCCGGACTGCTCGAGGTCGTGCGGCGCGTGCGGCCCACCGTGCTGGTCGGCACGACCGGCGTCGGCGGCAGCTTCGGCGAGCCGGTGATCCGCGCCATGGCCGCGGCCACGCCGCGTCCGATCGTGCTGCCGCTCTCCAACCCGACCAGCGCGACCGAGGCGCTGCCGCAGGACGTCCTCGCCTGGAGCGAGGGCCGCGCGCTCGTGGCCACCGGCTCGCCCTTCGCGCCGGTGGTGCGCGACGGCCGCCGGCACGTGATCGCGCAGGCCAACAACGTCTTCGTCTTCCCCGGCGTGGGTCTCGGCGCCATCGTGGCGGAGGCCTCCGGGATCGACGACCGTTTGTTCCTCGTGGCGGCCCGCACGCTGGCCGCGCGGGTGGACCGCGCCCGCTTCGAGAGCGGTGCGCTCTACCCGCCCGTGCAGGAGCTGCGCCGCGTCTCGCGCGCCGTGGCCGTGGCCGTCGCGAGCGAGGCGCAGGCCGCGGGACTGGCGCGCGTCGCCTCCGACACCGATCCCGTGGCGGCGGTGGACGCAGCCACGTGGTGGCCGGAGTACGTGCCCTACGTGCGCGCGCAGGAGGCGGGCGTCCACGGGACGGGACGCGGCCTCGCGCCAGCCGGGGCCTGAGCCGCCTCGGAGCGCGGCGCAGTCAGCGGGACGACGAGGCGCCGACCTCCCGAGATCATTGACATTGCGCCAACCCTCTTGGTCACAGACGCGCTGGGATTCTGCCCCGATGCTTCGTGTACCAGTCCCTTCAGGCCTGGGCGATGTTCCGAGGGAACCCCACAGGATCCACGCCAAGGGTATCGCTGAAAGTCCGCAGCTTGATGTGAATCCGCACTAGCCAGTCGCGGTGCGACTCCAGGTAGTACGACTTCAGGTGCTGGATCACCGCATCGATCGCAGACTGATTGCCATGGCGGATGAGCGCATCGACCAGCGCCTCCTCGCACTTGAAGAACAACTGCCTCACCTGAATCTCCTCCTCGAACTGGCGGAGTTCGTGAGCGAGTGCAACAACTCCCTCCGGTCGGCGATAGCTCGCAAGCCCTTCACAGGCGCGAGAGTAGTTCTGCATCGGCCATCGAAGCAGCTCGAAGACCTCGGGCCCGCGGCCACTCGTCACCAGGTCCCGGATGCGCTCGCCATCGCCCTCGAGGTACGCAGCGAGAGCGTTCACGGTGACGGCTGCGTGACGCCCCTGCTCCAGCGCACAGATCGCCGCGTACGCAACCTGATCGTCTGAGTCCTGCAGCGCGGCTGCAATGGCGAGTGCAACCGCTCTCGACGATCGTGCCTCTCCATGAGCCGACGCTTCGGAGAGTCCTGTGACGGCTCCGAGTCGGTCGATTGCCTGGTCGCTCTTGAGCGCCTGCCAGTAGCTTGCGAGGAGTGCTTCCTCCGTTGTGTCCTGGGCGAACGCCTGGTTCGATACCAGCAGCACGAGAACCAGCCAAGCCGTCACTCGGGTCATGGTCACGGAAGCCGTCCCCTTTCGCGCGAAGTGCAAAGCGCGAGGACCGAGGTTGATCTGGCCGGTTGGCTGCGGACTAACGGAAGCGGGTGGGACATGGTGCTCCGCGCCTCCATGCGTCGAAATGGGCTGCAGCCGGCCATCGGTCTGGCTGCGGGCAGGCCGCAGGGCGCGCCAGGACTCGTTGAAGCCGCCTGCCAGAACCGACCGCAACGATCAGCCGGCGCACGTTTCCATCGGCAACCGCGCGATGTGCGTGACGCCGACGGGCACGTCTTGCATCCAGACCACCGAGCCGTCGCGCAACGCCAGGATGAGTAGCTCTTTGCCAGCCGGCGCGTCCGACGCGCTGGCCCGACCCAGGAGCACCGCCAACCAGGTCTCGTCGCGGCCACCAGTCGCCGCAGGCGCGAGCGGGACGTGCGGCACGGAGTGGTCGTTGGAGGGGGCCCACAGCAGGCAGAGGTCCTCGATCGCACAGCCGGCGACAGACTGACCCAGTCCTGAGGCCAGCGCCTGGGAGCCACGCCAGAACGGCTTGGTGACGAGTGGATCCAGCTGCGCCCAGATGATCGTGTCGGCCTGACCCACGAAGAGCGCTGCGCCGTCGTGCGTCGCGATGGCCCGCAACGGATGCGCGTTCGAGTGCAGCTTCAAGTCGCGGACCGACCAGTCGCCCGCATGGCGCTGCGGATCGAACTCCCACAAGCCAAGCTGCAGCTCGCCGGCAGCGTTGGCGGCGAGCGCGAACATCCGGGGGGCGTGCGTCGGCACGGCCACGTCCAGTAGGCGGGCGCCTTCACCGAAGCGCGCGATGTCGAGGTTACCGAGCGCCTGGCCAGAGCGGGTCCAGCAGGACATCACGTTCTCCGGCGCGGCCGGCAACTTCACGAAAACCGCATTGCCCAGTCCAGCTCCCCACAGCGGATAGTTCATGAAGAGCTCATCGGGCAGCTGGTCGAGCCGCGTGAGGTCCGAAGCCATCGCGAAGGAACCTTCGTCGTCATCGAAGGCCATCGAAGGGATGTAGCTACCGAAGGCCGGCCGCGTCTGGCCCGTCTGTGTGCCGGCCGGAACTTCGATCGTGCCAAGGTCGATGCAATCCTCGAGCTGCAGCACCTGGCCGGACTGTACGGGACGCTCCACGACGCCCGGCTCTGCGAAGACGGAGACGGGATGACCGCTGTTCGCCAGGAGCCTGTCGACGCGCCCATCGCACAAGACGAAGACCGTGTTGGCGCCGCAGCCACGATCGAGAACGCCGCACACATCAGCGACCTGATGGTCCGCGGCGAGCCAGCTCGCGATCGAGTGAGCCTCGACGTTCACGCACCAGAGGCCTTGGCCGTAGAGCAGCACGCGATCGGGCGGGCCGGGTTGGAGCGCACTCGAGCCGGCTGCGGGGGTCTGCGCCGCGGTCAGACCGGCGACCAGCGCGACGAGCATCCCCGACTTCATCAGTCCAGCAACCGATCGGGCCCGGGACGAGTTGCGCGTCGTGAACAAGCTCCCAGCCCATCGACGATGCAGCGGGCCGGCAGCGCGACGCTGGACAAAGTGCTCTACCCCCTTACCCCCACCGCCTGCTTCCTGAACCGCGCCGGCGCCGCGCCGTGGCTCATCTCCGCCGTCTGCAGCGGCTGGCCCTTGCCGCAGTTGGGGACGCCCCACAGGCGCCAGTCGCCCACGTCGCAGATGGCGTCGCAGGCGCCCCAGAACTGCGGCGTGATGCCCTGGTAGGTCGGGTTCTTGAGCAGGCGTCCGAGCTTGCCGCCCTTGATCTCGCGGCCGTACTCGCAGGTGAACTGGAAGTTGAGGCGCTGCTGGTCGATGGACCAGCACTTCACGCCGGCCATCCAGATGCCGTCCTCGGTGTCGGCGATGAGGCGGTCGAGCGTCCAGGTGCCGGGCAGCAGCGAGAGGTTGCTGATGCGCACGATGGGCACGTGGCTGGGGCCCTCGGCGCGCGAGCAGCCGCGCGAGCGCGGCGCGGCGGCGACGCCCACGGCGTCCGGCGCGCCCTCCTGCGCGGTGCTCTCCACGTGCGCGACGTCGCGGCTGGTCTGGTACCCAACGAAGAGGCCGTCGCGAACCACGTGCCAGCGCTGGCTGCGCACGCCGTCGTCGTCGTAGCCCACTGTGGCGAGGCCCCCGGGCACGGTCGCGTCGCACACCAGGTTCACCAGCGGGCTGCCGTAGCGGAAGCCGCCGGCGATCTTGCCCGTGTCCACGAAGCTGGTGCCCGCGAAGTTGGCCTCCCAGCCCTGCACGCGGTCGAGCTCGGTCGCGTGGCCGACGGACTCGTGGATCTGCAGCGCGAGCTGGTCGCCGCTGAGGATGATGTCCCTGTCGCCCACCGGGCAGGGCTCGGCGCTGAGCAGCTCGATGGCCTCGTCGCGGCACTGCGCCGCGTGGCCCACGAGGTCCAGCGACTCCACCAGCTCCCAGCCCACCGCGAGGAACTGGCCACCGAAGGCCGCGGGGTAGCTGCGCGTCTGCGTCTCGCTGCCCTTGTGCGCCGTGGCCGAGATGCCCGCCCCGCTGCGCAGCACCACCTGGTCGATGCGCGCGCCGGCGGACGAGAGGAAGGTCTGCGTCTCGCGGCGGAAGGAGAGGTTGCAGCTGGTCGACGTGATCTCGGGCTTCTGGCGCAGGATCGCGTCGGCGCGCAGCAGCACGTCCAGCTTGCGGTCCAGCGGCACCGTGAACGGATCGATCAGCCACGTGCTGCTCCAGCGATCGCGCCACGCGGGCTCGTCGGCCCACTGGTGCCGGCCCGGCCCCGCGCGGCGGCCGGCCTTCGCGAGCGCGACGGCCACGCCCGCGACGCGGCGCACCTCCTCCTCCGTCAGGTCGTAGCCGGACGCGAAGCCCCAGCAGCCGTCGAGCATGACGCGCACGCCGAAGCCGGCCTGCTCGTCCTGCTCCAGCGCGGAGACCTCGCCGTTGCGGACGGAGAGCTCCTCGCGCTCGACGAGAGCGAGACGGACGTCGCACCACGAGGCCTTGGTCTTCTTCGCGACCTCGAGGGCGTGGGCGCCGAGGGCGGCGAGGGAGTCGAAGGAGAGGCTCGACGCTGCAGCTTGCTGAGTCGCCATGGTCAGAACTCCGTCCCGCTCGAGAAACCGAACCCCTCGACCCTCAAGCTCGGCACCACGACCCAGCCCCCGAACAACGCCGACGCCAAACGCAGATCCCCGCCCACTCCCGTCACCCGCTTCAGCGCCTCCGTGAGGCTCTCCGTGTACCGCATGTTCTTCACCGCGCCGACGATCTCGCCGTTCTCGATGAGGAAGGTGCCGTTGCGCGTCATGCCGGTGAGCGTCAGCTTGGTGGGCTCGACGACGTTGCTGTAGTGGAACTGCGTGACCAGCAGCCCGCGCTTCATCCCGCCGATGAGCGCCTGCGTGTCGCCGCCCGCGCCTGCCGCGAGGCACAGGTTGCCGGGCTGCGGGCCGTCGCGCGCCGGCTGCGGCAGCGCGTGGCCGGTGCTCGCGCAGCCCGAGCGCTTGGCCGTCACCTGGTCGTGCACCAGGCCGCGCGCGACGCCCTTCTCCACCAGCGACACGCGCTGGCGGGGCAGGCCCTCGCCGTCGAAGACCGGGCCCACCGTCATCGGGTGGAAGGCGTCGTCGCTCAGCGAGATGTTCTCGCCGAAGACCGGCTCGCCCATGCGGCCGGCGAGGAAGCTGCAGCCGTCCAGCACCTGCTGCGCGCCGAAGCCGTGCGACGCGGTGAACAGCAGCAGCGACGACACGGCCGCCGGCTCGAGCACCACGTCGTAGCGCCCCGGCGGCACGGCGCGGGGCGCGCGGCTCTTCACGGCCTTGTCCACGGCGCGCGCGGCGACGGCGGGCGCGTCCAGCTGCGTGTGCCCGTCGCCGGTGGCGCAGGCCCAGCCGGCGCCGTCGTCGCGGAAGGCGGAAACCGACACCTGCGCGACGGTGTCCCAGTCGTGCACGGCGAGTCCGCGTGAATTCATGAGGAGGCGCAGCGTGGAGACTCCGTGATGGATGCCGGCGGCGCGGCAGCCGGCGGCACGCGCGGCGTCGGTCACGGAGCCGACGGCGGTGGCCGTGGCCTCGGGGTCCGCGCGCAGCGGGCCGCGGCCGCGCAGCGTGTGCTGCTGCGCGCCGGGCAGCGTCGGCAGCTCGGCAGCGGGTGACAGCTTCGCCACGGCCAGGGCGCGCTCGACGGTGCGCGCGACGGCCTCCTCGGTGGGCGTGCCGGTGGAGGCCTTGCCCTGCCGGCCGCCAGCGCGCACGCGCACCGCGACGCAGGCCGTGCCGCGCAGCACGTTCTGCACGGGATGCTCGTGCGTGAAGCGGTTGAGCTCCTCGTCCTGGGCCTCGACGGCGACCTCGGCCTCGTCGGCGCCGGCGCGAGCGGCGAGGCGCAGGGCGTGCTCGGCGAGTCGGCGGGCGCGTTCGGGATCCAGCATGCACACCTCCTGCGCCGCGTGCGGCGCCTTGTCGGCCTTTCGTGGGTGTCGTAGCCTAGCGGGACGCGTCCGGGCAGGACGTACCCGTGCAGGCGGGAGAAAGGTCCGCCATTCTAGGTGCAGCCCACGGCTGTATCATGCGATCGATGAGCCGCGTCCCTCCCGCGCTGGTCATCGCGACGAGTCTGTTCGTGCTCGTCGCGGTGCTGCACGGGCAGGATGCCGGCGTGTCCGGGCCTCCTGGCGACGCGGCTTCGCCACGCGTGTCGCTCGACGGTCGCTGGGAGCTGCTCCTCGACCGCGAGAACACCGGCCTGACGCGCGGGCTGCAGGCCGGCAGCGGGCCGGGCTGGGACCGCGCGCTCAAGGTCGCGGTGCCCGGGCCGCTCGAGTCCAACACGCAGGCCAGCGAGTATGACGGGGTGGCCTGGTACCGCTGCGCGCTGCCGGCCGCGCACGCGCCGCCGGGCGGGCACCTGCTGCTGCAGTTCGAGGAGGTCGACTGGCGCGTCGACGCCTGGCTGGACGGCCAGCTGCTCGGCCGCCACGACGGGCCGGGCGTGTTCCGCTTCGACGTCACCGGCAAGCTGGAGACGGCAGGCCACACGCTCGTGCTGCGCGTCGTGGATCCCGGCGACAAGCAGGTGGACGGCCTGCTGATCTCGGGCTTGCCCTCGGGTCGGCAGGCGTGGTTCTACGACGTGGGCGGGCTGCTCGGCTCGGTGAACCTGGTGCAGGCCGGGCCGGTGCTGGTGCTGCGCCACGACCTGCGCCTGCTGCCCGACGGCTCGGCGCAGCTGCGCGTGGACCTCGAGGGCCTCGACAGCACGCCGCGCGACGTGGTCCTGCGCGTCGACGTCGGCAGCGTGCCCGGCGAGGCGCGCGTCACGCTGTCGCCGGGCGAGAGCAGCTTCGACATCCCGCTGCCGGACAGCGAGCACCTCGCGCACTGGGCGCCCGAGACGCCCGTGCTGCATCCGCTGAGCGTGAACGTCCTCGACCCGGACGGCAGGCCGCTGGCGCACGCCAGGGGCCGCGAGGGCCTGCGGCGCTTCGCGGCGGAAGGCGATCGCTTCACGCTCGACGGCCGGCCGCTGCGCATCCACGGTGTCGGCTATCCGGCCGCCTACCCGAAGGGCCTGTCGCGCCCGCCCGACGACGGCTTCCTGCGCCGCGACCTCACGGCCATCAAGGACGCCGGCTTCAACCTCGTGCGCGTCGAGCAGCGCATCGCGCCCGAGGTCTGGGAGCTGTGCGACGAGCTCGGCCTCCTGGTGCAGGCCGAGCCGCCGCTGGGCCGCATGAGCCACGAGCTGCCGGGCACGGCGGCGGCGGTGGACGCGACGCTGGTGGCCTTCGCGCAGGCGCTGCAGGGCCACCCGTCGGTGGTCATGGTCACGGTGCTGGACGAGGGCGGCGGCCTGCTGTGGCGCGACGAGCCCGAGCTGCTGCGCCGCACGCAGGCGCTGCTGCCCGAGCGGCTGCTGCTCTCGGACTCCGGCGGCGCGACGGGCGAGACGCAGCTGCTGAACCCGCACGAGCCCGAGCCGGTGGCCGCGGCGGACGTGCACCTCACCGTGCGCTGGCCGTGGGACGCCGCGCAGCGCCGCGGGGTCGAAGTCCTCGGCGGCGGCGGGCGCCTCACCTACGTGAGCCGCTGGTCGGCGGGCGGCGAGCCGTCCTTCGTGGACAACGTCGCGGGCTTCAGCAACGCGATGACCTCGCGCGACGCAGCGCTGCACGTGCAGCGCCTGCAGGAGGCGAGCACCCAGCTGGCCAGCACGCCGTTGGGGCAGGTGGTGCGCGAGCTCTCGCAGCTGACCGCGCTGGGCCAGTCGGTGCAGGCGCGCGCGGTGCGCAGCGTGGGCTCGGCGCTGCGCACGCAGGGCGACCTCGCCGGCGAGTGCTACGCCAGCTGGCGCGACGTCGCCTGGCAGGACGCCGAGGGCCTGTGCGACGTGTGGGGCCGCGCCAAGCCGGCCCTCTCCGGCCTGCGCGCGTGCGGCTCGCTGCCGCCGACCCTCGGCGATCTGCCGGCGCGCCCCGCCCATCCCATCGCCACCGGCTCGATGGCCGGCCTCACGCCCGGCGTGCAGGCGCTCGTGTCCCGGCTCGTGGCCCGGCCCGGCGAGCTCGACGGCGCGCCGCACATCGCGGTGGCGGGCGAGCGGCAGCTGGTCTGGAGCGCGGACGGCATGGCGATCACCGTGGCCCTGCTGCGCTTCGTGCGCGACGGTGGCACGCTGCTGGTGCTGGTGCCGCCCGACGCGGGCCACCTGCTCACGGGCGACGTCGCGATCGACGAGGGCGCGGGCCAGCTGGCCGACCTGCCCGTCGACGTGTCCGCGCGCCCCGTGCACCACCCCGACGCCCAGGGGCTGCTGCTCTTCGCCGAGAAGAGCGCGCTGCTGGCGGACCTGCCGCTCGAGCTGCCGGTGCTGGACGACCGGCTCACCGACGTCGCGCCCCAGGACGTGCTCTTCGCGCCCCCCACCGCCGGCCTCGACGTGCAGCTGGCCTGCGTCGACCAGAGCGGCCGCTACGTGGGCGCGGCCGTGCAGGCCGTGCCCTACGGCAAGGGCCACCTGGTGCTCTCGACCCTGCGCCTCACCGACGAGACCGTGACCGACCCGGGGGCCGCGCGCCTGCTCGAGAACCTCGTGCGCTACACCGCCGCCGTGGCCTCGCGCAAGCCCGAGCCGCCGCCCACCTCGGCCTGGGCGCCCACCGGCAAGGTGCGCGACGCGATCCAGCAGCACGTCTGGCGCTACAAGATCTGGTTCGGGCTGGCCGAGCGCATGGCCACGGCGCGCATCCCGGGCCTGCCGCCCTCGCCCCGCGTCGACGCGACGGAGCTGCCCACCATGGTGGCCCGCAAGAACACCGGCCTCGACCAGATCGTGCAGGGCAAGGCGGACGACGGCGACAAGATCCTCGCGATGATCGACGGCGGCCCGCTCGGCGGCGACCGCGAGGCCTTCCTGCGCGACGAGCTGGCGCTCGCGGACGCGCTGAAGGCGCGCCAGGCCAAGGGCCCGTCGCTGCTGCCCGCCGAGCGCGTCGAGCTGCTGGGCCAGCACGCGCGGGCGCTGCGCCTGCTGCGCATGGGCGAGGCGCGGGCCGGGGTGTCCACCCTGGACCAGCTGCTCGAGGGGCTGCGCAAGGCGACGGATGGGAGCGAAGCGTCGGGGGCAGCGGCGGCGGGACGCTGAGCGCGCGGCGGGGCGGCGGGCCGCGGCGGCGGGTTGACATGCGGCGCGCCGGCCCACCGGCGACGGCGCGGCGCCCACCCCCCGCTTGGTACGATGCCTCACCGCTCCTTTCCACCCGGATCCCCATGCGCGAACTTCGCGGAACCCTCGACGGCAGCCGGCTGCGCGTGGCCCTGGTGGTGAGCCGCTACAACGAGTCCGTGACGCGCGGCCTGCAGGCCGGCGCGTTGGAGGAGCTGGCCGCGCTCAAGGTGCCGGCCGAGCGCATCACGCTGTGCGAGGTGCCGGGCGCGCTGGAGATCCCCGTCGTGGCGCGGGCGCTGGCGCGCGGCGGCGGCCAGGACGCCATCGTGGCGCTGGGCTGCGTGATCCGCGGCGAAACGGACCACTACGAGCGCGTGTGCGCCGAGGCCACGCGCGGCTGCGGCGAGGTGGCGCTGGCCACGGGCGTGCCGGTGGCCTTCGGCGTGCTCACCTGCGAGACGCTGGCGCAGGCGCGCGACCGCAGCGGCGCCGGCCCCAAGAACAAGGGCCGCGAGGCAGCGCGCGCGGCCGTGGAGACGGCCTCGCTGCTGCTGGCGCTGCGCGCGGAGGGCGGCGCATGATCGGCTCGCGGACGCGCAGCCGGGAGATCGCGCTGCAGGTGCTGTACTCGTGCGACCGCGAGGCCGTCACGCAGCGGGCGCAGTGGGAGCCCACGCTGGCCGACGCCGAGTGCTCGCCCGAGGTGCGCGCCTTCGCGCGGGAGCTGGTGGAGGGCGTGCTGGCCGACCGCGCGCGCATCGACGCCCTCATCGCCGCCGCGGCCGACAACTGGGAGCTGTCGCGGCTCGCCACGGTGGACCGCAACATCCTGCGCGTGGCCGTGCACGAGCTGACGGCGCGGCCGGACATCCCGGCCAAGGTCTCCATCAACGAGGCCATCGAGCTGGGCAAGCGCTTCAGTACGGCGCAGTCGGGCGCCTTCATCAACGGCCTCCTCGACCGCATCCGGCGCGACCTCGGGCGCGCGGTGGACGAGGCCCCGGCGCCGCAGGGCGAGGCGGGCTGATGGTCTTCGGCAAGCTGCTGGCCGGGCTGAAGCGCACGCGCGAGGCGCTCGTCAGCGGCCTGCGCAGCCTGCTGCCGCGCGGCCCGCTGGACGCGGCCACGCTCGATCGCGTCGAGGAGCTGCTCTACACCGCCGACCTCGGTCCGGCAGCGAGCGAGCTGGTGGGCGAGCTGCGCGCGGCGTGGAAGCGCGGCGAGGTGGCGACGGCCGAGCAGGTCGAGCCCTTCCTGCGCGCCCGCATCCTGCAGCTGCTCGGCCCCGCGCCGCCGCCCGCCGCCGCGGACGGCCCGCGACCGCGCGTCGTGCTGGTGTGCGGCGTGAACGGCTCGGGCAAGACCACCTCCATCGCCAAGCTCACCTGGCTGCACCGCAGCGAGGGCCGGCGCGTGATGCTCGCCGCCTGCGACACCTTCCGCGCGGCCGCGGTGGAGCAGCTGGGCATCTGGGCCCAGCGCCTCGAGGTGCCCATCGTGCAGCGGCCCACCGGCAGCGACCCGTCGGGCCTGGCCTTCGACGCGGCCGACGCGGCGCTGAAGCAGGACATCGACGTGCTGCTGGTGGACACCGCCGGCCGCCTGCACACCCAGAAGAACCTCATGGCCGAGCTGGACAAGATCCGCCGCGTGCTGGCCAAGCGCATCCCGGGCGCGCCGCACGAGGTGCTGCTGGTGCTGGACGGCACCACGGGCCAGAACGCCATCCAGCAGGCGCAGCGCTTCAAGGAGGCGGTGGACGTCACGGGCCTCATGGTCACCAAGCTGGACGGCACGGCCAAGGGCGGCGCGCTGGTGTCCATCCGCAAGCAGCTCGGGCTGCCGGTGCTCTTCGTGGGCCTGGGCGAGACGCCCGAGGACATCGAGCGCTTCGAGCCGGCGGCCTTCGTGGACGCGCTGTTCAAGCTGGCATGAGCGGCGAGCCGCGCGCCGCCGAGGCTCCCCCGGCGCCGTGGGAGCTGGCCTTGCTGCTGCTGGCCGCCGCCGCCGCCGTGCTGCCGGACCTCTTCGACGTCGACGCCTTCAAGACCGCGGCGGTCGCGCTGCTGGTCGCGGCCGTCCTGCTGCCGCGCCTGCTGGTCAGCGGCACGGACGACGTGCGCGCGTGGCTGCAGTGCGCGAGCGGGCGGCTGCACCTGCTGGCCGCGGCGCTGGCGCTGCCGCTGGCCCTGGGCGCGCTGCCCAACGCGGGCGTGACGGACCGGCTGCTCGGCACGGCCCTGGCCGTGACGGCCGCGGTGCTCGGGCTGCGCGCGGCGCAGGCCGGGCTCTCGCTCTCGCGCGCGCTGCACGCGGCCACCTTCGTCGTGGCGGTGACCTGCCTGCTGCAGGCGGTCGGGCTGCTCGGGGGACTCACCGAGCTGGACCCGCAGGGCCTGCCCGAGATCGTGGGCACGCTGGGCAACAGCACGCGCGCCGGCGCGCTGCTGGCGCTGGGCGTCACGGCGGCCTTCGCGCAGCTGGTCACGCCCGACCCGCGCGAGCCGTACTGGCGCGAGCGTGTCGCGAGCTCCATCTTGCTCCTCGGCACGATCGCGCTGCTGCTCACGCGCGCGCGCGGCGCGTGGCTGGCGGCCGTGGCGGGCGTGGCCATGGTGGCCTTCCTCTCGCGCGACGCGCTGCGCGCGCGGCTGCGCACCTGGGGCCTGCCGCTGGCGATGGGCATCGTGCTGGCCTTCGTGCTGGGCGACGGCGCGCGCCTGCTGCAGCCCAAGGTGACGCGCGAGGGCCCGGTGCTCTCGGGCCAGGACGTCACGGCGCGCGTGCGCCTCTCGGTCTGGCGTGGCACGCTGCGCCTCGTCGAGGACCACGCGCTGACGGGCGTCGGCCTCGGGCGCTTCCGCCAGGCCTTCCCGCCCTATCGCGAGCCGGAAGAGGCCGCGCTGCCGGGCCGCGAGGGCCTGCCCACCGAGGTGGACCATCCCCACAACGAGCTGCTGCTGCCCTTCGCCGAGGGCGGCCTGCTCGCCGGCGCCTGCCTGCTGGGCTTCCTCGTGCTCACCCTGCGTCGCGCCGCGGCACGCGTGCGCGGCGCGGGGCCGTTCGCGTCGCCGCGCCCCGATGGTGGCCTCTCGGACCGCGTCGCACTCGGCCTGCTCGTGGCCGGCACCGTGAGCGCGCTGGTGCAGAACGCCTGGACCACGCCCGGCACCGCGCTGCCCTTCTTCGCCGCGGCGGGCTGGGTCTGGCGGCCCACGTCCGCGCCGCACCCCGCGAGCGCCAGCGTACGCACCGCCACGCGCGTGCTGCTGGCCGTGCTCATCCTCGGCCTGCTGGCCTTGGCCCTGCCGCGCACGCGCACCCACGTGCAGTGGTGGCGCTTCTACCGCGCCGCACACCGCGACGGCATCAACCTCGAGAACATCGAGACGCTGGTGGACGCCGCCGACGCCTCGCCCGGCGACGTCGACATCCAGGCGCGCCTCGTGCAGCTGGCCGGCGACGTGCAGCGCGACGCGCCCGAGGCGGCCGACCGCGTGCAGGCGCCGCTGGACCGGGCGCTGGGCCGGGTGGCGAGGCTGCGCGCGCCGGCCAACTAGCCGCGCGGCGCATCACGCGTACCCCAGCGCCCGCCCTCCCTGGTACAGCGCGAAGCTCGCCAGCCACGCCAGCGAGGTCATGTAGGTGAAGAGGAAGACCGGCCAGCCCCAGCCGCCGGTCTCGCGCCGCACCACAGCCAGCGTGCTCATGCACTGCGCCGCCAGCGCGAAGAAGACCAGCAGCGATAGCCCCACCAGCGGCGTGTACACGCGCTGGCCGTCGGGCCAGCGCTCGTGCTGCAGGCGGTCGCGCAGCGGCATGGAGGTCTCGTCGGTCTTGCCCACGCCGTACACCACGCCCATGGTCGAGACGAAGACCTCGCGCGCGGCGAAGGCGCCGATGAGCCCCACTCCGATCTTCCAGTCGAAGCCCAGCGGGCGGATGACGGGCTCGAGCAGGCGCCCGAGCCGGCCGCCCCACGAGTCGCGCAGGCGCTGCGCCTCGGCGACGTCCACGGCGGTGGCGTCGGCCGGGAGCTCCTCGGCCGGCTGCGCGGCGGCGGCGGCCGGCCCCGCATCCGGCGCGACGGGCGCGTCCGCGCGCGGGAAGGAGAGCAGCAGCCACAGCGCGATGGAGCAGGCCAGGATCGTCGGCCCGGCCTCGGTCACGAACAGGCGGCTGCGCTCCCACATCATGCGCAGCACGCTGCGCGGCGCGGGCATGCGGTAGGGCGGCAGCTCGAGGACCAGCGGCACGGACGCGCCGCGGAAGAGCGTGCGCCCCAGCACCGCGGCCGCGAGGAGCGCCAGCACCGTGCCGAACAGGTACATGCCCACCATGATGAGCGCCTGCAGCGACAGGAAGCCGAGCACCGTGCCGCCTGGCTCGCGCGGCGCCGGGAACAGCGCGCCGATGATGAGCGAGTAGACCGGCAGGCGCGCCGAGCAGGTCATGATGGGCACCACCATCATGGTGAGCAGCCGGTCGCGCCGCCGCTCCATGGTGCGCGTGGCCATGATGGCCGGGATGGCGCAGGCGTAGCCCGAGATCATGGGCACGAAGGCGCGTCCCGTGAGGCCGATGGCCTTCATGACGCGATCCATGAGGAAGGCCACGCGCGCCATGTAGCCGCTGTCCTCGAGGATCGAGAGGAACAGGAACAGCAGCAGGATCTGCGGCAGGAAGACCAGCACGGCGCCCGCGCCGGCGATGACGCCGTCGGCGAGCAGGTCGCGCAGGAAGGAGGCCGGCATGGCCGCGCGCACGCCGTCCGCCACGGCCGAGACCGCCCCGTCCACGCCGTTGATGAGCGGCTGGCTCCAGGTGAAGAGCGACTCGAAGAGCAGCGCCATGACCAGCAGGAAGATCGCGAAGCCCGCGGCCGGGTGGATGAGCACCTTGTCCACCGCGTCGGTGAGCCGCCGCAGCGTGGGTGGCACGTCCTGGACGAAGCGGCCGATGTGGCCGTCGATCCAGCGGTAGCGCGCGGACACCAGCGTCTCGTCCAGGTCGCGGCCCTCGCGCGCCGCGAGGCGCTGGCGCGCCAGCACGGCCTCGCGCAGGGCCGGCGGCACGTCCCACAGCTCGTCGGACTCGTCGATGGAGAGCAGCGCCCAGCCGGCCAGCGCGCGGCGGCGCACGGCGTCGCCGCGGCTCCAGGCCTCGGGCACGTGCGGCTCGACGGCGGCGAGGTCGGGCGCCAGCGCCACGCCGTCGGTGTCGGGCGGCGCCGGGGGCGCGGCCGCGCGCAGCACCTCGTCCACCGCGGCCTTGAGCGCCTCCACACCCTCGCCCTTGGTGGCCGAGATGGGGATCACCGGCACGCCGCCCAGCGCGGTCGAGAGCGCCGCGGCGTCGATGCGCATGCGGTTCTTGCGCACCACGTCGTTCATGTTGAGCGCGATGACCGTGCGCAGGCGCAGCTCGAGCACCTGCAGCACGAGGTACAGGTTGCGGGCGAGCTGGGTGGCGTCCACCACCACGACCACGGCGTCCGGCTCGGTGAAGGGGTTGAGGCCGGCGATGGCCGTGATGGCGATCTGCTCCTCGCCGCTGCGCGCCGAGAGGCTGTAGGTGCCGGGGATGTCCAGCATGACCACCTCGCGGCCGCCGGGCAGCGCGCAGGCGCCCTCGCGCCGCTCGACCGTGACGCCCGGGTAGTTGCCCACCTTCGCGTTGGCTCCCGTGAGCCGGTTGAACAGCGTGGTCTTGCCGCTGTTGGGGTTGCCGGCGATGGCCACGATGGCGCGGCTCACGCGGCCTCCACCTCGAGCGCGTGCGCCTCGCTGATGCGCAGCGAGATGCGGCTGTGGCGCAGCTCGACCTCGAGCACGTCCCCCACGCCCACGCGGCGCACGAGCTGCAGCTGCGTGCCGGGCACGAAGCCCAGCTCCATGAGCCGCCGCCGCCACGCGCGCTCGCCGGCGATGCGGCGCAGCACGGCCTTCCGGCCGGGGCGCAAGGCAGCCAGGGTGGTCGTCACGGGCGCCCCTTGATGAGACGGGATCGCAAGCCCGTCAGATTAGCACTCCGGCCGCGCCGTCACCAGATCGCGCCGACGACGTCGCGCACGCCTAGAGCGGCGTGAGCAGGAAGCCGGCCGGGTGCCCGTCGAGCGTGCCCGCGCCCACGATCTGCCCCGCGGGGTTCACGGCCTTCGCGCTCTGCAGCACCCAGCCGCCCGCGCCCTGCACGAGCAGGTTGAGGTCGAGCATCTCGCCGCCCGCGTGCAGGAAGGCGTGGTCCTGCAGGAAGGCGCCGCCCGGCACGCTGGCCTCGCCCACGACGTGCTGGCCCTCGGGGTCGAGGCCGAGCGCGGTGCTGTAGGCGCCGCCGAGGGTGCCGAGGTCCACGGCCGGCTGGCCGTTGGCCCACAGGCAGGCGTGCGCCTTGGTGTTGCCGGACAGGTAGGCCGATGCTGACCGTGCCACCCAACGTGCCGAGCGGCACCAGCTCGCCCTGCGTCCCGTGGGGCTGGCTGGGCGTGAACAGGGACGCCAGCGTGCCCTGGTTCACCAGCACCTGGCCCGTCGCGTTGATCGCGGTCGCCTCGCCGCCCAGCGGCGTGATCGCGTACAGGTGCGGCGGCGCGACCGCCGTGTGTGGATCGCGGTCCACCTGCGAGGACACGACGACTGCGCGGCGGCGGCGCTCGCGGCGGCCAGCAGCAGCAGGATGCGGGACGGGGCGCCGAAGGCACGCTTCATCGCAGGACTCCGGGAAGGAGGCCGACGCGAGTCCGGGCGACGAGCACCGTAAGTCATCCCGGCGAAGAGCGCGGGAGCCGCCGCGCTGACGCAGCGCGCGAGACGCGCCGCGGGCCTCACTCCTCGGCGCCGGCCTTCTGCGGCTCGGCCGCGCGCCCGGCGCCCTTCTTCGAGCACTTGGCGCACACGCCGAAGACGTTGAGCCGGTGGCTCGTGGCGGTGAAGCCCTGGCGCCGGATGGCCGCGTCCTGCACCTCCTCGAGGCGCGCGTCGGAGAACTCGGTGATGCCGCCGCACTCCACGCAGATCATGTGGTCGTGGTGGCGGTGGCCCAGCGCGTGCTCGAACAGGGTCCCCGTGTCGCGCCCCACGTCCAGCGCGTTCACGAAGCCGCCCTCGGCCAGCAACGAGAGCGTGCGGTACACGGTGGCGCGGCTGATCTTGAGGCTGTCGCCCTTGCCGCTCTTCTGCAGCGCCTCGAAGAGCTGCTCGGCCGTGACGTGCTTGTGCGTGGCGTAGATGGCGCGCAGGATCTCCATGCGCTGGCGCGTGAGGCGCAGGCCGCGCGTGCGCAGGAAGCGCTCGAAGCGCGCGGCGATGGCCTTCATCTCCATCAGCCGGCCCCCAGCAGCTCGCCGGCCGCGGACGGGCGCAGCTCGCGCCAGCCGATGTCCGTGCGGTAGCGCATGCCCTCGAAGCTGATGTCGGTGATCGCCGCGTAGGCGCGGTCGCGCGCCGCCGCGAGGTCGGCGCCGAGGCCCACCACGCACAGCACGCGGCCGCCGGCCGTCTCGAGGTGGCCCTCGCGCCGCCGCGTGCCCATGTGGAAGACGCGCACGCCGGGCCGCGCCGCCGCCGCGTCCGCGCCCAGGATGCGCTTGCCGGGCGCCGTGGAGCCGGGATAGCCGCCGTCGGCCAGCACCACGCCGCAGGCGTGCTCGGGCGTCCAGCGGATCTCGGGCGCCTCGGCCAGCTTGCCCGTGGCCGCGGCGAGGAAGAGCTCGAGCGCGTCGCTCTGCAGGCGCGGCAGCAGCACCTCGGTCTCGGGGTCGCCGCCGCGGGCGTTGAACTCCAGCACGAAGGGCCCGTCGCGCGTGATCATCAGCCCGGCATAGAGGATGCCGCGGAAGGGCCGCCCCTCGCGGGCCATGGCGTGCACGACCGGGATGAGCACGCGCTCCTCGATCTGCTCGTAGGTGCGACGCGTGAGCAGCCGACTCGGGGAGAAGGCGCCCATGCCGCCGGTGTTGGGACCCGTATCGCCGTCGAAGGCGTGCTTGTGGTCGCGCGACGGCTCGAGCACGGCGACGGTCTCGCCGTCCACCAGCGCCATGATCGAGAGCTCCTCGCCCTCGAGGAAGTCCTCGAAGACCACGCGCGTGCCGGCCTCGCCGAAGGCCTTGTCGAGCATCATGCTGCGCACGGCGGCCACGGCCTCGGCGCGCTCGCGCACGATGACCACGCCCTTGCCGGACGCGAGACCATCGGCCTTGACCACGTGCGGCCAGCGGTCGAGCTGCTCGGCGTAGGCGATGGCCTCGCTGCTGCCGGTGAAGACGCGGTAGCCCGCGCCGGGGATGCGCGCGCGGCGGCAGAGGTCCTTCATGAAGGCCTTGCTGCCCTCGAGGTGCGCGGCCGCGCGCGTGGGCCCCAGCGTGGGAATGCCGGCCTCCTGCAGCGCGTCGACGAGGCCCGCCACCAGCGGGCCCTCGGGCCCCACGACCACCAGCCCCGCGTCGAGGCTGCGCGCCGCGGCCAGCAGGCCGGCCGTGTCGGAGGCCTGCACGTCGAGGCACTCGGCCTGCTGCGCGATGCCCGCGTTGCCGGGCGCCGCGAAGAGCCGCGCGCCGCCGCGCGAGCGCGCCAGCGCATCGACGAGGGCGTGCTCCCGCCCGCCTGAGCCCACGACCAGGACGTTCATGCGCCGATTGTACCGACCGCGCGGCACGCCCCGCCGCGGGTGAACCGCGGCGCGCGGCCGAGTACAAAGGCGCCGGCATGTCGCCCTCGCCCTTCGCGCGCCTCGCCGGTCTGTGCCTGCTGGCCCTCGCGCTGGCGATGCCGCTGGTGCCGCAGGGCACCGACTGGCTGCCGGGCGGCAAGCACGTGGCCTACCTCGTGCTCGCCGGGCTCGGGGCAGTCTGCCTCGTGCTGGACGCCCTCGCGCGCCGCTCGGCGCCGGCCCTGGGCACCCCCGTGGACATCGCGCTGCTGGTCTACATGGCCACCGCGCTGCCCGCGCTGATCGCCGCCGCCAACCCCGGCGTCGCGCGCTACAGCCTCGGGCTGGTGCTGGCCACCACGCTCACCTACGTGCTGGCGGTCAAGGCCATCCGCACGCCGGGGGACGTGCTGCGCCTGTACGCGGGCGCGCTGGTCGCCTCGCTGGTCATCGCCGGCTTCGGCCTGCTGGCCTACCGCGACTTCCGCGCGCAGGGGCTGCCCGAGACCGAGCGCAGCCACGCGCTGGCCGGGCCCTTCTTCGCGCACAGCTACCTCGCCGCGCAGTACCTGGTCATGGTGTTCACCGGCGGTCTCGTGCTGGTGTTCGAGCGCGGGCTCTCGCGCGGCTGGCGGATCGCGACGACGCTGGCGCTGCTGCCGGTCGGCGCCTACCTGCTGGTCATCGGCAGCCGCGGCGCCTACCTGGCCATCGCGCTCGCGCTCGTGGCGCACCTCGTGCTGCGCGTGCGCAGCGCGGCGCGGGCCGAGGGCCGCGGCGCGCCGCTCTCGGGCCTGCTGTGGCGCGCGGCGCTCTTCGCCGGCGCGGGCGTGGCGCTGCTGCTGCTGGCCACCGCCACCGACGTGCTGCCCGACGCGCTGCGCTTCGCCGTCGACCGGGTCATGCTGGTGCTCGACCCGCAGGCCAGCGACTTCAATTTCTCGCGCCTCAGGATCTGGCGCGACACCCTGCGCATGGCCGGCGATCACCTCGTGCTGGGCGTCGGGCCGGGCTGCTTCGACACCGCCCTGCCCGCCTACCACGCCGCGGGGCGCCCGGTGCCGCACGCGCACAACCAGTTCCTGAACGTGCTGGCCGAGGGCGGGCTGCTGGGGCTCATCGCCTTCCTCTTCCTGCTGCGCCACGCGCTGCGCGCCGCGCGTCGCGGGGCCGTGCAGCTGGTGCACGACGAGGAGCGGCGCGCGCCCTTCCACGCCGCGGTCGCGGCGCTGGCCGCCGCCGGCGTCTACTTCCTGTTCGAGACGCCGCTCATGTGGGCCGAGGCGGGCAGCCTCATCATGCTGCTGCTGGCCATCGTCACGCGCGCCGGCTGCGACTCGCGCGAGCGCGTGACGCGACCGGCCCTCGCGCTCGCGGGCCTGCTGCTGGCCGCCATGGTGCTGGGCCTCGTGTGGCCCGAGTGGCTGCGCTACGACCGCTCCACCGCGCTCATGGCCGCCTCGGTGGAGGCGCAGGCCCAGGCGCGCGCCCTCGAGGCCGCCGGCCAGCCCGAGGCCGCGCGCAACCGCTGGCAGATGGCGCTGGACGAGGCCGCCCAGGCCGACCACTGGTTCCCCCACCGCGCCGACTACCAGGGCGTGCGCGCCGACATCCTCCTGCAGCAGGGCCGCTGGGACGAGGCGCTGGACGCCGCGCGCATCGCCGACGCCCGCGCGCCCGGCAACTTCCGCAACCTCTCCGCCATGGGCGTGGCCCTGCTGCGCCTCAAGCGCCCGCTCGACGCGCTCGACCCCATGCGCCGCGCCATCTCCTCCAGCCGCGAGCCCGACGCCCTCGAGGTCTACGTGCTGCTCGGCCGCGCCTTCTACGCCCTCGGCCGCTACGAGGAGGCCTGGTTCGTCTTCGCCAGCCTGCTCGAGCACGACTACGACGTGCCGCGCCCCGACCTGCTGCTCGACTCCGCGCGCACCCTGATGAACCTCGACCGCAACCTCGCCGTCGCGCGCCAGCTCCTCGTGCGCCTCAAGCAGCGCGGCGGCGGCGCCGACCCGCGCTACGTGGACCAGCTCATCGCGCAGGTGGACGCGCTGCTCGCGCGGCCGCGCCGCGAGATCCCGCGCTAGCCGGCGATGCAGTTCAGGCCGTTGCTGGCCGAGAGGCCCGCGCTGGCGGCGGGGTCCTGGATCCAGGCCTGCAGCCACAGCTCGGTGCCCGCCGGTACCCCCGCGGGCCAGGTGAAGGGCAGCACGAGCGCGCCGCCACCATCCGTGCCGAGCCCGACGAAGACCTGTGGCACCGGCACCAGCGTGCCGCCCTTGAACGGCACGCCCAACCGCGCGAGGCCCAGCACCAGCGTCGCCGGCGTGAGCGGCGCGGCGCCCGCGAGCATCAGGCTGCCCGAAGAGCCCGGGGCCAGCGTGCCCTGCATCGCGAGCACCGGCACGCCCGCGTCGCCCCGCTTGCCACCGCCCACGTCGCTGATGCAGCCGGCCGGCACGAGCGGCGCAAGCGCGACGTCCAAGGTCACGCTGCCGCCCGGCGGCACCGTCACCGATTGCAGCGCCGGCGAATAGCCGGCCAGGCTGAAGCTCAGCGTCCAGCTGCCCGACGGCACGAACACGGCGTAGCGACCAAAGGGCCCGCCGCTGCTGTTGCTCTCGCCATTGCCGTAGGCGAGCCCCGACACGCTGACGCTGGCCTGCAGCGGCAGGTGCGTGCACGCGTCGGTGACGCGTCCCTCGACGGGGATCGGCCGCGCGAGCATCCACTCGATGCCCGGCCACACCTGGGCCGCCTCGGCCACCGACGAGGAGTACGGCGGCTGAAAGCTGGTGCCCACCTCGATGAGGAAGGCGTGCGCCCCGCGCGAGGCGAGCTGCCACTCCTCCTCCTCTCCCTCCGCGGACGGATTGCGCTCCGCGCCGCCGTAGCCCGAGGCCTCGGACAGGGCCACCGCCTCGCTCTGCAGGAAGGCGTCCAGCGGGTGCGCGAGGCACGCGTAGCCCCACAGCGCCTCCTGCCCGTAGCTGTGGTAGTCGAGCACCTTGGCCCAGTGCCTGTCGGCGCTCCACGCCAGCATGGTCTGCACCTCGGCCTCGCTGGCGGGCGACGGGCCCTTGTAGGTGTCGGCGAACGGGTCGGTGCTGCCCGAGCACGCCGTCGCCCAGCCGAAGGGATGGTTGCGGTTGAGGTCCACGCCGACGTAGCCGCCCACGGGCCGCCGGTTCTTGCGCCAGAAGTTGTCCGTGCTGAAGACGTAGGCGTAGCCGTCGGGGTTCCAGAGGGGCGCGATCCAGATCTCGTTGGCGTCGACCGCGGCGGTCACCGACGGATCCACGCCGTAG
>DASUFI010000002.1:0-14958 GCA_036274635.1 Planctomycetota bacterium
CGTCGGCCTCGAAGTCGATCTCGAAGCGCACCGCGCCCTCGTCCACCTGCCGCTCCACCTTCGTGACCGTCGACGGAGCCGCGATCTTCGCGAAGGCCTCGCGCACGGCCGCCGGCGCGGCGTCGAGCGTCACGACCTGCACGTCCTCCTCCTCGCCGCCGGACTCCTCGTCCGCTTCGTCCGACTCCTTGGCGTAGCCGTGCTCCTTCTCCCCGTGCTCCTTGTCGCTGTGCTCAAGGTGCGTGCCGGCGCAGGCGTAGATCGCGCCCGACAGGAGCAGCGCGGTGGCGATCGGCAGGGAACGGCGGGCGGACTGGAACATGGCGATTCCTCCGGCTGCGGGTCGGTGAGCGCCGGCAGCGCGGCGCGATCAGGCCGGGAGCGTAGTGAGTCGTCCAGCCACGAGGCATGACGTCTCGGCCATTCGACCCCTCTCAAGGTTTCGCGGGGATGATGCGGTAGACCTCCATGTCGCTCAGCGCCCAGCGCTCGTCCGGCGCGGCGCGGAAGGACTGCAGCAGCTCGAGGCGGCCGGCCCAGCGCGCCCCGTGGAGCTCGGAGAGCCACGGCAGCCGGCCCGCGTTGCGCGAGTCCACCAGCAGCGTGTGGATGCCGAGGCGCTCGAGCTGGTCCAGCGCCGCGCCGAGGTCGGGCGCGAGCCCCGGGCGCCGGTACGGGAAGTCCGGCAGCGCGGCCGTCTCGGGCGGCAGCTCGCCGGCCGCGCGCGCCTCGTCGCAGGCCAGCTGCAGCAGGTCGCCGCCCTCGACGAGGGCCACCGGGGGTGACACGTGGCGCACCGTCCACGCGGCCCACGCGTCGCGCACGCGCGGCGTGCGGGGCGCGAGCGGATTCGTGCGCACGGCCAGCTCGCCGCGCGCGAAGGCCAGCGGCACCTGCGCCGCGAGCGCGAGGGCGAAGACCGCGGTGAGCGCGCGCGGCCACGGGCTGGCCTCGGCGAGCCGCGCGAAGGCCGCGGAACCGATCACGAACACGAAGGGCAGCGTCATGGCCATGTAGCGCGGGTCGCCGAACACCGCGAACACCGGCACCAGCCCGAGCAGCAGCGCGGCGGGCACCAGCAGGCAGAGCAGCACGTCAAGCCCGCGCCGCGCCCAGAGCCAGATGCCGGCCGCGAGCAGCAGCGCCCACAGCGCACCGATCTCGAGCAGGAAGTACCAGCCGATGCGCAGCGCCCCGTGCACCACGAACTTGTCCAGCCACTGCGCCGGGGTGTGCGAGGCGAGGTAGTTGCCCAGCGACGGGATCGGCACGCTCGGGTCCCACACCTGCGCGTAGCTGTCCACGAAGTACTTGGAGTTCTCGCCGTAGGAGAAGGGCGAGCCGAAGGTCCGCGCGCGCAGCACGAGGTGCGGCAGCGAGAGCGCGACGAAGAGCAGCGGCAGCCACAGCAGCGGCGCGAGGCGCAGCCCGGCGCGGCGGCGCACGATGGCCGCGTACACGAGCAGCGCCAGGAGCAGGAACAGCCCGCTGGGCTTGACCCAGAAGGACAGGCTGGCGAGCGCCGTCGCGCCCAGCAGCGGCCGCAGCCGCCCCTGCGAGCGGGCGGCCCACGCCGCGCTCCACGTGGCGAGCAGCACGAAGAGAGGATCCGCGTAGGCGATGCCGCCCAACCAGATGAGCGTCGTCGAGCACGCCAGCGCGAGGACCGCCAGCAGCGCAGCCCGTTCGCCCGCCGCGCGCCGCGCCAGCGACGCCACCGGGAAGGCGCAGGCCGCGACGAGCAGCACCGAGAGCAGGCGCGCGAGCTGCATGGCGTCGCCGCGCGCGCGGACGCCCAGCAGCTCCATCGCGCCTGCCAGCAGCAGCGGCCAGCCGACCGGGTGCGCCGTGGCGGTCCAGTCGCCGGCGCGCAGTGCGAAGGCCTGGTCGAGGTAGGACAGCGCGTCCTCGCGCAGCACGGTGTCGAAGGGAGCGCAGAGGGTGCCGAGCGTCGCGAGCGCGAGGGCGGCGAGCGTGGCCGCGACCGGCACGAGGCGCCCGCGTGCGGTGTCCGGTGTCATGCTGCTCCCGCCGTCGCGCTAGTCCATCCGCGCCAGCACGTCCTGCTCCAGCCCCGCCGTGCGGCCCGCGCGGAACAGCGCGTCTCCGAGCCCCGCGATCATCACGGCGTTGTCGGTGGCCAGCGCGATGGGCGGCACGAAGAGCGGCAGCCCGCGCTCGTCGGCCGCGGCCTGCGCGCGGGCACGCAACTCGGAGTTGGCCGCGACGCCGCCGCAGATAACGAGGCCGCGCGCGCCGAGGCGCTGCGCGGCCTCGAGCAGCCGGCCCACCAGCACGTCCACGACGGCGGTCTGGAAGCTGGCGGCGAGGTCCGCGGCGCTGACGCCGGGCAGAAGCGTGACGCGTCGCGCGCGGTCCTCGGCGCTCTCGTTCGTGCCGGCCCGCGGCGCGCGCCAGGTCGTGCGCGGCGCATTGGGACCGCGCGCGGCGTAGAGCACGGCGGTCTTGAGACCCGAGAAGGAGAAGTCCAGCGAGGCGGGGTCGGGGCGGCTGCGCGGGAACCGGAAGGCGCGCGCGTCGCCGCTGCGCGCCAGCTTGTCGATGGCCGGGCCGCCGGGGTACGGCAGGCCCAGCAGGGCGGCCACCTTGTCGTAGGCCTCGCCCGCGGCGTCGTCGCGCGTGCGGGCGACGAGGCGGTGGCTTGCCGGGCCCTCGCTGGCGTAGAGCGAAGTGTGCCCGCCCGACACGACCAGCGAGGCCAGCGGCCACGGCGGTTCGGTGCTCTCGCCCGCGGCCGCGCGCTGCGCCATCCACGGCATGAGCGCGCCGTGGATGTGCGCGTGCACGTGGTTCACCGGCACGAGCGGCAGGCCGGTGGCGAGCGCGAGGCCCTTGGCGGTGGAGAGGCCCACGAGCAGGCAGCCCACGAGGCCGGGCGTGACGGTGACCGCGATCGCATCCAGGTCCGCCAGCGGCGTGCGCGCCTCGTCGAGCACCTCCTGCAACAGCGGGAAGAGCACCTCGAGGTGGCTGCGGCTGGCCAGCTCGGGGATCACGCCGCCGAAGCGACGGTGCAGGTCGATCTGGCTGGCGACGCGCTGCGCGCGCACTTGCCAGCCGTCAACGACGACCGCGGCGGCGGTCTCGTCGCACGAGGTTTCGATGCCGAGCAGGGTGGCCACGCGGCGAAACGGTAGCGCCGCGCGGCCCCAGCGACCAGCAGGCACGGCTCAAGAGGCGGGGGGCGTGGATCGATCAGGGAAAGGTGGCTCGGCCCCCGTGCCGAGCGCGCGCAGCCTCCTCCTGACCGATCGACTGCCGACCCACCACCCGCCGGCCGGGCCGCGCCGTGCGCGCGACCTGGCCCGCGGTGTTTAGGATGCGCGGCTTCGTCGACGGCGCGCCGCGGCGCGCGAGGAGGTGTGATGCGGGCGAGGTGGATGTGGGCGGCGGTGGCGATGCTGGGCGCATGCGCGACGTACACGACGCCCGAGGGTCCCGAGAATCCCATGCAGGAACCGACGTCCGCCCCGGTGGGACATGAGACGCCCGGACTGGGAGGCACCGCCAGGCTGTCGCGAGACGAAGTCGCGCCCGTGGGACACGAGTTCGGGCGGCTCGACCGTCTCGCCGGCACCTTCAACGGACAGCGCTCCGTCGCCCTCGAGCACGACGCCTGCGGCGGCCTCATCGTGCGTCGCGCCGGCGACACGTCGCCCGTGCGCCTGCTCATCGCCGTAGGTGTCGACGAGCCGGGCTACGTGGTCTCGCAGATCCGCGAGGACGGTCTGCTGCGCGTGCGCACCGTCGGCGTGCGACTCGGCGAGGCCTTCCACCTCGCGCGCGAGGGTCGGCCGGTCGTCGTCTTCACCCGCGACTCCGCGGTGCCGGGCGTGCTGTTGGTCAGCTCGCTCCATCTGCGCGCGCCGCGGCCGGAGGTCTTCGACGAGGACGACCTGTGGCTCGACGTGGGAGCCGACTCGCCCGGCGACGTGGCGGCGCTGGGCATCGGCCTGCTCGACCCCGTGGTGATGAGCGAGACGGTGCGCCTCGCCGGAAACCGCACTGCCGGCACGGCTGCCGGCGCGCGCGCGCTGGCCGACGTGCTGGCCGGCGCCACCGCAGCCGCGACGCAGGCCGGACAGCTTGCCGAGGGCGTGGCCGTCGCCTTCGTCGCGCAGTCGCAGGTGGGCATCAGCCTGGCGCACGACCAAGCGCCGGTGCCCGCACCGCTGGGCCGCGGCGGCGAGGCCGTCGTGCGGCGGCTGCGCCCGGCCGAGACCATCATCCTGCGCGCGGCAGTCGACGTCCCCGACGCGCTGCGCGGCCCCGACCCCGTGCGCGGCGAGGAAACGGCCTGGAAGGTGCTCGAGCTGCGGGTGCGCTACGCCGGCACGCCGGTGGAAACGGTGGACGACGCCGACCGCCTCGCTCTCGCCGGGCGCCTCTGGACGCTGCTCGGTGCCACGGGCGATGTTCCGGCGCTGCCGCCGGTAGGGTCGTACTGGAAGTCCATCGGTTCGACTCCGCAGCGGTCCGATCCGGATGCGTTCAGGCTGCTGCAGTCGCTGGTCCTGCCGCGCGGCGTCTCGGGCCACGAGGGCCCGGTGCGCGACGAGATCCGCCGGCAGCTGGCCGACATCAACCCCGCCTGGAAGCCCGAGGAGGACAGCGGCGGCAACCTCGTGCTCGTCCTCGGAGAGGGCCCGCACACCTACGCCTTCGCGGCGCACATGGACGAGATCGGCCTGCAAGTGAAGGCGATCCACGACGACGGCCTGCTCGAGACCACGCGCCGCGGTGGCATGCTCCCGCACCTCTACCGCGAGACGGTGATGGAGCTGGTGACGCACGACGGCCGGGTGCTGCCGTGCGTCGCGCTGCCACGGCCGAAGGACAGCAAGAAGGAGGAGGACCCGCCGATCCTGCTCGACGTCGGAGCGCGCAGTGCCGCCGAGGCGGCCGCGCTGGGCGTCGCGGTCGGCGACACGGCCACCGTGCCCAAGGAGCTCAACGCCCTCGGCGCGCACCGCGCCGCCGGCCGCAGCAACGACGATCGCGTCGGCTGCGCGGCCCTGCTGCTGGCATTGCGCGAGCTCGGGCCCGACGCCGACGCGCGGCTGCGCGCCGCGCAGCGCCGCGTGGTCTTCGCCTTCACCGCGCGCGAGGAAGTCGGCCTCGAGGGCGCCGACGTGCTCGCCCGCAACCTGCGGCCCGTGCCCGAGGTGGTCTTCGCCGTGGACACCTTCGTGACCAGCGACAGCCCGCTCGAGGATCCGCGCTACGCCTTCGCCAGGCTGGGCGACGGGCCGGTCCTTCGCGCGCTGGACAACTCGTCGCTCACGCCGGTGTCGGTTCTCGACCGCGTGCGCGCGGTCGCGGGCCCGGCCGGCATCCCGCTGCAGCTCGGCACCATGGGCGGCGGCAACGACGGCAGCCGCTTCGTGCCCGAGGGCAGCATCGACTGCCCGCTCGCCTGGCCGCAGCGCTGCAGCCATTCGCGCGTGGAGACGCTGGACCTGCGCGACCTGCAGGCGCTGGGCCACCTGCTCGCGGTCGTGGCGCAGCAGTACTGAGCCCGACGGGCGGCTAGGCCTTGAACGAGACCTTCGGCGCCTCGCGCTGCTCCGCGTCCTTCAGCTCGAAGAACTCGCGCCGCGAGAAGCCGAAGGAGCTGGCCACCATGTTGCCGGGGAAGACCTCGATGCTCGTGTTCAGCTGGCGCACGTTGCCGTTGTAGACGGTGCGCGCGCGCTGGATGCGGTCCTCGGTGTCGGCCAGCGCGCCCTGCAGCTGCTGGAAGCTGGCGTTGGCCTTGAGGTCCGGGTAGCGCTCGGACAGGGCGAAGATCTGGCGCAGGCCCGCGGAGAGGGTGTTCTCGGCCTGGGCGGCCGCGGCGGGCGAGGCCTGCGGCGCGGCGGCGGCGTTGCGCGCCTGGATCACGGCCTCGAGCGTCCCGCGCTCGTGCGCGGCGTAGCCCTTCACCGTCTCGACCAGGTTGGGCACGAGGTCGTGCCGGCGCTTCAGCTCGGTGTCGATGCCGGCCCAGGACTCGTCGCACGCGTTGCGCGCGCGCACCAGGCCGTTGAAGACGCCGACGATCCACAGCACCAGCAGCAGCAGGATGCCCAGCGGCACGAGCAGGAAGGCCATCGTCATCTCCCGGAGGCGGCCCGCGCGGGACGGCACCTCGAGGCGCCATGCCAGCACGCAGCCGGGCCGGATGTCCAGCGGCAAGGCTTGGACGACGAGCTGCGGATTGCGACCGCAAAGAGAGTGGCAGGCGGCAAGGCAAGCGCCGCCTTTCAGGCCCCGCTATCCGGACCGCGCCGGGTCACAACCCACGCGGCCCAGCTGCGTGCTGGAAGGGTTCGGCAAGTGGGCGGCGGACCGGCTTACGGCAGCGCGGGATTGTGGCGCCGGTGTCCGGCGCCCTAACCGTCATCCTCGGTTGCTGCATCGTCGATCGGGAATGCCTCAGCTTGGCGATGCAGCAGTTCGACTCGGTCGATGCGCCTGGGGTAGCGCGCTACCACGGAAAGTTGGCGATCGGTCAGACCGTACGCCGCATTGACTACATCGTCCAGTTGACCCCAGAGGCGAACCAGCGAGGCGGACAGGGCGCCTTTCGCACCCTCTGCCGAGGCACCTAGCAGTTGCTCCTGCGTCGCTTGGATCTTTCGAGCTAACGTCGACAGGTCAGACGACACCTTCTTGTCCTTGAGAGCTCCCAGGGGGAGGGGCACAAGTTCGGCGTACTGTCGATTAAACCCTCGCCATCCAGAATCGCTGAGCCCCGCCTTGAGGCGAGCCAACGCGCTGAAGGTCGACGAATTGAATACGGCGCAGATCGCCAGCAAGTCAACCGTGTTGCCCGAGACGCTGAGCGAGTTGACGCGCACGTTGTCCTGGTAGACGTCGCCCTCGCCGTCCACGCTCGCGATCGTGTCCTCGATGGTGGAGGGGAACAGCACCTTGGGATGAGCTTGAGCCTCGAGGTTCTGCGGTCGGGTGTAGAGGTGCCACCGGTCTGCGCCCTCGGGTACCTGCACGGCGTCCTTCAACTCGCGCCGATGTTCCTCGAGGTAGCGCGCAGCCTTCGGGTACCGCTTCTTGAAGTTCTTCCAGCCGATCTCCCGTGGCCCGTCGTCCTCAAGGTCATACGGGAAGATGACGAACGCATCAGCGTTGTCACGCCGGAACGGGTAGAAGCTCCGGTTGCAGCAGAGGGGCCGGAGAGCGCCGCGTTCTAGCGTGACGGTCTCGCTTGCGAGCGCGCTCTTTAGTTGCACTGTTCGCTCTCGCACCTCGATCGGCTCGAGTTGGTAGAGCTTGCCCCAGAGCGTCTGCAGTCCGACCGAAATCTGCAGCCTCTTGTGATCAGCAATCGTCCCGTGGCGCGCAACGAGTTCGGCGTGAACCCTCATGAGGTCCGGCTGGTCGAAGCTCCACACGCCGTCGTCGATATCGGCGATCCGGATCGAGTCCTGTAGGGACGGTGCGCCGGCCTCGGCCGTTGCCCGGTCGAGATAGGTCCGGTAACCGAATTCCTGGGAGTCGCGCGCGAGGACGAGAATGGCGGTGTACGTCGTGCGGCGCGGGAAGACCTGCAAGTCGCGGAAATCTTCAATATCCTCGAGGAGTCGGTTCGTCCGCAGCCAGCGGCGGGTCAGCTCCCCGTAGTCCGTCTTGAAGAACCGGTTTTGGACAATGAAGCCGAGCCGCCCGCCCGGGCGCAGCAGGCTGAGGCCCCGCTCCATGAACGGCATGGCGATGTCCGTCTTGCCTTGGGCCGCCGTCGCGTACGTGTTCGTCTTCTTGATGTACGTGTACATCTCTGGCAGCCATTCCTTGAAACGCTTGACCTCAATGTACGGCGGGTTCCCGACGACGGCATCGAACCCACCTTGTGCCATCACCTCTGGGAATCCCTGCGTCGGGGCCGACCAGTCGAAAGGCATGACGCGGTCGACGGCCGCGGGCGCGAGACCGAGGCCGATGAAGTCCATGCCGACGATCGAATTGCCGTGACGAATGTTTCGCCCGATACCGTGCAAGAGGTTTGACGGCTCGCCGGGCTCGTCCTGCGCCGTCCGTTCCACGAATCGGAGCGCTAGGGACATGCGCGCCACCTCCACGGCTTCGGGGTCGATGTCCACGCCGTGAAGGCATGTCTCGATAATGGTCCGCGCCGTCGATCGCGCCAACCGAGCGCCATCGCGCGCCATGATGCAGTGCCTCTTCGTTTGCGGGTCATCGGGATGCGCGCGGCACCAGTTCAGGATGCCAGCCTCCAGGAGGTCATAGGTCCCCAGCAGGAAGCTGCCGCTGCCGCAGGCTGGGTCGACAATTCGCAGGCCAAGAACGTCCTCCGGCGTCCTTTCGCGAAGCAGAGGAGCGAGCGTCCGCTGGAGGACCCGTCTGACGATCCAAGGTGGCGTGTAGACGGCCCCCTTGGTTCTCTGGTGCTCAGGCTTGTACTCGTCTTCGACGGTATTTCCGACGACGTGCAGCCGCTTGCCCAGGTACTTCTCGTAGATACCGCCAAGCAGTTCGAGGGGCACTACATCGAACCGGTAGGGCTTCGGGTAGTACAGCTCGCCAACGATGCTCTTGAACACCGTGCCCTTGAGCCACCAAGACCGCAGGTGTCTCTCCACGCCTGTCGGATCGGTCTCGTCCGAACTCGGAAAGAGGATTCCGTCGTAGACGTGCGACCAGCGGTCGACGTGCTCGCGCATGAACGCCGACCAGAACCCGTCTTCGTCGTTGAGCAGCGCGTTGAGCGTGCCCTGCTCCTCCAGCCCAATCTCCTCGCAGAGGCGAATGAAGACGATCCGATCCAGGATTCGCTGGGCAGCTGCCGAGAGAAGCTGGGGATCCCTGACCTTGCCCTGCCGAAGTATCGTAGTAGCCAGTTGCTTACGCCAGTCGGAGAGCGCCATCTCGAACGCTTCGTCTAGGGGCAGGCTTCCCCGCGGTCGCTCGTCGTCGGGGTGGCGGCGAGCGATGGATCCGTCCGCAATGGCGGAGCGGCCGAAGTAGTCCCAGAGGAGGTCGAAGCGGTCCAGGTACTGGTCGATCGTGATGTAATGCACCCGCGCAACGGAGGCTTCATCGTCTTGGTCGGGAACGACGCGGCAGTCGTAGATGGCCAATTCTCTGAAATCGAAGGCATAGCTGACGCGCAGGCCCGCAGACCAGCCGTACGACCGGACTTGGAAAGCAGCATTGGCATTCGTCGACAGTTCGACGTCGAACCGCTTAGCATCGAGGTAGGCAATCCGCTGCCCAGCGATGAACAGCGCGTAGTCAGGTCTCCGGTGCGTCGTCCCCTCGCGCTTGAGGCGGCGGGCCTCGCGTCCGAGGATCCGGAACTCCTGGACGACTTGGTTCGGATCAGCCGGGTCCCACCCGAAGATGGTTAGGAACCGCTCGATCCACGTGCGCGCCGTGGCCTCCGCCTGCCCCGCGAACCCGTGCTCGGTGTCCAGGCGACCGAACTCCTGGAGCAGCGTGGCCAATGCTTGACGTGCTTGCTGCTTTGAGGCGCTCACGCTCGTCGAGCCTACGAGATCGACTGCAAGCCTTCCATCCGGCGCGGACGTGTCGCAAGGTGGCGCTGAGGAATCGAGTGCGGGCTAGCGAAAGGAACACAAGCTCTCCGTCGTACCCGATACTGCCGTCGGATGTCCCAACCTGCCGCATTGGCGGCGCCCTTGCGCGCTAGAGCTCTCGCAGGAATGGTGTCGACCGCAAGGCGGCGTACGGCGCCTCAGACATCCGCGCGGCCTCCGCGCTTCGTACCGTGTCACCATGGCCCCGCTGCCGTTCCTCGCCCTGCTGCTGGCCGTGGCGCCGCCTCTGCACCCGAACTCGCTCAGCAGCTCGAAGGTCACCGTGCGCGGCCCGCACGTCGGGGTGGAGGTGCGCTGCCAGGCGCAGTCCGTGCTGGAGGTGCTCGGCGCGGCGGCCGACGCGGACGGCGACGCGCTGCTCTCGCAGGCCGAGCTGGATGCCGTGCGCGGCGCGCTGGGCGACTACCTGCTCGATCGCTTCCGCCTGCGCGTCGGCAGCGGCGGGCTCACGACGAGCGGGACGCCGCTCGCGGGCCGCCTCACCGAGCTGCACCCGGGCGAGGTCGAGGTCAGCGCCTACGGCGAGCAGCAGTGGATCCTGGCCACGCTGCAGTTCGAGCATGCCGAGCTGGTGCCCGACCTGCTCATCCACGACGCGATCTTCCAGGACGCGTCACCGGACCACCGCGACCTGTGCGAGCTGCACTTCAACGACGAGCCGCCGGGCGAGGCGCTCTTCTGGTCGGGCGAGACGGACCGCTACTTCGCGCCGCAGACGCCGCCGGAGCCGGTGCCGCTGCTCGGCTGGGTGCGCATGGGCATCGGCCACATCCTCTCGGGCTGGGACCACCTGGCCTTCCTCGTCGGCCTGCTCGTCGCCGCGGGCGGCCTCGCCTCGCTGCTGGGCGTCATCACGGCCTTCACGCTGGCGCACTCGATCACGCTGGCGCTGGCCGCGCTGGACGTGGTGCACGTGCCGAGCCGCCCGGTGGAGATGATCATCGCCGCCTCCATCGCGTGGGTGGGCCTCGCGGACCTGTTCCAGCGGGCGCCGCACGCGCGCTGGAAGGCGGCCTTCGGCTTCGGGCTGGTGCACGGCCTCGGCTTCGCGGGCTTCCTCGCGGAGGCGCTGGCCAACGAGCCGCGGCGCCTCGTGCCGCTCATCGGCTTCAACCTCGGCGTCGAGGCGGGCCAGCTCATGGTCGTGCTGGCGGTCGTCGCGCTGCTCTTCGTCGCGCGGCGCGTCGCGAGCGCTGCCGGCCGCGGCCAGCCCGCGCCGCAGGGACCGCAGTGGCTGGCGCCGCGTCCGCTGCGCCTGCTGGCGGCGCTGGGCGTCGCGGGCGCGGGGCTGTACTGGTTTGCGCAGCGGGCGGGGATGTTCTGAAGCCGCGGGCTGCGCGCCTCGCGCCCGCGCGCCCGTGGCAAGGCTGCCGTCAGGCGAGCCGCGTTTCCCCGCGCATCTCCGCGCGCCGCGTGGCCGCGCGCTCGCGCTCGAAGGCCACGATCGAGCGGGCCAGCACGACGCCGGCGATGAGCACGGCCGCGAGCAGTCCGCCCAGCGCCCATTCGAGCTGGGAGGCCAGCTCGAAGACCGGATCGCCGCCGGCGGAGGGCTGGCGGTGCATCGCGGCCAGCAGCGGCGCGAGCACGAGGGTCACCGCGCTGAAGGAGGTCCAGAAGGCCGCGCGCGTCTCGCTGCCGCACAGGTCCACGAGCAGGCGGTGCAGCGAGGGCCGCAGCAGGAGCACGACGGCGACGCTGACGACAACGGTCACGGCGAGCGTGGCGACATAGATGGCGACGGCGGACATGGGGATCTCCAGGACAGGATGGTGAGGGCGGGTTCCGTTCAGTGCGGCTCCACCTGCGCCGCGATGTGCCGCAGCACTTTCATGTGGATGGCGTGGATGAAGGCGTCGGACCACAACCGCCAGTAGGCGAGCGGCTGGATGTCGAGCTCGTACCAGGTGCTGCCCACCAGTCGCGTGGTCGTCGCGTCCACCGGCTCGAGCCTGAACTCGCCGCGCTGCGCGCGCAGGTAGCCGTCGAGATGGGGCGCGTCGATCTCGCCCCAGGGCGAGAGCTCGCGCATCGGGCGCGGCTGCGCGGTCACGTCGAAGGCCAGGCGCGTCGGCGGCTCCCAGGCCGTGATCGGCTCGATGAACGGGCCCGTGCTGAACTCGCAGCGGCGCACGGCGCCGACGCCCTCGCCAGCGATGGTCGCGCGGCGCGGGTCCGCGATGCTCTCGCGGAACAGCCAGTCGTCGGCGGGCGGCAGCTCGGGGAAGCTGACGACGTGCGGCCAGATCGCCTCGGGCGTGGCGTGGATCAGGATCTCCGAGCGCACCTCGATCGGCGGCGAGGCAGCGGGCCAGCGCGCCTCGAGGCCGGTGAGCAGGGGCAGCAGCGCGAGCGCGATGCCGGCATCGCGCGGCCGCCCGCCGCAGAGCGCGGCCGAGCGGCCGACGAGGGCGCCGATGGCGGCCAGCACGAGAACGATGGGCGAGGCCATGAGCAGGCACAGGGCACCCTCGGCCCCTGCCGCAAGCATGAAGATGAGGCCCAGCGCGACCACCCAGCTCGCGATGCCGACGGTCTTGCCCAGGCGGAGCGTCTCGTCCCGGTTCAGGGTGAAGCCGATGACGAAGCCCGCGACCACGGGGGCCAGCAGGAAGAGAGCGAGACCGTAGAGCTTCGCGAAGATCACGCTGGCTGCGATGGCCACTGCGCCGGCGAGCAAGCCGAGGAGCGAGGCGATCAGCAGCGTGCGGCCTTTCGCCGCGTCCACCGTGCCGGGGCGGGCCAGGCGTTCCCGCTCCAGCTCGAGCTGGAGGCGCCGCGCCGGATCGCGCGACGGCGAGGCCGTCGCCAGGTCATCGTCCCGCGCGATGCACAGCGCGAGCACGGTCGGGACCTTCAGCACGGGCGCGAGGACCAGCAGTCCCCAAGCGGGCGAGAACCCCGCCGAGACCGAGCGGCGCACGCTCATCGACACCGCGATCCACAGGAAGGCCACCGTCCAGCAGACCAGCGCCCAGCCGACGTTCGAGGGCAGCCGGTCGAGCGGCGTCCCACCCAGCGACCAGACCGGATCGAGGAAGGCCTCGAGCGTCAGCGTCCTGCCGGCGCCGCGGCGCAGGATCCACGAGTCCCCGACGAACTTCACCGCCAGCAGCACCACGCCGGTCAGGAGGTATTCCCAGCGCCGCACGCGCCGCGTGCTGCCGAGGAGCAGGTCCGCGAGGTCGGTCGTGCGACGCAGGAGGCTCATGGCCCGCGCTTCGCCACCACGGTGATCCGCGCGCCGTCGTCGGGCGCGAGCATGATGCCGCGGCGCAACGGGGCCGAGCGGCCGTCGCGCGGTCGGGCGAGTCGCGCTCCGGCGAAGACCGTGGCGAGGATCAGCTTCATCTCGAAGAGCGCGAAGGCCATGCCCAGGCACGCGCGGTTGCCGCCCCCGAAGGGGAACCACTCGTGCGGGCCGAAGCGCCGCTGCAGGAAGCGGTCGAGCCGGAACTCCCCCGGCGCGGGGTACAGGTCCTCGCGGCGGTGCACGAGGTGGTTGCTCGGGCACAGCAGCACACCGGCTGGGTACTCGCGACCACCCGCCGTGAAGGGCTGCTTCGTGAGCCGCACCACGAAGGGCATGATCGTGCGCACGCGCAGGCTCTCGCGCAGGGCCGCGTCCAGGACCTCCAGCCGCGCCACCTGCTCGCCACGCGGCGGCGAGCCGCCGGTGACGCGCTGCAGCTCGTCCTCGAGGCGCTCGACCACGTCCGCGCGCGGCACGATCTGCTCGAGTGCCCAGGCCAGGGCCACCGAGGTCGTGTCGTGGCCGGCGAAGATGAGCGTGACGAGCGCGTCGCGGATCTCCCGGTCGGACAGCGGCCGCCCGTCCGCGTGCCGCGTCGCCAGCACGTCGGCGAGCACGCTCGTGCCGCGCTCGGCGGGCGGACGGCGGCGCAGCGCGTCGACGAGCTCGAGCAGCGCCTCGTCCAGCGCCCGCGTGTGCCGGCACCAGGGCAGGCCGGGCGTGCGCAGCATGAGCGGGACGGGCAGCACCTTCACGAGGATCATGCCGTAGCGGCCGCGGCCCAGCTCGAGCACGCGCTGCACGCGCTGCGCGACGTCGGCGATCGCGTCGCGCCCGGTCAGGCCCAGCACCGCGCGCAGGATCACGCGCAGGGTGATGTCGCGCATCGGCTCGAGCATGGGCAGGGTGCGCCCGGCCTCCCAGCCGCGCACGACCTCCGCGCTGGTGTCGACGATGGTCGCGGCGTGCGAGCGCAGCGGCTCGCCCATGAGCGGCGGCCCCAGCGCGCGGCGCTGGCGCTCATGCGGCTCCTCGTCCAGCACCAGCACCGAGGTCTTGCCGACGCTGGCGCTGAGGAACTCGTTGCCCTCGCCGGAGTGCAGCACGCGCGGGTCGCCGCGGAAGACGTCCCTGACCGCCGCCGGGTCGGAAAGGATGACGAGCTGGCCGTAGCCCGCGAGCCGCAGCGTGAAGGCCTCGCCGTGGCGGCGCGCGCCCTCCTCGAGCAGCGCCAGCGGCGAGCGGGAGTAGCTGAACAACTGCCACGCCGCGGGGGCGCGCAGCCCGGCGGGCAGGATGAGCGCGGCGCTCACGGCCGCGCGCGGCCCGCCGCCGAGGAGGCCGCCGTGTACAGCTCGCGCATGTCCACCCGCGCGCCCAGCCGGTACCCGAGCGCCCGCAGGCCGATGAAGTTGCGGTTCACCCAGGTGTTCACGGGCAGGCTGCGCGTGAGCCGGCGGCGCACGAACTCGGTCCACAGCGCCACGCCGCGCGGGAAGTAGTCCTCGCGGCCGAGGTCGAAGGGGCCCTCGTGGCGGATGGGCTCCCAGAGCCAGTCGGCGAAGCGGCGGATGAGCTCGCGGTGCTCGTCGCCCAGCGGAGCGTCGGGCGGCTGCCGCGTGCCGAGGCGCAGGGCGGTCTCCCACGCGGCCGCGTCGCCGTGGTACGCGCGCTCCATGAGCCGCACGAACTCGAGGTCCTCGCCCTGGAGCTCGCGGCAGCTGCCGAAGTCGAGCACGCCCAGCCGGCCGTCGGGCAGGAAGAGGAAGTTGCCCGGGTGCGGGTCGGTGTAGACCAGGCTCGCGCCATAGTAGAGGCGGAAGCCCACGGCCATGATCTGCCGGCCGCGCGCGTCGCGCTGCTCCTGCGTCGGCGCGGACGCGAGGAAGTCGGGCAGGTGCTGGCCGCGGAGCAGGTCGGTGACGAGCACGCGCGGCGTGCACAGGCCGGCGTGCACGCGCGGCACGACGATGTCCGCGAGCGGCGCCAGCGTCCGGCGCGCCAGCTGCTGGAAGCGCGCCTCCTCGCGGTAGTCGGTCTCCTGCTCGAGCATGGCCACCATGTCGTCGAGCTGCTCGCGCAGATTGTCCCAGTCGCGCGACAGGC
>DASUFI010000003.1:0-4990 GCA_036274635.1 Planctomycetota bacterium
CACCAGCGCCGCCTGCTCGAAGTAGGTGCGCGCGTTGGCCTCCACCTGCTCGCGCGAGAGCTGCGGCCGCGTGACGTTCTTGCCCGTGGGGTCGCCCACCATGGCGGTGGCGTCGCCCAGGATGAGCACCGCCTGGTGCCCGAGGTCCTGCAGCCGCCGCAGGTAGCCCAGCTGCACGGCGTGGCCCAGGTGCAGGTCGGGCGAGGAGGGATCCACGCCCAGCTTGACGCGCAGGGGCTGGCCGCGGCGCAGCTTGGCGCGCAGGTCCTCGGGCGTGTGGCAGGCGACGGTGTCGGCCAGCAGCGGCGCCGCGGGGTCCGCGCCGCTCACCGTCCCGCCTTGTGTCGCTCCTCGCTCCACCACGCGCTCCAGCGGTGCTCGTCGCGGCCCAGCGTCTGGCCGGTGAGCCAGAGCAGGGACGCGAAGATGGCCTCACGCGCCGGACCGTGGCTGGACGGGAGCGCCCCGATGAGGCGGTCGAGCACCAGCTTGCGCCACTCCGGCGGCGCTCCGGCCGCCGCCAGGAAGATACCGTCGGGCAGGCCCGATTGCAGGTGCTCCTCGAGCAGGCCGGGCGGCGCGGGCGCGAGGCTGGCCAGCTGGGTGCGCGGCAGCGCCAGCAGGCGTCCGCCGCTGTGCCCGTCGGGCCGCACCAGGTCCACGCCGATGAGCCGCCCCTCCGCCGTGATGCGCCGCGCAAGGACGCCCGTGGCGGGAGCGAGCGCGACGTCGGCCGTCGCCGTAAGCGGCGCGTCCGGGCTGGCCGTGCCGAGGCCGGTGAACGGCACGAGCACCTGGGTGCCGCGGCCGCTGGACTGCGGCCCGTCGCCGCGGAAGTCCTCCCAGTGCAGGGTGAGCTGCAGGAGCGGCGAGTCCGCGGCGCCGCCGGCGGGCACGACGTCGAGCGGCAGGCCGTCGGTGGGCGTGATGCGCACGGTCACCTTCACCGCGCGCGCCGGCCCGGGCCCGGGCGCCGCCTCGAGCAGCAGCTCGAGGCGCGGCACCAGCGCCAGCGGCGCGAGCGGCGCCAGCGCGGCGTCCGCGGCGGGCGCCGGCTCGCTGCCCGCGCAGCCGCCCGCGACCCCCGCCAGCAGCGGGAGCGCGAGCAGCAGGCGCGGGCCGCAGCGCACGGCCGGTCAGGCCGTGGGCGTCTCGGGCGCGGCCTCCTCGGTGGGCTCGGCCGGAGCGGCCTCCTCGGCCGAGGCCTCCGCCGGGGCCGGCTCGTCCTTGGGCGGGTTCGGGTCGGTGAGGTGGCTCTTCTGCGGGACGCCGATCATCGAGAGGCCGATCTTGCGCTCCTCGGTGTCGACCTTCAGCACGCGCACGTCCACCAGCTGTCCGACCCTGACCACCGACTCGGGCGAGTCGACCTTGCGGTCCGACAGCTCCGAGATGTGCAGCAGGCCCTCGAGGCCGTCCTCGAGCTGCACGAACACGCCGAAGTTGGCGATCTTGGAGACGCGGCCGGTGACGATGTCGCCCGGGCCGTAGCGGCGCGGGATCTCGTCCTGCCACGGGTCCTGCTCGAGCTGCTTCATGCCCAGCGCGACGCGGCGCTTCTCGGTGTCGACCGAGAGCACGACCGCGCGCACCGTGTCGCCCTTCTTCAGCACCTCGGACGGGTGCGTGATCTTCTTGGTCCAGCTCATGTCCGAGACGTGCAGCAGGCCGTCGATGCCCTCCTCGATCTCGATGAAGGCGCCGTAGCTCGTGAGGTTCCTGACCACGCCCTCGATGATGGTGCCGACCGGGTAGCGGTCCTCCACCTCGGTCCAGGGGTTGGTCTCGGTCTGCTTCATGCCCAGCGAGATCTCCTGCTTCTCCTGGTTGATGTCGAGCACGACGACATCCACCTGGTCGCCGATCTTCACCAGGTCGCTGGGGTGGCTGATGCGCCGCGTCCAGCTCATCTCGGAGATGTGCACGAGGCCCTCGACGCCGTCCTCCAGCTTCACGAAGGCGCCGTAGGGCATGATGTTGACCACCTCGCCCTTGACCTTGCTGCCGATGGGGTACTTCTTCTCCACCTCGGCCCAGGGCGACGGCTCGAGCTGCTTGAGGCCGAGCGCGATGCGGTTGCGCTCCTTGTCGTAGCGCAGCACCTTGACCGTGAGCTCCTGCTCGAGCTGCACCAGCTCGCTGGGGTGGTTGACGCGGCCCCAGCTCATGTCGGTGATGTGCAGCAGGCCGTCGACGCCGCCGATGTCCAGGAAGGCGCCGAAGTCGGCGATGTTCTTGACCGTGCCCTTGACGATCTGGCCCTCCTGCAGCGTGGAGAGCAGCTGCTCGCGCATCGCGGTGCGGCGCTCCTCCAGCAGCTTGCGGCGGCTGACCACGATGTTCATGCGCTCGCGGTCGATCTTGATGATCTTGCACTCGAGGTCGCGGCCGATGTACAGGCCCACGTCGGGCACGCGGCGGATGTCGATCTGGCTGGCGGGCAGGAAGACGTTGACGCCCGCCACGTCCAGCAGCAGGCCGCCCTTGATCTTGCGCGTGGCCGCGCCCTTGATGATGGCGCCCTCGCCGTGCGAGGAGACGATGCGCTCCCAGCCGCGCATGCGCTCGGCGCGGCGCTTGCTGAGCAGCAGCAGGCCGGTGGCCTCGTCGGTGCCCTCCATGAGCACCTCGATGCGCTGGCCGGAGACCGGCGGGCCGCTGTCCTCGAACTCGAAGAGCGGCACGACGCCCTCGGACTTGTAGCCGATGTCCACCATGACGTCGTCGGCCACGATGCGCAGGATGGTGCCGCTGATCAGCGCGTTGGGCGCGAAGTCGTGGACCGAGCTGTCGTACAGCTCGTCGACCTGCGGGGCCACGAGGCCGGCCATGGCCTCGTTGACGGCGCGCTCCAGCTCGCTCTCGGGCAGCGCGAAGCGCTTGAGGAGTTCCTTGTTGCTCATGCTCTCTTCTGGCCTCCGTTCGCGCCGCCAGCTCGGGGCGGGCGCGGGAGGGTCCGGTTGGCGGTGCGGGATGCCGTCCCGCGATCGGGCGCCCGAGATCCGGGCGCAAAAGGGCGCACATCCTACCGGACGGCCCCCCGCGGAGCCAGAGCCGCCCGCACCTCCCGCTCCAGCCGCTCCACCACCTGCTCCAGCGTGAGGTCCCGGGTGTCCAGCACGCGCGCGCCGGGCGCGACCTGCAGGGGCGCCACGGCCCGGCCGCTGTCCCGGGCGTCGCGCTCCGCGATCTGGCGCTCGACCTCCTCGGGCGCGCCGGCCGCGCCGCCCACCTGCTCCCAACGCCGCCGGGCCCGCACGGCCAGCGGCGCGTCGAGGTAGAAGCTCAGCAGCGCGTCCGGGAAGACCACCGAGGCCATGTCGCGGCCGTCGGCGACGAGGCCGGCGAAGCGCCGGGCGGCCGCGCGCTGCACCTCCATGAGCGCCGCGCGCAGCTCGGGCTGCGCGGACACGGGCGAGACAGCCGCCGACACCTGCGGCCCGCGCAGCAGCTCGTCGGGCACCTCGCGGCCATCGACGCTGACGTGGCCGTCCTCCTCGACCTCCATGATCAGGCCGCGCGCCAGGGTCGCCGTCTCGGGCGTGCCCGGCTGCAGGCCGGCCGCCAGCACGCGCGCGGTGACGGCGCGGTAGACCGCGCCCGAGTCCAGCCAGCCGAAGCCCAGCCGCCGCGCCAGCGCCGCCGCCACCGAGGACTTGCCGCTGCCCGCCGGCCCGTCGATGGCGATGACCGGCCCCGGCGCGTGCTGATAGCGCGCGTCGCGCGGCCGCAGCCGCAACTGGCCGTCGAGCCAGGTCGCGTGGCTGCCCGTGCTCTCGAAGTCGGCCATGACGACCAGCCGCCCGGGGCGCCCGCCGACGTCGAAGCGGGCGTCGCGCGCGCGGTGGACGTGGCCGGCGACGATGACGTCGGGGCCCGTCGCGAGCGTCTGCAGCACGACCTCGTCGACCATGGCCATGGTCTCCTGCGACTTCTTCGCCGTGCCGCGCGCCGAGGAGAGCAGCAGCCGGTCGCGCACGGCCTCGCGCGCCGAGAGCGGCAGCGCCAGCATCCCGGCGCGCACGGCCCGCGCGCGCAACACGCGGTGCAGGCGCTGGTAGCTGAGGTCGCGCGTGCAGAAGACGTCGCCGTGCAGCAGTCGCGCGCGCTGGCCGCGCAGCGTGACGTCCAGGGACTCGCCCGCCACCTCCACGCCCAGCGCGGCCTCGACCTCCGGCCCGAGCAGGAAGTCGTGGTTGCCGTGGAAGAGCACCACGCGCACGCCGGCGGTGGCGGCGTCCGCCAGCGCGCCGAGGAAGGGCGCCAGGCCCGCGTCGCGCAGCGAGGGCGCGCCGAGCCAGGCGAGGAAGGCGTCGCCCAGCACGAAGAGCGCATCGGCGTCCTGCGCGCGCGCGTCGGCCACGAAGCGCACCGCGCGCTGCACCCCGGCCGGGTCGCCGCCGTGCAGGTGCAGGTCGGAGAGGAAGAAGGCGCGGCGCACCGGGCGGGCGGCGCGCGCCCGGGCGTCCCCGTGACCGGCGGTGTCCGAGCTGGGCATGCGGCGTGCCCATCTTGAGGGCGGCGACGGCGCGGCATCAAGCCTCGCCTTGGGTAGACTGCGCCCCCATGCCGGACCACGACGCCGCCCCGCCGCTCCGCCCGGTCATAGCCGAGGCCTTCGCCGAGCACGCCCGCGTCTTCGCCGCCGCCACCGCCGAACTGGCCGAGCCCATGGAGCGCGCCGCCGCGCTGCTGGTCTCGGCCTACCGCAAGGGCGGCAAGGCCATCCTCTTCGGCAACGGCGGCAGCATGACCGACGCCCTGCACGTGGAGGGCGAGCTGGTGGGCCGCTTCGGCTACGACCGCCCGGGCGTGCCGGCCGTCGCGCTGTGCGGCATCGCGGGCCTGACGGCCATCGCCAACGACTACAGCTACCAGGACGCCTTCGCCCGCATGCTGGCCGCCCACGCGCGCCCGGGCGACGTGGCGATGGGCTTCTCCACCAGCGGCAACAGCGAGAACGTCGTGCGCGCCCTGAAGGCTGCGCGTG
>DASUFI010000004.1:0-9748 GCA_036274635.1 Planctomycetota bacterium
CATCTCGGCCAGGTTGGCGCCCTTGCCGCCCAGCAGAGGCTTGTCGGCGGCGCAGCCGTCGGCCTGGCCGTCGCCGAAGAAGTAGGTCCAGCGTGTCACGGCGTCGGCTCCGCGGCGGCCGCCGGGACGGCGAGGCCCGCGAGGTCCGAGATGAGCCAGCGGCCGGTGAAGCGCACCTCGCTCAGGTGGGCCATGTCGGTGAGCTCGGGGCGGTCGAGGCGCAGCCACTGGCCCTTGGCCGACTGGATCACGAGCGAGTCCAGCGGCGCGCGCTGGCGCTTCACGTCCGTGTGGCCGTCGTCCCAGGTGGCGCTGACCCAGGCCTCGCGCTCGAAGCCCACGACCAGCGAGTTGTCGCCGGAGGCGAGGACGATGGCGGCGTGCTGGCCGTCGGCGTCGAAGCTGACGTCCTTCACGTGGTCCAGCAGGTCCGCGTGCCCGAAGAGCCAGGCGGCGGTGGCGTCCTGCTCGAGCAGCGCAGTGCGCGCCGCGAAGTAGCTCTGGTATCCGCCGAAGGACTTCTGGAAGCCGAGCGAGAGGCAGGCGTACTCGCCCTCGGGATCGTCGTGGCACAGGCGCGCCTGCCACAGCGCCAGCGTGGCCTGGGGCGTGTCCCAGCGCTCGACGGGCGTCGGACAGGCGCAGGCCGCGGGCAGGAGCAGCAGCCCCAGCCAGCGACCCGCTGCGGCGCGCGACAGCGAGCGACGAGACCTCACGAGCGTCATCCCGAAGGCCTGCACGCGCTGCCCGGCGGCTGCCGCGCGGAGCGGTGCTGCCGCCCGTTCTTGCCGGCGGGCCCGTGCGTCGGCGGCGGGACCGCGGAGACTAGGGCCCGCCGCGGGAACTGTCAAACGCCCGCCGGTCGCCTTGATTCGCCCGCGCGAGGCCCGAAGAATCCGTACCGAGCGCGCCTGCGCCCGCTACTCGGAGCCTCATGTCGGACCGTCTCGGGGATCTGCTCGTCGCCCAGGGCGTCGTGGACGCCCAGCAGATCGGCAAGGCGCTCGCGCTGCAGAAGACGCGCAAGATCCCGCTGGGCGAGGCGCTGGTCTCGCTGGGCCTGGCCACCGAGGACCAGGTCTGGCGCGTGCTGGCCCGGCAGCACAAGCTGCCCTTCGTGGATCTCGTCGCGGACGCGGCCAAGGGCGGCAAGATCCGGCCGGACATCGTGTCGGCCGTGCCGGAGGCCGTGGCGGCCGAGCAGCGCGTGGTGCCCGTGGCGCTCAAGGACGGCCGCCTCGTGCTGGCGGTGGATGACCCGCTGCGCACCTTCGCGCTGGACACCCTGTCCTTCGTGCTCAACCGCGAGGTGACGGCCGCGCTCACCACGCCCGGGGGCCTGCGCGCCGGCCTGCGCCGCTACTACGGCGTGGACGGCGGCGGCCCGGACGTGGCCGCCGCCATGGGCGAGGCGCAGGCCGAGGGCGACGACGCCCCGGTGGTGCGCCTCGTCGCGCGCATGATCGAGCAGGCCATCGAGCAGGGCGCCAGCGACATCCACGTCGAGCCCATGGAGGGCCGCATCCGCGTGCGCTTCCGCAAGGACGGCGTGCTGCACGAGGTGGCCACGCACGAGCCCACCCTGATGGGCCCGCTCAATTCGCGCCTCAAGATCATGGCCGGCATGGACATCGCCGAGAAGCGCAAGCCGCAGGACGGGCGCATCGCGGTCAGCGTGCAGGGCCGCCCGATCGACATCCGCGCCTCGGTGCTGCCCGCCACGCACGGCGAGGCCATCGTCATGCGCCTGCTCGACAAGGAGCGCGGCCTCGTGGGCCTGGACGAGCTGGGCCTGGGCGAGGACGACCTGCGCCGGCTGCGCTCCATCGTGCGGCGCCCGAACGGCATCGTGCTGGTCACGGGTCCCACCGGCTCGGGCAAGACCACCACGCTCTACGCCGCGCTCAAGGAGCTCAACAAGCCCGACACCAAGATCATCACGGCCGAGGACCCGGTTGAGTACGAGATCCAGGGCATCAACCAGGTGCAGGTGCACGGGCGCATCGGGCTCACCTTCGCGCGCATCCTGCGCGCCATGCTGCGCCAGGCGCCCAACGTGATCCTCGTGGGCGAGATCCGCGACGTGGAGACGGCCGAGGTGGCCATCCAGGCGGCGCTCACCGGCCACCTCGTCTTCGCCACGCTGCACACCAACGATGCGCCGTCGGCGCTGACGCGCCTCGTGGACATGGGCGTTCAGCCCTTCCTCGTCTCGGCCAGCGTGCAGGCCATCCTGGCGCAGCGCCTCGTGCGGCGGCTGTGTCCCACCTGCCGTCAGCCGCAGGCGCCCTCGGACAGCGAGCTGCGCGCGGTGGGCTTGAGCGCCGAGCGCCTCGGCGGCCGCACGCTGTGGAAGGCCCAGGGCTGCGCCTCGTGCAGCTTCACCGGCTACCGCGGGCGCGTGGGCGTCTACGAGCTGCTCGAGCTGGACGCCGCGCTGCGCGACATGACCTTCCGCAACGAGACCGCCGGCGCCGTGCGCGCGCAGGCCGAGCGCACCGGCCGGCTCTCCACGCTGCGCGCCGACGGGCTGCAGAAGGTGCTGGCCGGCACCACGTCCATCCCCGAGCTGCTCAAGATCGTCTCCTCGCTGGAGGCCATCGGGTGAGCACGCGCACGGGCCGCAAGCTTCTGGGCGCCATCCTGGTCGAGCGCGGCGTCTGCACCGAGCAGGACGTGGAGCGCGCGCTGGCCGAGCAGGCGCGCGGCGGCGGGCACCTGGGCGAGATCCTGCAGGCCATGGGGCGCGTGGACCGCCAGCAGCTGCTCAGCGCGCTGGGCGTGCAGGCCGGGCTGGAGCTGGTCGACATCGAGCGCACGCCGCCGCAGCCCGCGGCGCTCAAGCGCCTCGACGCCGCCACCTGCCACCTGTTCCGTGTCGTGCCGCTGCGCGAGGAGGCGGGCAAGCTGGTGGTGGCCCTGGCCGACCCGCTCAACGTGAGCATCCTGCAGGACCTGGCCTTCGTGGTGGGCACCGAGGTGCGCGGCGTGCTCGCCACCGAGGCGGCCGTCGCCGCGGCGCTCGAGCGGCACTTCGGCGCCGCCGGCAACGAGGGCCTGCACAAGGCGGTGGAGGAGGCCACCCAGTCCGCCGGCAAGCTGGACCTCGAGGACCGGAAGGCCATGGCCGCCGCCGCGCCGGTGGTCAAGCTGCTCAACTTCATCCTGCTGGCGGCCATCCGCGACAAGGCCAGCGACATCCACCTCGAGCCCTTCGAGGCCGAGTTCAAGGTGCGCTACCGCGTGGACGGCTCGCTCTTCGAGGTCGAGGCGCCGCCGCTCTCGCTGGCGCCGGCGCTGGTCTCGCGCGTCAAGGTCATGGCCAACCTGGACATCGCCGAGACGCGCGTGCCGCAGGACGGGCGCATCGAGCTCTCGCTGGGCGGCCGCCCGATCGACCTGCGCGTGTCCACGCTGCCCACCGTGCACGGCGAGTCGTGCGTGCTGCGCGTGCTCGACCGCTCGGTGGTCGCGCTCGACCTGGCCAAGCTGGGCCTGCGCGACGACGACCGCGCCGCCATCGAGGCGCTGCTGCAGCGGCCCTACGGCATCCTGCTGGTCACGGGGCCGACCGGCTCGGGCAAGACGACCACGCTGTACTCCGCGCTCAACCGCCTCAACGACGTCGAGACCAAGATCCTCACCATCGAGGACCCGGTCGAGTACGACCTCGACGGCATCATCCAGATCCAGGTCAACGAGGAGATCGGGGTCAGCTACGCCTCGGTGCTGCGCACGATGCTGCGCCAGGACCCGGACATCGTGCTGGTGGGCGAGATCCGCGACAAGGAGACGGCGCAGATCGCGGTCGAGGCGGCGCTCACCGGCCACCTCATCCTGTCCACGCTGCACACCAACGACGCGCCGTCCACCGTGACGCGCCTCGTCGACATCGGCGTGCCGCCCTATCTCATCGTGTCCACGCTCGAGGCCATCGTGGCCCAGCGCCTCGTGCGCGGCATCTGTCCGCAGTGCCGCGAGGAGTACGTGCCGGGCGCCGAGGTGCTGCGCGAGATCGGCCTCGACCCGGCCGAGGTCGGCGGGCGCAAGCTGGCGCGCGGGCGCGGCTGCGAGGCCTGCAACTGGTCCGGCCACCGCGGGCGGCGCGCGATCTTCGAGATCATGCCGCTCAGCGAGCGGCTGCGGGAGCTGGTGCTCGACGAGAAGCCCACGCAGGAGCTGCGCGCGGCGGCGATCGCCGAGGGCATGCGCACGCTGCGCGAGTCGGGCCAGCTCGCGGTGCTGGACGGCACCACGACCGTCGAGGAAGTGCTGCGCGAGACGCTGCTCGAATCCTGATGTTCGGCCTCTGCTAGACTGCCGCGCCATGCCGGTCCCGAAGCCAGCAGCCGCCAAGCCCGCCGCCAAGGCCCCGCGTCCGGCGGCTGCGCGTCCCGCCGCCGCGGCCGCTGCGGCCGCCGCCACCGGCAAGACCTGGAAACCGGCGCTCTTCGGGCGGCGCACGATCTCGACCAAGGCGCTCACGGACTTCACCGCGCAGCTGGCCACACTGGTGAGCGCGGGGCTGCCGCTGGTGCGCTGCCTGCGCGTGCTCGAGGGCCAGCTCGCCAGCGGGCCGTTCAAGCAGGTCGTCACCGCGGTGGCCGACGACGTGGAGAGCGGCGCGCCGCTCTCCGACGCGCTGGCCAAGTACCCGCAGGTCTTCGACCGGCTGTACGTGAACATGGTGCGCGCGGGCGAGGCGGGCGGCGTGCTGGGCACCATCCTGCAGCGCCTGGCGGAGTTCGCGCGGCGGCGCGACCGCATCACGGCGCAGCTCAAGGGCGCGCTGACCTACCCGCTCGTCGTCATGGGCTTCGCCGCCATCATCGTGCTCTTCGTGATGATCTTCGTGGTGCCCAAGTTCGAGTCCATCCTGGCCAACTTCGACGTGCCCATGCCGCTGCCCACGCTGATCATCATGAGCATCTCGCGCTTCCTGGTGGGCTACTGGTACATCGTGCTGGCGTTGCCCGTCGTGCTCTTCGCCGGCTTCCGCCTGGCCCTGCGCAGCGAGACCTTCGCGCGCCGCATGGACGCCTTCGTGCTGCGCATCCCCAAGCTGGGCGACGTGGTGCGCAAGACCATCGTGGCGCGCTTCGCCCGCACGCTGGGCACGCTGCTGCAGAGCGGCGTGCCCATCCTCGAGGCGCTGGCCATCGTGAAGAACGCCATCCCCAACCGCGTGCTGGAGGAGGCCGTCGGGCACGTCCACGACAGCATCCGCGAGGGCGAGAGCGTCGCCGAGCCGCTGGGCGAGAGTGGCGTCTTCGACGACGTCGTGGTCAACATGATCGACGTGGGCGAGGAGACGGGCCAGCTGGACGCCATGCTGCTGCGCATCGCGGACAACTTCGACTTCGAGGTCGACAATGCCGTGACGAGCTTCTTCCGCACGCTGGAGCCCGTCATCATCTTCTTCATGGCCATCGTCGTCGGCTCGATCGTGGTCTCCCTCTTCCTGCCGATCGTGCGCATCATGCAGTCCATGCCGGCGGGCGGCTGACCCCGGGGCCGGGCGGCCCGGGAGCGCGGCCTCGGCGGGCCGGCCAGCGTGCGGAATCCGGCCGGGAAAGGCCGCGGGACGCGGGGCGGAGCCCCCGCGCGGCGGCACGTCGGAGCCGGGAAACGAGCCTGAATCGGGCCCGGCCTTCCGTTGCAACCGCCTGCGAGCCTCCCTAAGATCAGCCGCGACGGCTGCGGGCGAACGAGCCGACGCACGCGCGCCCCGTGCGCGCGCCGCCCGCGTGGACGCACCGAAATCCGGAGGACCGAGAGTTGGCCGACAAGGAGTACTACTCGTTCGAGGAGGTCCTCAAGGACCTGAAGCTCGAGGAGAACGAGCTCAAGCGTCTCGTGTCGGCCGGCGAGATCCGCGCCTTCCGCGACAAGAACACCATGCGCTTCAAGGCCGAGGACGTCGCCCGGCTGCGCAGCACCGGCCCCGAGTCCGCGGACGTCGAGCTCGACGACCTCGATCTCGACCTTGATGACGCCGTCGCGCCACCCGCCGTGCCGGTCCTCGAGGAGCCCGCGGAAGAGCTGGTGCTCGAGGAGGCCCCGGTCGAGGCCGGGGCGGTCGAGGAGATCGAGCTGACCGAGGAGACCGTCGAGGTCGAGCGCCCGGCGCGCGCCACCCGCGAGACGAAGCGCGTCACGCGCGTCCCCGTGGTCGAGGAGACCGAGCCCAAGGACAGCCCGCTGGTCGTCGGCGCGCTGCTGGCCGGCGAGGTGCTGCTGCTCATCGCCGCCATCGTCATCTTTGATGCCGTGTCGGGCACGTTCAGCAATCCCGTGTCCGCGGCGGTGGCCAACATGTTCGGTTGAATTCACGACGGCGGGGGCGACCCGCCGTCTTTCACAGATCCGTTCCTGGGAGGGACACATCTTGTTTGCAAGCACCGTGAAGTGGTTGGCGGTCGGTTCTGTTCTGGGGATCCTGTTGCCGGGCTGCGTGGCCCACGCCAAGTACGCCGAGTCGCAGGACCAGCTCGCACGCACCCAGGAGGAGCGTGACGCGTCGACCGAGCAGTTGAAGGACGCCGAGACGGCCCTGGCCGACGCCGGCGAGGAGCGTCAGCACCTGCAGGAGACGGTCGATGCGCTGACCGCCGAGAAGGCCAAGCTCACGGCCCAGCTGACGCGCATGACGGACGATGGCTCGATCGCCAAGGTCCAGGGCACGACGATCTTCGTGAGCGGTGACGCCTACGGCTACCGCGCGGAGGGCGACGTGATCTTTGCGTCCGGCAGTGACACGATCACGACCGAGGGCAAGAAGATCCTCGCGGGCGTGGCCACCGAGCTGAAGAAGAACAACGACCCCATCGTCGTCGTGGGCCACACGGACAGCGACCCGATCGTGCGCACGGCCGACAAGTGGCCGCGCGGCAACATGCAGCTCGGCGCCGGCCGGGCCCTGTCGGTCTACGAGTACCTGGTCAGCCAGGGCATCCCCGAGACGCGCCTCGGCATCCAGTCCTTCGGGCCGTACCAGCCCCTGGCCACGGGCAACAGCGCCGAGGCCAAGAAGAAGAACCGTCGCGTCGAGATCATGGTCAAGGTGTCCGACACCGCTCCGCCGACGTCCACGGCCGCGGCCACCGGCAGCCACTGACCGGAGCCCGCGCGCGTCCTTCACCGGGAGGCGTCCTCCGCTCGCGGGGGGCGCCTCCCGGCGCTTCGTGCCGGCCATGAGCTCGCTGCCGCCCATCCCGCTGGCGCGCCTGCGGGCCGCGGTCGAGGCGGCCGGAGCACCGCCCCGCAAGCGCCACGGGCAGCACTTCCTGCAGGACGCCAACCTGCTGGCGGCCATCGTGCGGGATGCCGAGGTGGGGCCCGGCGACGTGGTGCTCGAGATCGGGCCCGGCCCGGGACTGCTCACGCGCCACCTGCTGGCCGCGGGCGCCGCCGTGCGGGCCGCCGAGATCGACCCCCGCATCCGCAGCGCGGCCGAGCAGCTGGTCGAGGCCGAGCTGTGGCCGCGCCTCACGTGGACCGAGGCCGACGCGCTCGCAGGCCCCCAGGCGCTGTCCGAGCCGCTGCGCGCCCTGCTGCCGGGCTGCACGCACGTCGTCTCCAACCTGCCCTACAACATCGCGGCGCCGCTCATCGTGCTCCTGCTCGAGGAGCCGGCCGCGCCCGACAGGCTGGTGGCCCTGATCCAGGCCGAGATGGGCGAGCGGCTGCTGGCCGCCGAGGGCAGCCGCGACTACGGCAGCCTGTCCGTGGTCCGGGCGCTGTGCGCAGCGGCCCGCATCCTGCGGCGAGTTCCGCCGGTGGCGTTCTGGCCGGCCCCTCGGGTCTCGTCCGTACTGGTCGAGCTGCGTCGCCGCCCCGATCGCCCCGATGCCCGCTCCCTGAAGGCCCTCCACGCCTTCCTCGGCCTGGCCTTCCACGCCCGACGCAAGACGCTTGCCAACTCCGTGAGCCAGGCTTCCGGGGTGCCCGTGGCCGAGGTCTGCCGCCGCCTCGCGTTACCCGAAAAAACTGAGAAAAGGCGTGCAGAATCGTTCCCGCCAGTACAATTGCTCGCATCGGCCCTTGCTTGGGCCAGCAACGCTGCGGGCGAGCGCAACAGCCCCTGACCCGTCATCGACGGGAATCGGTTGTCCGGCATGGCGGCGTGGACAGCCTCCACGGTGGCCTCCCTTTGTCCGCACGGCTCGCAGGGCCCTTTTTTGGCCGGGCGTGCATTCGCGGGGTATCCTCGGTCGTTTTTGCACCGCTTCGGGAAGAGAGCTTCCGGCGGGCGCCAAGGATATGGGGGCCGTGCGTGGGAGATGTCGCCCGCGTGCCGGCTTCACAGCCTGGGGTCGGCCCGACGGACTGCCCCGACTTGCGATGAAGGAGTTGCGTGGGTTGCTGGAGGATGATCGGCGAGCGCACCGGGTCTGCCCGGCCGGCAGGGCTCCGCCCCGCGGGCGCCCATCCGCTCACCCGGTGCCCCTGGCCCGCCGCCGGCACGGGGGACGCCTGATGGCCCACGGGGGCGTCGAGGTCGAGATCGTCAAGCAGCGCGTGCCCATCGCGGAGGTGGTGCGCGAGGTGGTCGGTGAGTTCGAAGTCCGCCCCGGCGGCGACCTGTGGGCCTGCTGCCCGTTCCACCACGAGGATACGCCGTCGTTCCACGTTCGTCCGAGCTTCGGCATGTTCAAGTGCTTCGGCTGCGGCGAGGGTGGGGACGTCTTCAGCTTCGTCATGAAGACCCGCGGCATCCCCTTCCGCGATGCGCTCGAGCTGCTGGCGCAGCGCGCCGGCGTCGAGCTGGCCTCGCTCAGCCCCGAGGACCGGCGGCGAGCCGAAATGGCGCGCCGCAGTCGCTCCGTGCTCGACGAGGCGCTGCGGGTCTTCCAGCGCGCGCTCTTCGCCGGCGCCGCGAATCCGGCTCTCCGCTACATGCGCGAACGGGGCTTCTCCGACGACACGCTGCGACGCTTCGACATCGGCTTCATCCCGGCGGACTTCCTGCGCGAGCTGCGCGCGGGGCCGCTGGACGCGGCGGCCGTGGACGGCGCCGGCTTCACGCCTGCCTTCGGCGGACGCGTGGGCTTCGGCATCCGCGACGGCAACGGCGCGCTCATCGGCTTCGGCGCCCGCCTGCTGGGCGACGCGACCGGGCCCAAGTACGTCAACACGCGCGAGACGCCCTGGTTCACCAAGGGCCGCCAGCTCTACGCCCTCGACAAGGCCGGCCGCACCCTGGCGCGCACGCGGCGGCTGGTGGTCATGGAGGGCTACACCGACGTCATGATGGCCCACCAGCGCGGCCTCGACGAGGCCGTGGCCACCATGGGCACGGCCTTCACGCTCGAGCACCTGCGCCTGGTGAAGGCGCGCGTCTCGGACCTGGTGCTGGTCTTCGACAGCGACGAGGCCGGGCGCGCGGCCGCCGAGCGCACCGTGCGCATGGTGCTCGGCGAGGGGCTCGAGTGCCGCGTGGTGCACGTGCCCGAGGGCAAGGACCCGTGCGACTGGTTCGCCGCGCACGGCCGCGAGGACTTCGATGCCCTGCTGGAGCGCACCGGCGCCAGCGGCGTGGAGTTCCTGTGCCGCCGCGGGCTGCAGCGCCTGGACCCCGGCCGGCCGGGCGGCCGCGAGGCCGTGGCGCGCGACGTGCTCGAGCTGACGCGCACGCTGCAGGACCCGCTGCGGCGTCAGACCATCGTGGCCGACGTGGCGCGTGCCTGCAGCCTCGACCGCGCGCTGCTGCAGCGCACGGCCGGCGGCGGCGTGACCCCCGCGCCGC
>DASUFI010000005.1:0-15187 GCA_036274635.1 Planctomycetota bacterium
GCCGCGAAGCGGCGCCGCCCTGACCACCTCCAGCGAGCCGCTTACCCCCAGACGCGTCAGCTGCGGCGGGTCGCGATGCGAGGCCGTCTTATGGGCCGAGCGAGCGACCCGCCGCAGCGAACTCGCGGCTCACGCCCCAGCCCCCTGGAACTCATCCCTCGCCGCACCGTCGGCTCTCCAGAGCGAAGGCCCGTCCGGCGGACGTCCGCAGGGGTCGGGGATGCGGCGCCGCAGGCGCCCCATCCCCCGATCCCCGAAGCGGGAGCCGGACGGGCCCTCGCTCTGGAGAGCCGGAGCGCGGTCTGGAGCGCGGCGCTACTTCTTGTTCGTCGGCGCGTACGTCTCGAGGACCCATTCCTTCCATTGGGCCTCGAAGTCGATGAGCTGGATGTTCCAGCACTCCTTCAGGATGTCGCGCGTCTGCACCTTCTGCTTGCAGAGCTTGAGGGCCTTGCCCATGGCGAGGGTGTCGAGCTTGAGCAGGTAGTCGACCCAGGACCAGCAGAACTGGTTCTCCTTGGCGGAAAGGGCGGGGCTGGCCTTGAGGATGATCTCGGCGAAGGGCGGGATGTCGCCGTCGCTGACGGCCTTGAAGATGTTCTTGCGCCAGTCGCTGCCGCCCCAGCGCGAGTCGACGTTCGCCTCGCGGATGCAGTAGGTGCGCGCGACCTTGTCGAAGTCGATCTCGAACCAGTGCGCGAGGCCCTCGTCGAGCCAGCCGTACTTGTCGTTGAGCCAGGGAGGCGAGAGGCCGATCTCCCCCACCTTGAACCACTTGGGGTCGTAGTAGATGGCCGTGAGCTGGTGGACGATGTTGTGGATCTGGTGGCGCCACATGTCCACTTCCTTGGGGAACTCGCTCTTGTCCCACCAGGTGACGATCGTGGACTCGTGGTGCGCGCCGCCCGAGCGCTTCACGGTGGGAAAGCCGTCGAGGCCGGTGTAGGCGGGCGCGGCGGCGGCCTGCTGCTCGGGCTTCTCGAAGACCATGATCGTGTGCACGTTCTTCATGTTGTTGGCATCGGTGATGCCGAACATGGTCTGGAAGCGGGCGTAGAAGGCCTCCATGCGGCGGGCGTAGAGGTGCGCGGCGGCGTGGGCGTCGTAGTTCTTCTTGTCCACCGTCGTGATGCGCGGGATGTTCCAGACGATCAGGAAGTGGGTGGTCTGCACCTGCACCAGCGGCTCGTCCACCTTGGTGAGCGCGTCCACCTTGCGGCGCTCCTTGAGCCACTCGTCGCCGGCGGCCTTGTGGTCGTCCCACTCCTTCTGGGCGATGGCGTGCAGCGAGGGCGTCTTGCAGCGCGGGCAGGGCTCCCAGGGCAGGCCCATGTTGTCCGACTCGAGGGCCACGCTGCAGAACTGCGTGGTCCAGGTGTCGCCCTTGTCCTGCTCGAGCACGAAGGCCGGGTCCATGTCGAAGGGCACGCGGCCGGTGGTCTTGCAGAAGCCGCAGCGCGGCTCGCCGGGCAGCGGCTGGGGCGTGGTCGGCGCGGTCCCCGGCGCGCCGCTCTGCGCGCCGGGCGCCGGCGTGCCGGCGGGCGGCTTCGGGGTCGTGTCCGCCGCGGGCTGCTGCGCGGCCGCCGAGCCCAGCAGTGCCACGAGCAGCGCGCCGGCGAGCGAGGCCGCGCTCATCGCAGTCCCGCCCGGCGCTCGATGATCTGCCTGTCCGGGTCGAAGTCGCGCAGCTGGATGCGCCGCGCCACGTCGCCCGGCAGCGCGGCCGCGGGCGCGAGGCCCACCAGCTCGCTCTCCAGCGGCTTCACGCCCGCCTCGGCCGCCAGCCCCTCGATGCGCTCGTACACCGCGAGCAGCGACGTGGTCTCGTAGTCGGTCATGTTCATCGAGACCTGCGCGAGGTCGCGGTCGGCGAGGTGGAAGCCCATGGCCTTCACGCACTTGAAGCCGCCGTCCTTCTCGCGGATCGCCTTCGCGATGCGCTTGGCCAGCTTCACGTCGGGACTCGCGAGGTTGACGTTGTAGGCGATGAGGAACTTGCGGGCGCCCACCGCCGTGACCCCAGCCGTCGGGTGGATGTGCGGCGGGCCGAAGTCCGGCGCGCGCGTCGGGTCGCTGCCGATGCGCTCGCGCAGGCCCTCGAACTGGCCCTCGCGCACGTCGGCGAGGTTCTTGCGCTCGGGGCGCGTGGCGGCGGACTCGTAGAGGAAGACGGGGATGCCGAGCTCCGCGCCGAAGCGCCGGCCGCACTCGCGCGCGAGCTCGACGCACTGCGCCATCGTCACGCCAGAGACCGGCACGAAGGGCACGACGTCGGTCGCGCCCATGCGCGGGTGCTCGCCGGTGTGCTCGCGCAGGTCGATGAGCGCGGCCGCCGTGCGGCCCATGCGCACCGCGGCCTCGACCAGGTCGCTGCCGGCGCCCACCAGCGTGATCACGCTGCGGTTGTGGCTCGCGTCGCTGGTGCGGTCGAGCACCTGCACGCCGGGCGTGCCGGCGGCGGCGGCGACGATGCGGTCGACGACCTCGGTGCGCCGGCCTTCGGAGAAATTGGGGACGCACTCGACGAGGGCGGGAGGGGGCATGGGCGTGATCATAGCGGGCGAGGTGGCGGATGCTCGGCGGACGTGTCGCGCGGATCCGAGCCGACCAGGGCCTGGCCGGCCGCCAGCCGCTCAGCCCGCGGACGTGCTGGCGATGTACGAGGGCAGCGTGAACCGGAAGGCCGAGCCCGTGCCCGGCTTGCTCGCGGCGCTCACCTTGCCCCCGTGCGCCTCCGTGAACGTCTTGACGATGGCCAGGCCGAGGCCCGTGCCCCCCGACGCCTCACCGTCGGTCTCGCCCTTCTCGAAGATCTTCTCGAGCAGTTCCGGCGCGATGCCTGTGCCGTTGTCGATGACCCAGCACTCGACGACGCTCTCGTCCAGCTTGCGCGCGCCGAGGGTCACCTGTCCGCCCGGCGTGTGCTTGATCGCATTGGACAGCAGGTTCTGGAAGATCCGCCGCAGGAGGCTGGCGTCGGCTTTCACGACCAGCGCTTCGGGCACCTCGTTGGCCACCCGGGTGCGAGCGGTCCTCGCCACCGGCTGGAGATCGCGGACGACCGACTCCACCAGCGGCCACAGCTCGAAGGGACGACGCTGCAGCTGGAGGCCGGTCTCCGTTTCGACGTGGGTGTTCTCCTCGAGGATCTTGCGCACGAGCTCCTCGAGCTGCTGCACGTTGCGGTGCAGCATCCTCATCATCCTCGCGGTGTCCTCGCTGCCGCTCGCGGTGAGGTCCGCGTCCAGGATGCGCACGGTCAGCGAGATGGCGTTCAGCGGCGTGCGCAGGTCATGCGCCACGAAGGTCAGGTACTCTTCGCGTCGACGCTGGATCTCCAGCGCGCGCTGGGTCGAGAAGGTCTGCACCGCGAGGCCGATGGCGCCGTCCAGCACGCGGTTCACGATGCCGAAGGGCTTCCCCTGCAGGACCAGCCCGGCCTGGTCGGCCAGGTCGTGGATGCAGCCACGCAGGATGTTGTATTCGGCGACGACTTCCTCGAGATCGAATCCATCCTGGAGGCGCTGCAGGCCGTGCGCCGGCGGGCTGCCTTCGCGCAGCGCTTCCGGAATCGTCGCCGTGGAATGCAGGTGGAGAGCGGCGCCCAGCTCCTCCAGGAGCTGGGGGATGTGGTCGTTGAGCGTCGGCAGGTCGAGATGCTTCGCCGACGGGAGTTGCCGCACCTGCTTGCGCCATTGCGAGAGCAGGGTGTCGCGATCGCGCTGGATGAGCGCTGCCAGCTGCTCGAGGGTGCCGATGGTCACCTCGCTTCGTGCTTCCCGCCCCGCCTGTCGAGGCTCGTACCATGAAAGGTCCAGCTCGCACATGACACTACGCTCAAGCGCGCCGCCACGCCACGCGCCCCTCCTTCACCACCGCCGCGACCGGATCGCGCCCCCACTCGTACCCGATGAACAGGTGGCTCGGCACGTCCAGCACCACGAGATCCCCCACCGCCCCGGGATGCAGCACGCCGCGCGGTCCCGGCAGCCCCAGCGTCGCCGCCGCGTTGCGCGTCACCGCCATCAACGCCTCCGCCGCTGTCAGCCCCAGCATCGCCACCGCCAGCCCGGCCGCTGCGATCAGTGACGGCATGAGGCAGGTGCCCGGGTTGAAGTCGCTCGCCACGACCAGCGGCAGCCCCGCCTCGATCATGCGCCGCGCCGGCGCGACCTTCGGGGTGCGCAGGGACAGGCACGTGCCCGGCAGCAGCACGGGCGCGGTGCCGCCGCGGACCATGGCCTCGATACCGGCGTCGCTGACGTGCACCAGGTGGTCCGCCGTCTGCGCCCCGAGTGAGCCCGCCAGCTCCGCCGCGCCCACCGGCCCGATCTCGTCGGCGTGCACGCGCAGCTGCAGGCCGGCGGCCTGGCCGCCGCGCAGCACGGCGCGCGCCTCGTCGACCGTGAACGCCCCGACGTCGCAGAACACGTCCGCCGACCGCGCCAGCCCCCGCCGCGCCGCCTCGGGCAGGATCTCCTCCGCCACCAGCCTCACGTAGGCCGCGCGGTCCGCCTTGAATTCCGTCGGCACCTGGTGCGCGGCGAGGCAGGTGGCGTCGATGTCGATCGGGTGCCGCAGGTGGGCCTCGGCCAGCAGCTCGAGCGAGAGCAGCTCGTGCTCGGCGCACAGTCCGTAGCCGCTCTTGGCCTCCATCGAGGTGGTGCCGGCGCGGAGCAGCAGGTCGAGGTGGGCGCGCAGGCGGGCCGCGAGCTGCTCGCGCGTCGCCTCGCGCACGGAGCGGACGGACGAGACGATGCCCCCGCCGGCCGCGGCGATCTCGGTGTAGCTCTTGCCGCGGGCCCGCATGTCGGCCTCGCGCTCGCGCGTGGCAGCGAAGACGGGATGGTTGTGCGCGTCGCACAGGCCGGGGACCACGGTGCCGCCGCGGGCCGAGAGGCGCGCGCGGGGCGCGAAGCGGGCGAGCAGGGCGTCCTGCTGATCCACCGCCACGACACGACCGCCGCGCAGCGCGACGGCCCCGCCCGGCACGAGGCCGGGGTCGTCGAGGGCCTTGCCGGTGAGCGGCCGGGCCGAGGCGCCGCGCGGGCCGGAGCGCGGACCCCAGGTTGCCGACACGTCCGCGACGTTGGCTGCCCGCAGGTCGGCGGCCGCCGTGACGACTTCGGCGGCATCCACGACGAGCAGGTCGACGTCGTCCTTCACGGGGCTCCGGCAAGGCTGCGCCGCACGGCTGCGGACCCGTCGTCGGGCCCGGATCGGCCGTTTCCGGCACGGTCGCACATGAGGGAGACCGGGTCTATACTGACCACCCGCGCGGTCGGGGCGCTCCGCCGGAGACTTCCGGCGCGGGCCCCATCGCCTAGCCATGCCAGCCCTCGCCCCGTCCACAGCCGTTGCCGCCGTCGGGCTCGCGGAGGGTCTCCACGGCCTCGGGGGCACCCTCGCCCTGGCCTTGCTCTCGATGCTCCTGGCCATGCTCGAGCAGGGCTGGCAGAGCCTGCCGCTGACGCGCATCGCCCAGCCGGGCGAGGGTCCCGGCGGCCGCGAGCGGCTGCGGCGCCTCATGGCCGAGACCGACAAGGGCGAGACGGCCGTGGTCGTGCTGCGCGTGGCCAGCCAGATGGGCCTGGTGGCCGTGCTGGTGCTGCTGGCGCAGCAATGGGTGCCGCGCTGGTGGCCGTCGGCTGGCCCGGCGGCGCCGGTGCTGCTGGCCTGCCTCGTGGCCTTCGGCTGGATCACGCTGTTCTGCCGCGTGCTGCCGGCCGAGCTCTCGGTGCGCGTGCTCGAGGCGATCGTCCGCCCGACCATGCCGGTGGTTCTGGGCCTCGGGCGACTCATCTCGCCGCCCGTGGAAGTGTTCCAGCGCCTGCTGCGGGCCGCGGGCGGCAGCACGCCCGAGAAGCAGGCCGAGGCCTACCAGACCGAGATCCTCGCCACGGTCGAGGAGGGCGAGCGCGAGGGCCACCTCGTGGAGCACCAGGCCGACATGATCGAGAAGGTCGTGGGCCTGCGCGCGCTCGAGGTGCGCTCGATCATGACGCCGCGCACGGACATGGACGCGATCCCGGTCGTGTGCACCGTCGGCCAGGCGCGCGCGATCGTGCTGCGCACCGGCCGCTCGCGCTACCCCGTCATCGACGGCGACGTGGACCACGTCGTGGGCGTGGTGCACGTGAAGGACCTGCTGCGCGTGCCGCAGGAGGAGTCCGTGCGCCGCGCGCTGCGCCAGCCCTGGTTCGTGCCGGCCGGCAAGTCGTGCACCGAGCTGCTCAAGGAGTTTCGAGCGCACCGCACGCACATCGCCATCGTGCTCGACGAGTACGGCGGCACCGCGGGCCTCGTCACCATCGAGGACGTGCTCGAGCAGATCGTGGGCGACATCGACGACGAGTTCGACCTGGACGAGAAGCCGCTGCAGCTGTCGGTGGTGGACGAGCGGCACGCCGTCGCGCCAGGCTCGTTGCGCGTGGACGAGCTCAACGCGCGCCTCTCCATCGGCCTGCCGCTCTCGGACGACTACGACACGCTGGGCGGCCTCATCTTCTCCACGCTGGGCCGGCTGCCCGAGACGGGCGAGGTCCTGCGCCTCGACAACGTGCAGCTCACGGTGCGCAAGGTGGACGAGCGGCGCGTGGACGAGGTGGCCATCGAGATCCTCGAGCCCGTGAGCTGATCAGCCCGGCGCGCGCGGCCCGGCCAGCGCCGCCGCGCCGCAGGCCGCCACCACCAGCGCCAGCGGGTACGTGTGCGCCACGAGTCGGCCGGCGGAGAGGCGTAGCAGGTAGGGCAGATCGCCCTGGTAGCCGGACAGGACCCAGGTGTAGGCGAGGCCCGTGAGGATGACCACGGTTGCCGCCGCGAGGCAGCGCGAGCGCGCCTCGGCCGGCGGGCCGACCTCGCGACGCAGCGCCATGCGCCCGGCCAGCAGGAGCGTCATGACGGCGAAGGCGATCCAGCCGGGCAGCCAGCTGGGATCGGCCACGCGCGCGCCCATCTCGTGCGCGACGTACAGGGCAAGCTGCCCGCGGCTGGCGCTCGTCGCCACGCCCGCCTCCGGCTTCATGAACTGCAGCGGCAGGCCGAGCGACGCGCACAGCGCCCACCAGGCGCCCAGCAGCAGCGCGGCCGGAGCCAGGATCGCGGCCGCGCACCCGAGCGACCGCGCGACGCGGCGACCGAGGCCCGCAGCGCTCCCTCGCGCGAGCAGCAGCCGCAGCGCGCATGCCGCGGCGATGGCCAGCGCGACGGGCAGGCCCTCGTTCTTGGTCAGCACCGCGCCGGCCACGGGGAAAGCCAGCAGGCGCAGCAGCAGCGTCTCGTCCGCGAGCAGCAGCAGCGCGCCGGCGCACAGCACCTGGCAGGCCATCGGGAGGTCCGCGATGCCCCAGAGGCCCAGCATGACCAGCGTCGTGCAGCCGGCCAGCGCCAGCGTGAGCGCCAGCGCCGCGCCGCGGCCCAGCACGCGCCGCAGCACGCCGTGCGCCACGGCCAGCAGCGCGGTGAAGAAGGCCGCCGAGAGCAGCTTCGCCGCGCGCACGTCGGCCGAGCGCGTGGCCTCGTGGATCCAGGCGGTGGCCAGCGAGATGAGCGGCGGGTACGAGCGATTGTCGTGGGCCGTGGTCCAGGACCTCCAGAACCAGCCGCCGAAGCCCTGGTCGAGGTACAGCACCTTGCCGCGCAGCTGCCAGACGAGATAGGTGTCGGGGAAGCCCGCGGCCGCGCGCCAGCTCGCGACGCCGACGCCCGCCACCAGCGCCGCGAGCAGCAGCCAGCCGGCGCAGCGCGCCCCGCGCGCGAGCGGGCCGGACGGCGGCTCGCTGCAGGCTGCGGCGAACGCCGCGGTCCCCGCGGACGACGCGCGCCGGCGCGCGCGCCATGCCAGCACGCCCCACGCCGCGAGCGCCAGCGCGGCGACCACGGCCCCGGGCGCCGGCAGCCGCGCCGCGTACGCGACGCCGAGCGCCACGCTCACCAGCGTCACGCCCGCGCCGAAGCCGAAGGCCCACTCGCCTGCGCGGCCGAGCGCTTCGGCCAGCGCGCGGCCCGCCAGGGCGCGCACGACCTGCCGGCCGAGGAGCAGCGGCACGAGCAGCGCCGCCAGCGCCGCGAGCAGCGGGCCGAGCACGTCGTCCGTCATCGCAGCACGCGCCAGACGGCGGCGTCGTCGCCGGCACGCACGAGCGGCGCGAGCCGCGGCGCGTCGCCGTGCGCGAGCGCATCGACGACCTCCAGCCGCTCGCGGTCGCCGTGCCGCGAGACCAGCACCAGCGCGCCGGCCGGCAGCGCGTCGAGCGCGGCGCGCACGCTGGCGGCCTGACGCACGGAGGCCCCGCGCACCGCGACGGGATAGGCCAGGTAGCGCACGTAGGCCTCCTCGTCGGCCACGCCCGTGAGCAGCAGCAGCTCGGTGGCCTCCGGCGCCGCCTGCCGCGCCTGCTCGAGGACCTGCTCGAGCGCGGCCTGCCGCGGCGAGAGCCCGCCACCCACCGTCTCCAGCTGCAGCGCGAGGTCGGGCGCCGCGAAGAGGCGCGCCCACGCGACGACCACGCCGGCCAGCACGGCGACCGCGAGCAGGGCGGTCGTCCAGCTACGCATGCAGGAAGTACGTCAGCTCGTGGGCGTCGTGCAGGATGGCCGCCGGCCACACCGAGCGCGGCACGGGCCCGATGCGCGTGGAGTCGCACGGCGTCCGTGGGTCGTCCGGCGCATCGACGCGCCGCGCCGCGAGGAGACTTCGTCCGGCACCCATCGTGCGCCCACCTTACCGGGCCCCTGGCCGCGGGCGGAGGGCCGAGCGCCTGCTTCAGTCGTCGACGCCGGTGGCGAGCGGCAGCTGGGCGCCGGCGAGCGTATCCTGTCGCCCTCTCTCCCTCACGGAGCCGCCGATGCGCTGCCGCGTGGCCTGCCTGCTCTCCCTGCTGGCCCTGTCGTGCTCGGGCCCCGACCCGTGGTTCCGCCATCCCGAGGCGCGCGCCACCACCACGATCTTCGCGCCGCTCGACCTGCCCACGCCGGGCGCGACGCGCGGCGGCAGCGGCGCGCCGGGGCCGGCCTACTGGCAACAGCAAGTGGACTACGCCATCGACGTCTCGCTCGACCCGGCCACGCGCCTCGTCGACGCGCACTCGCACGTCACGTACCACAACAACTCGCCCGACACGCTGACCTACCTCTGGCTGCACCTCGAGCAGAACAGCTTCCGCGACGACGGCCTCGCGTCCGCGGTCGCGCAGCGGCAGCCCGACGGCACGCGCCGCGGCGGCAGCGAGGGCTACACGATCAAGTCCGTGAGCACGCCCGAGGGCGGCGCGCTGCAGCTCGAGCCCATGGACCTCGTGGCGCGCCTCGACCTGCCCGCACCGCTGGTGCCGGGCGGCACCTTCGCCTTCGAGATGGCCTGGTCCTTCCAGGTGCCCGAGAACGTCAGCCGCCGCTTCGGCCTGGAGAAGCTGGAGCAGGGCACGGTGTGGGAGCTGGCCCAGTGGTTCCCGTGCGTGGCCGTCTACGACGACGTGTACGGCTGGAACACGCTGCCCTATGCCGGGCGCGGCGAGTTCTACACCAACTTCGGCGACTACGACGTGCGCATCACCGTGCCGCGGGACCACCTCGTCGTCGCCTCGGGCGTGCTGCAGAACCCGCAGGAGGTGTACACCGCCGAGCAGCAGGCGCGCTGGGAGAAGGCGCGCAGTTCGACCGAGACCGTCGCGATCCGCAGCGCCGAGGAGGTGGGCCAGGCGGCGTCACGGCCCGCGGGCAGCGGCCCGCTCACCTGGCACTTCAAGGCGGACAAGGTGCGCACCTTCGCCTTTGCCAGCAGCGAGGCCTTCATCGTGGATGCCGCCGCGCTCGACGGCACCCCCGAGTCCACGCTGCTCATCTCGGCCTATCCCAAGGAGGCCGTGGCGCAGTGGTCCAAGTCCACCCAGATGCTGCGCGCCGCCATGCGCGGCTTCAACGAGCGCTGGTTCAAGTTCCCGTGGCCCGTGATGACCAACGTGAACGGCCGCGAAGGCGGCATGGAGTACCCCATGATCATCTTCTGCGGCGGACGTCGCGACGAGCGCGGGCTCTACGGCGTCACCTCGCACGAGCTGGGGCACCAGTGGTTCCCCATGACCGTGGACAGCGACGAGCGCCGCCACGCGTGGATGGACGAGGGCTTCAACACCTTCATCGACTACTACAGCCAGTGGGACTGGTTCTCCGATCCGAAGGACGAGGCGGCCAACCGCAACGGGCGCGGCAACCCGGCGCGCTTCGCGCCCTCCATGCGCAACGGCGACATGCTGCCCATCGACACGCCGGCCGACCGCCTGCCCGGCGGCCTGCTCTCGCAGCTGGAGTACACCAAGACCGGCGTGGGCCTGGTGCTGCTGCGCGAGCAGATCCTCGGGCCCGAGCGCTTCGACTTCGCCTTCCGCGAGTACATCCGGCGCTGGGCCTTCAAGTCGCCGCAGCCGGCGGACTTCTACCGCTGCATGGAGGACGCCGCCGGCATGGACCTCGCGTGGTTCTGGCGCGGCTGGTTCCAGGAGACCGGCACGCTGGACCAGGCGCTGCTGGACGTCGAGCAACCCGCGATCGCGGGCCGCGCCGACGACGGCTCGCTGGTCTGGGCGCCCGGCCGAGTCGTGGTCGAGAACCGCGGTGAGCTCGTGATGCCGCTCGTGCTCAAGGTCACCTACGCGGGCGGCGAGGAGCAGACGATCAAGCTGCCGGTCGAGATCTGGGCCACCTCCAACAAGTGGACCGAGCCGCTGCCCGGCGGCAAGCCCATCGCGGCCGTGGTCGTCGATCCGGACGCGGCCTTCCCGGACGTGGCGCGCGAGAACAACAGCTGGGTGCAGGTGCGCTGAAAGCGGCGGCCCTGACCCGGCGCCGCTCCGTAGGCGTTGGCCTTGCGGATCTCCATCCACCCGCCGGGATGGCTCACCTCGCGGGGCGCGACCGAGCGGGCGTCCATGGCGGTCCTCCGGCCGAAGGCGCCGATCGTCTCCGCGCGAAGACGGCGACGCGAGCGGGGCGCGCCGCGCGCGGCTCCTAGCTGCCTTCCTCGGGCGGCTTCGGCGACGACGCGAACAGCTTCGGGATCCAGCCGAACATCCAGTCCAGCAGCCCGCCGCTGTGCGGCCGCGCCTTGAGCGTGAGCGTGACGTTCCCGCCGCCCGGCTCCTCGTCGGGCACGAAGCGCACCGGCCGCAGCTCGACGCGCTCGAGCAGCTCGGGGCCGCCCGCCGCCTCGAGCAGGGCGCGCACTTCGCGCAGGCGTGCCTCGCCGAACTCCACGCCGGCGCCGCGTGCCCTCTGCGGCGCGCGCCGCTCGGCGCCCTTGTCCAGCAGGCCCAGCACGCGGTCGAGCGACTCCTCGCGCGCGCCCAGCGCGCGGTCGGCGTCGCGCAGGCGCGCCGCGGCGGCGTCGGCCTCGACCTGCCGCCCCACCGCCAGCAGCGCGCGCGCCTCGGCCGCGGCCTCGTCGCGGCGACGCAGCAGCTCCGCGCGCTCGAGGCGCAGGCGCTCGGCCACCAGCGTCGCGTCGCCCGTCGAGGGGTTGCCCAGCTCCAGCGCGCGCTGCGCGTCGCCGGCGGAGAAGTGATGCTCCAGCACCAGCGCGAGGTCGTCGTCGTCGAGCAGGCGCGCGGCCAGCTGCGCCGCCGTCGCCCGCGCGCCGGGCGGAGGCGCGGGGTCGCCCGGCTCGAACTCCACCACGACGGGCGGCTCGACCGGCTCCGGCTCGCCGCTGTCGGTCACGCCCACGAAGTCCGTCACCGTGCCCGCCAGGCGCAGCGGCGAGCTGGCCACCGCACGACCGATGACCGAGCCCATGGCCCCGCCTGCCGTCGCCAGCACGCGCCCGCCGCCGAAGCCCTCGGGCGGCAGGTCGAAGTCCAGCGGGATGCTGATCTGGCCCTCGTTGTTGCGCAGCAGGAAGACCACCGTGTCCAGCGGCGCCGGCAGATGCAGGAAGCTCGAGATCGGCCCGCCCGACGACTCGGACAGCTTGAGCGACGTGAAGGTCAGCGTCGCGCTCATCCTCGGGTCCTCGCCGCGCGCGTAGCGGACATGGGTGGCGAGGTCCAGCAGTCCGTCGTCGAGAGTCACGCCCGCGCCCGCCGCGGGCCCGGCGAGCGCCGGCAGCTCCAGCGCCGAGAGGCTGGCGTTCACCCAGCCGGTCGTTTCGGGGAACTGCGTCAGGCGCCCCTGCAGAGCCAGCTCGTCGAAGAGCGGCCGCTGCTGCAGGCCTCCCTCCGCGTCCGCCTGCGCGCCGGCTGCCGGCAGCACGCCCCTGCGCTCGCGCCACGGCAGCGCCACCAGGCCGCCGCGCACGCTGCCGGTGAAGCGCAGCGGCCGCGGCGCCACGTGCGCCCAGCTCGACCAGCCGCGCGCCTCGAGCTCGAGGTCGCTGAACGGGAGGACCATGGGCGGCATGCAGGTCTCGTCGCGCAGGACGAAGTCGAAGCCGCTCACCGAGAACAGGTCGATCTTCACCTCGGGGCCGGGCGGAGCGGGCGGCGGCACCGGCGCCGCGGCCGGCGTCTCGGCGGGCGGCGGCTCGGGCGGCGTGCGCACGATCAGCCCCAGGGCGGCGATGCCCCCCGGCACGATGTCCAGCCGCCCGCGCAGGCCGGTGAGCTCCACGCTCGACAGGCGCGCGGCGCCGGTCGCCGGTCGCACGTCGGCCAGCGCGACATCGAGGCGCTCGCAGCCGAGCAGCACCTCGCCCTCGGGCTGCGCGCGGAAGGCCAGGTCCGTCAGCTCGACGTCGCCCGAGAGCCCGCCGCTCAGGTCCAGGTCGAGCGGCCCGCGCCGCGGCCAGCTGAGCTCCGCGCCCAGGTGCGCGTGGAAGCTGCCGTCCGCGAGCCCCGAGCCGTCCACGCTCGCGGCCAGCTCGGGCAGCACCTCGGTGAGGCCGGCGCCGCGCAAGCCCTCGGCGCGCAGGTCCAGCGTGAAGCCCGGCCGCGACGAGCTGGCGTCCAGGAACAGGTCCGCGTCCAGCGCGCGCGCGAGCGGCAGCGCGCTGGCCCGCAGCTCCAGCTTGCACGGCGCGAGGTCGTCCACCCTGCGGTCGAGCAGCACCAGCGGCTCGGGGTTGCTCAGGCGCGCCGCGACGACCAGCGGCACGCCGCCGGCTCCGCTGGCATCGGTCAGCTCGAGGCGGCGCAGCTCGACGTCCACGTGCTCGATGCGCACGTCGCGCAGCGGCAGCGTCTCGAGGCCGCCGGCGGCTCGCGCGACCGCCGGGGTCGTCGCCGCGTCGGTCGCTGACGGCGGCCCGGGCGAGACGGACGCGGGCGAGAGCTCCAGCCCCATCACGGCCAGCGCGCCGCCCGGCCGGCGCTCGGCGTGCACGGCCAAGCCCCGCACCGCGACGTCGTCCACCACGGCCACGCCGGCCGCCGGGTCGAGGCGCGACGCGTCCAGCGCGAGGCGCTCGAGCGCCAGCAGCGGCTCGCCCTCCCCGTCGCGGAAGGCAACGTCGCTCACCTGCAGCGACGCGCGCCGGCCGCCCAGCGCGCCCACGCCGGATTGCGCCCTGGCGCGCAGGGCCAGGCGGCCGTCGTGCAGCGCCCCGCCGCAACCGGGCGGCAGGTAGCCGGCCAGCGCGTCGAGGCGCAGGCCGCGCACGTCGAGCGCGCCGTCGAGCTCCTGAGCGTCGGGCGCGAGGCTCAGCGTGCCGGTCCACTCCACGCTCTCGCACACCCCCGGCGCGGCGAGCTGCAGCTGCACGCGGGCCGGCGGCGCGGGCGCACCCAGCACCAGGCCGTCCAGCGACGCGCGCAGCGACAACTCCACCTCGGCCGCCGGGCTCACCGACTTGTCGTGCCAGTGCAGGCGCACGCCCTCGGTGCCGAAGCGCAGCGCGCCCAGCGCGAGCGGCGCGGGCGGCGACGCGGCGGGCGCCGGCGGCTCCATGGCCGGTGCGGCGCCGGACGGCGCGACGGCCGGCGCGGCCGCGGCCGCCGGCGCCGCGGCCAGGATGGAGAGGTTGCCGAAGTCGATCGCGCCGTCGATCGCGCGCGTGACCCGCAGATCCAGCCCCGGTACCTCGATCGCATCCAGACGCGTGCCGCCGCCTTCGTCGCGCAGCCCGCGCACGCGGATCTCGGGCACCGACAGCACCGGCTGCGCACCGTCCTGCCACACGAGGTCCGTGACGCGCAGGTCGGTCGCGGCGGCGCCCGCCGTCAGCTCGAGCATCGCGCCGAGGCTCGCGTGCAGCCCGCGCGCCGAGAGGCCGGCCGCTGCGAGCCAGCCGCGGAGAGCTGTCGCCTGCACGTCGCTCGCGTCCAGGCCGAGCGTCGCGCGCAGGTCGCCCGGCGCGTCGCCGCCGCGCAGCGCGAGCCGCAACGAGCACGTCTCCCACATGTCCTCGGCGCCGACGCGCAAGACGGCCTCGCCCGCTGGCGCGTCGCCACCGAGGCGCAGGCCGGTTCCGTCCAGCTCGGGCCGCAGCTGCAGCTTGACGGGCGGATCCACGGAGAGGTCGGCCAGGGCAATGGCCGCGCCGCGCCAGCGCACGTTGTCGAGCGCGAGGAGCGGCGCCGCGCCGGCGGACGCGGGCGGCGCAGCCGACGTCTCGGCGGGCGGCGCCACCGAGCCCGCACCCTCGGCGACCGGCGCAGCCACCAGCGGCACCACCGGCACGCGGCGCAGGCCGGCGACACGCAGCACGCCCTGCGCGTCGCGCTCGGCGCCGACCACGGGCCCCTCGATCGCCAGCGTCCCGATGTGCAGCCCCGTCGTGTCCGGCCCCAGATCCAGGCCTTCCAGCGTCACGCCGCCGAGCTGCGCGAGGGGCCGGTCGCCGTCGCTCAGCACGACGTCGTGCAGGCTGGCGCGGCCGCGCAGCGCGCCGGCGGCGTCGCGCTCGCTGGTCACGTCCACGCTGGCCGTCAGCGCGCCGTCCTGGAAGTCGGTGGCCCAGCCGGAGCTCGCGAGGAACGGGTCCAGGGACGTGCCGCGCACGCCGGTGGCCTTCAGCTCGAGCTTCGCGGAGGGCTGGCTGCCCTCGACTCGGCCGACGAGCGAGACGGCCTCGACGACGCCCGGGACGGCGAGCTGCACGTGCACGTTCGGGCCGGCCGACGCAGCGGACGGATCGAAGGAAAGTCGCTCGAGGTCCAGGGCCAGCGCCGCTTGTGGCCCGCGGCGCTCGTCGCGCCAGGCCAGGTGCGCATCCGTCAGCTCGAGCGACGGCGGCGGCGTGTCCGATGCGGAGCTC
>DASUFI010000006.1:0-7770 GCA_036274635.1 Planctomycetota bacterium
AACAGATTGGGCGACCGGTGATCAAGGCGTTCAACAACGTCTTCGCGGCGAGCCTGCGGGAGAAGGGCAAGCCGCGGGGCGCGACGGGGCGCGTCGCGCTGTCCGTCTGCGGCGATCCGGCGGAGGCGAGGGCGGTGGTGATGCGGCTCGTGGACGACATGGGCTTCGAGCCAGTGGATGCGGGCGGGCTGGACGAGTCGTGGCGGCAGCAGCCGGGGACGCCGGCCTACTGCAAGGACCTGGACGCGGCAGCGTTGCGGCGCGCGCTGGCGGAGCCGGTGCGGGGGCGGGTCGTGGAGTACCGCGCGGAGCAGGAGGCGCGCATCAGGCGGGAGATGGCGGCGCGGTAGCTCGCAGCGCTGGCGCTACGGCTTCCGCTTCCGGCGACGACGCTTCGCGGCGGCGCGGCGCTTGGCCTCGGCCCATTGACGTGCGACACCGGGAGCGACGCCACGGGCGCGCGGTCCAGCCGGCGTCGGTCCGATACGGTGGACCACCGTGGTCAGGCAATCGACGTGGACGATCTTGTAGCGGGTCCTGATCATGCGGGCCTTTTCACGGCAAGTGCCGGACGACGAAGTGGCGTTGCGCGATCGTGACGTCGTCGGCCGTCAGCCTCAGGCGGTAGCTTCCCACGCGTGAGACGTCGATGCCATTGCCAAGAAGCTCAGCCGCGCTTCACCTGGATCGACGCCGTCCAGTGCCCGTCCTTCAGATCCGTGACCGCCATCGTCGCCGCCCACGCCTGCCCCTTCTCATCCTTCCACGCCCAGCCGCCCTCGCGCCCCTGCGCCTTGCTCCACGACGCGGCCATCTTCGTGTCGAAGATGCCTGCAATCTCTCCCGCCGCCCGGGGGCTGTCGAAGGTCCACGTCTTCGTCCACTGCTCCGTCGTGCCGTTGTTCTCGACCACGGTCCAGGCCGACACCTTGCCCTCGGGAAACTCGAAGCCGTTCTGGCCCAGCATGCGGACGAGGTGGCGGTCGGCGAGGCCGGCGCGCGACCAGTTCAGCTCGGGCGGAAGCGCATGTCGAGTCTCCGGGGAGCTGCGATCGCGCGATCGTAGTGGCTGGCTGTCCGTCGCGTCGGGCGGTTCAGTGGCGTGTGGTCATGAATCCAGGACGTAGCCCGTGGTGAGCAGCGCGGTGGCTCGCTCGCCACGGCCGAATCTTCCTGCGCGCGGACGATTGAGGCCATCGTGGCGCGCGGCGCGCGCCCTCCCCGGCTAGGTGCGACATGCGAGAGGGCGGAGCGATCGGCTGGCTGCTGGGCTGAGGGCGCGGCGGCGGTCGACTACCGGCTGCGCTTCTTGCGCTGCCGCTTGGGCCCCGAGGCCTTGCGCCGGGCCATCGCCCGCTCGTTGAGCCACGGGTTCGTGCCCCGTGCGCGCGGACCGTCGGACGGGCCGATCCGGTGGACGATCGTCGTGAGGCCATCGGTCTTCACGGTGTAGCGGGTCTTGGTCATGGGGGGCCTCCTTCACGCTGCGAGCACGACATGGAACGAGCGTTGAGCGATCGTGACGCCATCGGCCGCGAGCCGCGCACGATAGCGTCCCACCTTGGCGAGCTCGATTCCATTGTCGAAGGCGACGACGTGCTCAAGAACCAGGTTGGGATCCTGGAACTCCAGCCCGAACTCGACGCGGACGACGACCTCCGGATCGAGACGACGTGAAGGCAGATGCTCGATGACGAGGACCATGGAAAGCCATCCGTTCCCGTCGGTGAGCTGTATCCAGATCGAGAAGGGACGCGTCGCCATCGGCAGAGACGTCACCTCGAACACCGTGAACGCGCGAGAGACCGAAGGGTCATCGGTCCGCGCAGCGCGCTTCACCGCGTCGCAGAGCACGAGCGCCAGGCATGTCGGAATGACGGGTGCGATCGAGCTCCTCCGCGGTGTCTGACACCGCAGCGAAGGTCGAGTCACAGTCGCGGACCCGCGCCACCCGGGGCCTGCGCAGCCGAAGATCTGTCCTCGACACGCACCGCGGCAGCTTGCCACGATGCCTTCGTGTCACGGAGTCACAGGCCATGAAGACCTCGCTGAAGCTCGTCATCTCGGCTCTGGCCATCCTCCCCGGCTGCGCCACGCCCGCGCCCACGCCCTCGCCCCTCGCCGGCGTCCTCGACAGCCCCGGCCCCGCGGCCGACCGCCCCGCGGAAGCGCACCTCTACGACTTCCTCGTCGGCCACTGGGGCCTCTCGGTCGTCGGCCACGGCGCGAACGGCGCGCGGCAGGAGAGCCGCGGCGAGCTGCACGCGGAGTTCGTGCTCGAGGGCCGCGCGATCCAGGACGTGTGGATCACGCCGCCGCGCGGCGAGCGGACGGGCGCGCCGGAGCTCCCGGTCACGGGCGCCTTCTACGGCACGACCCTGCGCATCTACGACCCCAGCCTGAAGGCCTGGCGCATCCAGTGGAGCGACCCGGTCACGCAGTACTACGCGCAGCAGATCGGGCGGCCCGACGGCGCGGACATCGTGCAGTTGGGGGACATGCCGGACGGCAGCAAGCTGCGCTGGCGGTTCACGGAGATCCAGCCGGACTCGTTCCACTGGATCGGGGAGATGTCGGTGGACGGCGGCGCCACGTGGACGCTGGTGGTGGAGATCTTCGCGAAGCGGCGGTGAGGAGGAAGCGGGCGGCTTCCGTGACGAAGCCGATCTCGCCGTAGCTCCCGAGACTGCGCCGAGCGCCGCGCGGTGAGCGTCGCGCTCCCACTCACTGGTCGGTTTCGGCATGCCCCGCTAGCGTGCGGTGACTGGCGCCTCCTCCTCTAGGCCAGCCTTCTCGACCCGCACCCGATTTGCAGGTACGCACCCATGAGCCTCCGCATCGACGCCGTTCGTCTCGTGCCTTCGTCTCGCACACTCGCGCCGGCGCTCGTCGCGGCGCTGCTGCTGTCCCTGAGCGCCTCCGCCCAGTTGCTGCCGGGCGATCTCGACCCCAGCTTCGGCGTCGGCGGCAAGCTCATGCTCGACTTCAACGGCAGCACGGACATCGCCGAGGACGTCGCGGTGCAGCCGGACGGCAAGCTCGTGGTCGTGGGCCTGACCTATGTCGACAACGACTTCTCCAACGAGGACTTTGCCGTGCTGCGGCTGATGCCCGACGGCACGCCCGATCCGTCCTTCGGCGTGAACGGACGCGTGACCACGGACTTCCCGGGCCTGGCGGCCGTGGCCTCGGCCGTCGTGGTGCAGCCCGACGGCAAGCTCGTGGTGGCCGGCGGCGCCTTCCCGCTGTTCACCTTCCTCGGGGACTTCGAGCTGGTGCGCTACAACCCGGACGGCTCGCTGGACACCTCCTTCGGCGTCGGCGGCATCGTGACCACGTCCTTCCCCGGCCAAGGCAGCTATGCCTTCGACGTGGCGCTGCAGCCGGACGGCAAGATCGTCGCGGCGGGCACCGACTATGTGAACTTCAGCTCGCAGCAGTCCTCGAACACGGACTTCGCGCTGGCGCGCTACCTGGCGGACGGCACGCCGGACCCGAGCTTCGGCGTGGGCGGCAAGGTCACGACCGACTTCCAGCTGGGCAACGACGACGTGCACGCCGTGCTCGTGCAGCCGGACGGCAAGCTGGTGGCCGTCGGCGCGGCCATCGACATCGTGAAGTTCCTCGACTTCGCGGCCGCGCGCTACCTGCCCGACGGCACGCTCGACGGCAGCTTCGGCACGGGCGGCAAGACCCAGGTGGACTTCGGCACCTTCGGCACCGACGTCGACCACGACGAGGCGCTGGCCGCGGCCCTGCAGCCCGACGGCAAGATCGTCGCGGCGGGCTTCACCATCTTCGACTTGGGCATCGCCGAGCAGTTCGCGCTGGTGCGCTGGAACAGCGACGGCACGCTCGACAGCAGCTTCAGCGACGACGGCATGCAGCAGATCGACTTCGGCAGCTTCCTGCAGGACGCTTGGGACGTGGAGATCCAGGCGAACGGAAAGATCGTGGCGACGGGCTTCGCGGACACGGAGAGCTCGGACTCGGACTTCCTGCTCGCGCGCTGCAACCCGGACGGCTCGCTGGATACCACCTTCAGCGGCGACGGCAAGGTGCGCACGTCCTTCGGCGCCCTCAACGGCGGCGCCCACGCGTCGGCGCTGCAGCCGGACGGGCGCATCGTGGCGGCGGGCTTCCAGGCCGCCGGCACCGTGGAGTTCGCGCTCTCCCGCTACATCGGTGATCCGCAGGCTTGGGTGGACAAGGACGGCGCGCTCGCGGGCACGCCGGGCCTGCCGGTGCTCGTGGCCGCCGGCGACCTCGCCGCGGGCAGCAGCGACTCGATCGACCTGTTCAACGCCCAGCCATCGGCGACGGCGGCGCTGTTCGTGGCCACCTCGAGCCAGCCAACGCCCTTCAAGGGCGGCGTGCTGCAGGCCTTCCCGCCGGCGGTCATCATCTTCGCCGTGACGAGCGCGGAGGGCACGGTGCCGCTGGACTTCACGGTGCCGGCAGGCCTGCCCTCGGGCCTCGAGGTGTGGCTGCAGTGGGGCATCCAGGATGCGGGCGCCGTGAAGGGCGTCGCGCTGTCGAACGCGGTGATGGGGGTGGCGCCGTAGAGGAGCCGAATGGGAGCAAGCTGCGGCGGAGTTTCGCGGGGGTCCGGCCTGATTCGTTTCGCTGGGCCGGGGAGATGTCGGTGGATGGCTGGGCGACGTGGATGGTGGTGGTGAAGGTCTTGGGCGAAGGCGGTGAGGGTCGATCTCCGTGCGCAGCAGACCGTTGCGGCGCAGGGATTCGAGGAACAGCAGCGCGCCGATGCGCTTGTTGCCGTCGGCAAAGGGGCGGTCCTTCACGATGAAGTACAGCAGGTGAGCGGCGCGCTCCTGGGCGCTGCGGTAGAGCGGCTGCCCATCCCAGGTCTGCTCGATGGCGCCGAGCACGCCGGCCAGGCCCCCGTCGCGCTCGCGTCCGAAGAGCACGCCGGCTTCGCCGCGGCCGCCGACCGCCTCACGCAGGCTGGCGATGGCTTCTCGTGCCTCTGCCAGCAAGATGGGAGCGCCTGGCGCCACCGGAGCTTCGGGTCCTCGGGTAGGCGGTCCTCGTCGTACTCGAATAGCCATCGCCACGTGCGCGAGTAATGCTGCACGACCTCGAGCACTGCCTGGCCCTCCTCGGTGACCAGGGCATTCGTGGTGAGCGTGCGGGACAGGAGCTCGAGCGCCTGCTCGGCCTCGTGCAGGCCCCGTTCGCGCAGGCGCTTTTCGTGGAGCGTGAAACCTCGCAGAAGGTGCTCCCGAAGCGTTCGCGTGGCCCAGATGCGGAACTGGGAGCCGCGGCGGGAATTCACGCGGTAGCCGACGGCGAGGATGGCGTCGAGATTGAAGAACTCGAGCTCCCGGGCAATCTCGCGGCCACCCTCAATTCGAACCTGTGCATTTTTTGCACTAGTTGCCGAGCGCTCCAGCTCCTTGTTGGCAAAGACATTACGGAGGTGGCGCAAGACGACGGTGCGGTGCCGGCCGAACAGCTCGGCGATCTGGTCGACGGTCAGCCAGACAGTCTCCTGCTCGAGCCGGACATCGACCCTGACCTCGCCGTCAGCCGACTCGTAGACGATGACCTCGCCGCGCGGGGTGCCGGAATGCGATTCCATGGAGAGCCTCGAGACAGCGGGGAGCCCGGGGCAAGGCTCGCCGCTCCAGCTCGAGGGCGCGCTGACGCGCCGAGTTGGCTGGGCCGCTCGTGGCCCTGACACCGCCCGTGGCAGCAAGTCACCGGTCCGGCGGAAATTCTGGAACCGCTGGCGTGGCGGCCGCCGCCGCGCAGTTCAGCCGTCCGCCAGCATGACGAGGAGACGGCTTCGCCGCCGGCCGGCGCTCGACGGTGACTGGCCCCGGTACGCTCCGGCCCAACCACGGAGCCCCGCCATGCGCGCTCGAACCATCGCCCTCCTTCTGTTCCTTCTCGCGCCGACGATCGCCTTGGCGCAGACCCCGCCTCCCTACTCCGACTCGCCCACGCTCCCGCAGACGCCGGCCTACGAGCGGGCCGGCGAGCTGGTCGACCTCCTCAACAAGGGCGACGCAGGCGCCTTCGAGGCCTACGTGCGCGAGCACTCGGCGGCCAGCGTCCTCGAGCAGATCCCGATGGATCAGCACCGCGCCGCCTTCGCGCAGATGCGCCGCGAGAACGGCCCACTGGAGCTGCACGGCGCCCGCAGCTACGACCCGCCGCGCCCGGACACGACGGCCACGCTCATCCTCTGGGCCTCCTGGCCCGAAGCCTGGCGCGGCCTCGTCCTCGAGGTGGACGGCGCAGGCAAGATCACGCGCCTCACCATGAACCCGGCGCGGCCGCCGAGCGACCTGCCCAAGGCCGAGGCCCTGACGCCGGAGCAGGTGGCCGAGAAGCTGAGCGGCTTCGTCGACCGCGCGGCCGCGCGCGACGCCTTCAGCGGCACCGTGCTCCTGGCCAAGGACGGCAAGGTGCTGCTCACCAAGGCCGTCGGCATCGCGAACCGCGACTTCGACGTGCCCGTCACCCTGGACACGAAGTTCAACCTCGGCTCCATGAACAAGATGATGACGGCCGTCGCGTGCATGCAGCTCGTGGAGCAGGGCAAGCTCTCGCTGGACGACCCGATCGGGAAGCACCTCGCCGAGGACTGGCTGCCCAAGGTGGACAAGAGCAAGGTGAAGGTGCGCCACCTGCTGACGCACACCAGCGGCCTCGGCAGCTACTTCACGGAGGAGTGGGATCGCACGTCGCGCGCCCTCTACCACACCGTGAGCGACTGGAAGCCGATGGTCGCCGACGAGACGCTGGCCTTCGAGCCGGGCACGCAGTGGGCCTACAGCAACACGGGCATGCTCATCGCGGGCGCGATCGTCGAGGCGGCCTCGGGCAGCGACTACTACGAGTACGTGCGGCAGCACATCACCGGCCCCGCCGGGATGACCGACACCGACTGCTACGAGCTCGACCGGGCCAACCGCAGGATCGCCGTCGGCTACGACAAGGCCTTCGCGCCCGACGGCAGCGTCACGTACCACAACAACCTGTTCCTGCACGTCATGCGCGGCGGGCCTGCGGGCGGTGGCTACTCGACCGTGACGGACCTGTTCCGCTTCGACCAGGCGCTGCGCGCGGGGAAGCTGGTGAAGCAGGCGTCGCTCGATCAGCTCTGGCAGGCGTATCCGGAGCTGTCCGACGACAACTACGGGCTGGGCTTCTTCGTCGAGACCAGCCCGGTCGGGCGGATCGTCGGGCACTCGGGCGGCTTCAACGGCATCAGCGCCGTGCTCAGCATGTACCTCGACGCGGGCTGGACGATCTCGGTCATGTCCAACTACGGCGACGGCGCCGCGACGGACGTGGAGGCCAAGGCGCGGGAGCTGATCGCGGCGGGTCGCTGAGGCGGAGGGGCGTGGCGGCCCGTCCGTCGAGGGGCAGGTGTGCCCGACGGGGCGCGGCTGTAGGATGATCGCGCACGTGGCGCTTCGCCGGCCGGCGTCGGGCCGGAGCGCGGTCACTCGGCTCGAGCGGCTCGGATCCATGCAGACCTTGACAGGCATCTTCGGGCTCCATGCAGCGGGCCAGCGCCGCCGGCCTCTGAAGTCGCTCGTCGCGCTGGCGGCCGTTCTGGCCGGCTGGGGTGCCCGCGTCGCGCTCACGCCCCTGATCGGCCCGACGGCCCTGCCCTTCATCACCTTCTTCCCGGCGGTGGCGTGGGCGGCGTGGTACGGAGGCCTGCTGCCGGCGGTGCTCACCACAGTCGGCGGGGCTCTCGTGGCCAACTGGTTCTTCCTCGAGCCGCGTGGG
>DASUFI010000007.1:0-6167 GCA_036274635.1 Planctomycetota bacterium
AGGCATGGCGGTATCATGCCGCTGCATGCGCGCACCCACCAACGGGGAGGGGACGGCCCGGGGGCCGTGGCTGCTCGCCGCGCTGCTCGGCGGCGCGGTGGCGGGCACGGTGTGCGGCGTGATGCTCGTCGTGCTCGGCGAGCGGGAGGCGGCCCAGGCCGCGCCGGCCCGTGGCGGCGACGAGGCCCTCGTGCGCGAGCTGCGCACGCTCGCGACGGAGCTGGCGACTCTGCGCGACGAGCTCGAGCGCACGCGCCTCGCGGCCGGCAGCGCGCCGTCCGCGGCCACCGCGCCGAGCGCCCTCGCGCCGGGGCCTGCGACCCCGGACATCGCGGGGCTGTCCGCCGCACTGACGGCCGCGCTCGACCGCCTCGCGCAGCAGCTCGGCGCGCGCTCTCCCGGATTGCTGCCGCCGCAGGTCGACACCGTGAAGCGCAAGCAGCTCGCGCCGGTCTACGACCCGAACGACACCGCGCCGGGACACGACGGCGACGACTGGGACGCGCAGCATGAGCAGAGCCTGCAGCAGCATCTCTTGTGGACCTGCAGCCAGGTGCTCGATGCCTACGGCCGTCCGGATGCGGTGTATCCCGGCGAGAACGGCAAGGTCGTGTGGGTCTACGAGCTGAGCCCTGACAACGACGTGAACTTCACCTTCGTGGACGGGTACGTCACCTACGTGCACTGAGTCGCGCTGCGGCATCGCCCTTCAGCGCAGCGCCCTCATCCCTCGCTCGTCCACGCGTCGGCCAGCGCGCCGGCGTCCTGCAGCGCGGCCGGACGGATCATCGCGGCGAGTTCGTCGCGCAACCGGCAGCCTACGGCGTCGTCGCACTCAGCGCATTGCTCGCGGAGAAGCCCTTCGGCCCGGAGGGATCGACGAACCAGTACTGCAGGTAGAGCGTGGTGCCCGCGGGCACGCCCGCGGGCCAGCTGCCCGTCAGGATCACGCGGCCGTTCGCGCCCGTGTTGAAGAGCAGCAAGGCGGCGGGCGGCGCGGGGTCGGGCACGAGGACGCCGCCCTTGAACGGCGCGCCGAGCTGCGCCACGCCGATCACCAGCCAGGCCGGCGCGAACTCCAGCGCGTCCACGACGCTCAGCGTGTACAGGGTGCCGGCCTCGAGCTTGCCGATGCCGACGAGCGGCGGCACGCCGTAGATCCCCGCCAGCCCCTGTCCGAGGTCCTTCCAGACCTCCGGAGTGAAGCTGAAGGCGCTGACATCCAGCACGCCGGGGCCGAACATGCAGTCGATGGACGTCTCGCCGAAGCCGAACGAGTCGCCTGCCTCGACCTCGAAGCTGACGTCGCCCTCCCACGTGGAGTCGATGTCGCCCGGACCCACCACGGTCATCACGCCGTTCACGACGAAGACCGGATCCTCCGCGGTCCACCAGCCGAAGCCGTGGTCCTGATTGTCGAAGAACAAGTGGGCCGAGACCTTGCCGGCGGTCGGGGCGGTCGACGTCAGCCACGCGAAGAGGTCGCCCGTCGTGCACTGGTCAAAGGCCGGCCCCACGATGTGCAGGGTGTCGGCACCCACCGTGCCCGACCCCGACGGATCGCCGCTGAAGGTCCAGGTGAAGTCGTCGAGCTGCAGCGGCCCGGATTGCGCGGCCGCCGGCGACCCCGTCGCCGCGCACATCAGGATCAGCCCGGCGAACGAGACGATGACTGAGCATCTGGTCATGGTGATCACCTCCCGAGGGGATCGCGTGTCGTCCGCAGCGGCGGCCATCCTACCGCGGTGCGCCACGCCCGGGGGAGCCGGCGCAAGCCCCTCGGACCCGGCAGCGGGCCTGTATCATGCGACCGATGCACGAGCCGACCAGGGCCGAACGGAGCGGCGCGCCGTGGGGCGCCGTCGCGCTGCTCGCGGGCCTCGCCGGCGGGCTTCTGGGCGCCGGCGCAACCTGGGCGCTCGCGGCGCGCGCCGAGCGGGCCGCCGCGCCCGCCTCGGTGCGCGACGAGGCGCTGGCCGGGCAGGTCGCCGAACTGTCGCGGCGCATCGAGGCCCTGAACCAGGCGCTGGCGCGACCGGCGGCCACGGACGCGGAGCCCTCCGACGGCGCCGCCGTGCCGCCGGCGATCGATGCCGCCGGACTGCACACCGCGCTCGACGCGCTGACGTCCGCGCTGCGCGAGATGGCGGTGCAGAGCGATAGCTCCGCCGCGCCGAAGCTCGTCATCCCGCCCGCCGACCCTCTGCGCCGCAACTCGCTGGAGACGCAGATCGGCCGCGACATCCAGGCCATGCGCGACCGGCACCTCTTCTGGACCGACCAGGAGCTGCTCGACGCCTACGGCCCGCCGGACTTCGTCGCGGTGCAGGACGGCGTGGAGCAGTGGACGTACGCGTTCCCGGCGGGCTCGGCGGCGTTCGCGATGCACCTGCGGCGGGTGTTCGACGTGTTCTCGGACTGAGGCGCGCGATGCGCGAGGGCAGCAGCGAGCAGCGGTCGTCTGCGGGGCCGGGGATCGTCGTGGTGCTGCTGGCGACCGTCGCCGGCGGCGTGGCGGGCGCCGTGGCGGGCGGCGCGCTGGCTGCGCAGGAATCTGCGCCGGCGGCATCCACCGATCCGGCGCTCGCCTCCTCGTTGCGGCAGCTTGCCGAGACGCTCGGCGCGCTGCAGCTGACTCTCGCACGTCCGCTCGCGGCGCAGGACGCCGCGCCTTCGGCCCCCGCAGGGACGAGCGCCGAACCGGCACCAGCGCCGCTGACGGCGCCGCCCGATCTGCAGGTCGCCATCCAGGCGCTCGCGGACGCGCTGACTGCGGCCGCGCGCGGCGCGAGTTCAGGCAGCACGTTCACCGTGCCGACTCCCGACGCGGCGCGGCACGACAAGGCGCTCAAGCTCGTGGACCAGGGACGGGACGTCGCGCTCCGCAACCACATGCTGTGGACCGGGCAACAGCTGCTCGATGCGTACGGGCCGCCCGATTCCATCCAGCTGCAGGACCCAGGCGACGCCTGGATCTACGGCAGGCTCGGAGTCAATCAACCCCACGTCTCCTTCCTCGTGCACGAGGGACGCGTCATCCAGGTTTACTTGCAGTGACTGCCACGCCGGGCACCGCCGAGCGTTGCTACCTTTCCGCAGGGAGCACCACATGATCGAGGCTAGGTCGCAATGAGCGGCGAGCGCGGGACGGAACAGTCGAACCGCGGGCCGATCGTCGTTGTCGCGATCGTCGCCGGGCTGTGCGGCGGCATCGCCTCGGCTCTGGCCCTGCGCTTGATCGAGAACGAGCCGGCCAAGGTGGACTCAGCTGCCTCGAGCCGTCCCGTGAGTGCAGATGAGGGTCTCGGTGCGGTCCGTCAGGAGCTTGCTGCACTGCGCCAGCAGATCGACGGCCTCCGTCGTCCAGCAAGCGGTTCGACAGCGGCCGAGTCGCGCTCCGCCGGTCCGACGGATGCGCAACCGGCGGCGTTGGGACCAACGGAGACCGCGACGCATGCCGACATCACCGCGCTCGCCGACGCGCTGCAAAGACTCAGTGATCGGCTCGATGCCTCGCTGGCGCCGCGCTTGTCGTCCCTCGCCCCCGATCCGGCCAAGCGCGAAGCGCTCAGGCCCTACCTTGATCCGAAGCACCGCATGCCGGTGGAGTCGTATGCCCTGTGGACCGAGTCCCAACTCCTCGACGCGTACGGTCCACCGAGCTACGTCGCGCCCTTCGGCAGTGGATACCAGTGGGGCTACGAGCTCAAGGATGCCGACAAGCGCATCCGCTTCGAGTTCACGGGCGGTCGCGTGACCAACTACGCCGTCGAGTAGGCGCCTCGCCCCGCCCGCGCGCCCTTTGCTAGCCTGCCCGCCCCGCGCGCCGCGCCGGCGCGCCCTGCGGAGCCGCATGCCCCTCGTCGACCTCACCCGCCGCGGCGGCGTCGCCCTGCTGACGCTCGACAACCCGCCGGCCAACGCCTACAGCCACGAGATGCACCGCGAGCTGGACGCGGCCATCCTGCAGTGCCGCTTCGACGAGGCCGTGCACGTGCTCGTGCTCACCGGCGCGGGCGAGAAGTTCTTCTGCGCGGGCGCGGACATCGCGATGCTGGCGCGCGTCACGCCGGAGTGGAAGTACAACTTCTGCCTGCACGCGAACGAGACGCTCAACCGCCTCGAGCAGACGCCCAAGCTGGTGATCGCCGCGCTGAACGGGCACTGCGTGGGCGGCGGGCTGGAGATCGCGCTCGCGTGCGACCTGCGCTGGGCGCGGGCGGGCGGCGGCAAGCTGGGGTTGCCGGAGGTCTCGCTCGGCGTGCTGCCGGGCACGGGCGGCACGGCGCGGCTCACGCGCGTGCTGGGGCGCAGCCGCGCGCTGGAGCTCATGGTCAAGGGCGAGAACGTGGACTTCGAGCGCGGCCGCGAGCTGGGGCTGGTGCACGAGGTGCTGCCGGCGACCGCCTTCATGGACACCGTGCTGTCGCGCGCGGAGCAGTTCTGCCCGCCGCACAAGGCTGCGCAGGCCGTGGGGCTCATCAAGCGCTCGGTGGTCAGCGGCGGCGAGATGGGCTTCCACGAGCACCTCGCGCTGGAGCGCGAGCTGCAGCAGCGGCTGTTCACGGGCGCCGATGCGGCCGAGGGCTTCGCCGCCTTCGAGGCCAAGCGGGCGCCGCGCTTCCAGGGCCGCTGAGGAGTCGGGCATGCAGGCCGTCGTCATCCGCGAGCACGGCGACCTCGACGCGCTGCGCTTCGAGCAGCTGCCCGACCCGCAGGCCGGCGCCGGGGAGGTACGCCTCGCGGTCAAGGCCGTCGGCCTCAACCACCTCGACACCTGGGTGCGCCGCGGGGTGCCGGGCCACACCTTTCCTTTGCCCATGATCCCCGGCTGCGACTTCTCCGGCGTGGTGGACCAGGTGGGCCCGGGCGTGAAGGGCGTGGCCGTGGGCGACAGGGTGCTGGTCGCGCCGGGCTTCTCGTGCGGGCGCTGCGAGGCGTGTCTGTCCGGGCAGGACCAGCTGTGCCGCGACTACGGCATCTTCGGCGAGACCACGAACGGCGGCTGCGCGGACTTCGCGGTCGTGCCGGCGGTCAACGTGATCCCCCTGCCAGCCAAGCTGGAGTTCACGGCGGCGGCGGCCTTCCCGCTCACCTTCCTCACGGCCTGGCACATGCTGGTCGCGCGCTGCGGGCTGCGGCCCGGCGACGACGTGCTGGTGCACGCGGCGGGCAGCGGCGTGGGCAGCGCGGCGGTGCAGATCGCGCGGCTGTTCGGGGCGCGGGTCATCGCCACCGCGGGCAGCGACCGCAAGCTGGAGCAGGCGCGCGCGCTGGGCGCGGAGCACGCCATCAACTACGAGACCCGCGACTGGGTGGCCGAGGTGCGGAAGCTCACGGGGCGGCGTGGCGTGGACATCGTGGTCGAACACGTGGGCGAGAAGACCTTTCCCGGCAGCCTCAAGGTGCTGGCCAAGGGCGGCCGCGTGGTGACCTGCGGCGCGACCAGCGGCAGCCGGCTCGAGGCCAACCTGCAGCTCATCTTCTTCAAGAGCCTGTCCATCCTCGGCTCCACCATGGGCAGCCGCGGCGAGCTCTTGCGCATCGTGGAGCTGGTGGCGCGCGGCCAGCTGCGGCCCGTGGTGGACCGCGTGCTGCCGCTGTCCCAGCTGCGCGAGGCGCACGAGGCCATGGGCCGGCGCGAACAATTCGGCAAGATCGTGCTCGTGCCCGACGGCGCGGGCTGACCCGGGAGTCCTCATGACCAGCACCTTCACCGTCGCCGTGCTCGGCGCCGGCACCATGGGCCGCGGCATCGCGCAGAGCGCGGCCACCAGCGGCTGCACCGTGCGGCTGTTCGACACCAGCGCCGAGGCCGTCGAGGCCGGGCGCGACGCGATCGACGGCGCGCTGGCGAAGCTGGTCGAGAAGGGCAAGCTGCCCGGGCGCGAGGCCGACCTCGTCCTGGCCCGCATCGAGACGGCGACGGACCGCGCGGCGTCCGTGCAGGACGCGGACGTGGTCGTGGAGGCCGCGCCCGAGAAGCTGGAGCTCAAGCGCACGCTCTTCGCGGCGCTGGCGCGCGAGGCGCCGCCGCACGCGCTGCTGGGCAGCAACACCTCCTCGCTGTCCATCGCGCAGATCGCCGAGGGCTGCGGCGCCGAGGAGCGCGTCATCGGCCTGCACTTCTTCAACCCCGTGCCCGTCATGGCGCTGCTGGAGGTCGT
>DASUFI010000008.1:0-5010 GCA_036274635.1 Planctomycetota bacterium
GCGCGCGCTGCCGGCCCCGGCTGACGCGGCCATGGACCCGCGGCCCTGGCACCGCGCCTATGACCCGGGCGTCCAGCCCGCGCTGGACTACGAGGCGCTGACCCTCACCGACGCGCTGCGCCGCGCGGGCTGCCGCTGGCCCGACGCGCCGGCCATCGTGCTCGCCGGCCACGTCACGCGCTACGCGCGCCTGCTCGCGCAGGTCGACGCGCTGGCCGCGCACCTGCGCGCGGCGGGGCTGCAGCCGGGCGAGCGCGTCGCGGTGCACATGCCCAACCTGCCGCAGACCGTCGTGGCCTTCCACGGCATCCTCGCCGCCGGCGGCACGGCCGTCATGACCAACCCGCTGTACTCCGACGACGAGATCGTGCACCAGTGGCAGGACGCCGGTTGCAGCGCGGCCGTGGTGGCCGGCTGGCTGTGGGCCGAGCGCCACGCGCGCCTGCGCGAGCGGCTGCCCGTGCGCCACTGGATCGCGACCTCGAGCGTCGACGCGCTGCCCTTCTGGCTGCGTCCGTCGGCGCGCGTCCGGCTGCGCTCGCGCAAGCCCGAGCTGCTGGCCCAGCCGCCGGGCGTGCTGCGCTGGCACGCCGCGCTCGCGCAGGGGCGCGGGCTGCCGGTGCCGGACGCGCCGAGGCTCGACGACGTGGCCCTGGTGCAGTACACGGGCGGAACGACCGGCCGCAGCAAGGGCGCGCAGCTCACGCACCGCAACCTCTCCTGCAACGTGCAGCAGATGCGCGCGTGGATGCACGCGCTGCGCGCTGGCGAGGAGAGCTTCCTCGCGGCGCTGCCCTACTTCCACGTCTTCGGCCTGACCGTCTGCATGAACCTGCCGCTGTGGCTGGCGAGCAAGATCGTGGTGCAGCCCGACCCGCGCGACACCGCGAAGGTGGCCGAGGAGATCGAGCGGCAGCGCGTCACCGTGCTCGCCCTCGTGCCCACCATGGCGCAGTCGTTGGTGGACCTGCCGGCCGAGCGCCAGCGCCGCATGGACAGCCTGAAGCTCTGCGTCACGGGCTCGGCGCCGCTGCCCGTCGAGACGCTCGAGCGGCTCGAGGCGCTCAGCGGCGTGCGCGTCGCCGAGGGCTACGGCCTGACCGAGACCTCGCCCATGACGCACTGCAACCCGGTGGAGGGGCAGCGCAAGATCGGCAGCATCGGCGTGCCCGTCTCGGACACGGACGTGCGCCTGGTGCAGCCCGACGACGCGACGCGCGAGGTGGAGCCTGGCGCGGTGGGCGAGCTGGCCGTGAAGGGCCCGCAGGTCATGGCCGGCTACTGGCAGCGTCCCGAGGAGACCGCGAGCGTGCTGCGCGACGGCTGGTTCCTCACGGGCGACCTCGCGCAGCAGGACGAGGACGGCTTCTTCCGCATCGTGGGCCGCAAGAAGGAGATGATCTCCGTCGGCGGATACAAGGTGTATCCGGACGAGGTCGACCGCGTGCTGGCCGGCCACCCGGCCGTGGCGGAGTGCGCCACCATCGGCGTGCCGGACGCGCGCCTGGGGGAGACGGTCAAGTCCTTCGTCGCGCTCAGGCCCGGCGCCCGGGCCACGCCGGAGGAGCTGGTGGCCCACTGCCGCTCGCACCTGGCGGCCTTCAAGGTCCCGCGCGAGATCGAGCTGCGCACCGCGCTGCCCCGCAGCGCGGTGCTCAAGGTGCTGCGCCGCGAGCTGCTGCGCGAGGAGCTGGAGAAGCGCGCCCAGGCGGCGCCGCCCGCTCCAAGCCCCGGCTGACAAGGCTTTTCCGGCGGAGGCGCGCAGCGTAGAACGGCCGCTTCGGCGCGGGGAGCGTGGCGTAACCGGCAGCCGCGGGGGACTTAAAATCCCCTGGCCCGCAAGGGCCGTCCGGGTTCGACTCCCGGCGCTCCCACTCGCCGCCAGCACCTGCGGGCAGGTCGCACGCCTTCGGCCGCACGCGGGTGCCCGGTGCGGAAAGGGCCTGAAAACTAGGGGTTTTCGCTTGAAGGGTCGCGAAAGCCCTGTAACGTCAGCCCCGATTCCCAACGAGGGGTCACGTTCCAAGGAGATCCAAGCGAAATCATGTCTACCAGCACCAACGGCGGCACCAAGCCGCGCACGAAGTCCGAGATCTACCGCACGGTTGCGGAGAAGACCGGTCTCTCGCGCAAGCAGATCGTGTCCGTGTTCGACAACCTCACGACCATCATCAAGAAGGACCTCAGCAAGGGTCCCGGCATCTTCACGGTGCCCGGCCTCGTCAAGCTGAAGGTCATCAAGAAGCCGGCGACGAAGGCCCGCATGGGCGTCAACCCGTTCACCGGCCAGGAGATGATGTTCAAGGCCAAGCCGGCCCGCAAGGTCGTCAAGGCCCAGCCGCTCAAGGCCCTCAAGACGATGGTCTGAGCCTCGCGGCTCACTACGTCGCCCCGATCGGCGCCCAGGCACCGGTCGGGGCGACGTCGTTTCCGTGCCGCGCGGCGCAGCGCGGGAACAGCGCGCAGGCCGCGCCGTCCAACGGGCAGCATGACGCCACGTGAGGTGAACGCCGATGCCTGAGGTCCTGCGCATCATCGCGCGCTTGAACGTCGGCGGCCCCGCGCGCCACGTGCTGCGCCTCGACGCGCCGCTGCGCCGGCGCGGCTGGCGCACCGTGCTGGCCACGGGCCTGCCCGGCCCCGGCGAGGGCGACCTGCTCGACGAGGCGCGCGCCGCGGGCCTCGACGTGCGCCTCGTGCCCGGCCTCGGCCGCGAGGTGCGGCCACTGGAGGACGCGCGGGCCCTGGTCGTCCTGCGCCGCCTCGTGCGCGAGCTGCGTCCCGACGTAGTGCACACGCACACGGCCAAGGCCGGCGTGCTCGGCCGTCTCGCGGCGAGCGCGCTGTCGCCGGCGCCGGCGCGCGTGCACACCTTCCACGGGCACGTGCTCGCCGGCTACTTCGGCGCGGGGCGCAGCGCGCTGTGGCGCGCGCTCGAGCGCGGCCTCGCGCGGCGCAGCGACGCGCTCGTCGCCGTCGCGCCGCAGGTGCGCGACGAGCTGCTCGAGCGCCACGGCGTGGGGCGCCGCGAGCAGTACCGCGTCGTGCCGCCCGGCGTGGACTTCGAGCGCGTGCGGCCCGATCCGGCCGCCGGCGCCGCGCTGCGCGCTCACCTCGGCCTGCCGCCCGACGCGGTGCTCGTCGGCTGCCTCGGTCGCCTGGCGCCGATCAAGGACACGTCCGGGCTGCTGGCCGCCTTCGCCCGCGCCCGCAGCCTGTGCCCGCGCCTCGCGCTGCTGGTCGTGGGCGACGGGCCGCTGGCCGAGGAGCTCGCGCCGGCGCTGGCGGCGCCCGGCGTGCACTGGCTGCGACCCCGCCGCGAGCTGCACGACGTCTACGCGGCCCTCGACCTGCTGGCCCTGCCCAGCCGCGCCGAGGGCTGCCCGCAGGTGGTGGTGGAGGCGCTGGCCGCGGGCGTGCCCGTGCTGGCCAGCGCCGTGGGCGGCGTGCCGTGGCTGCTGCGCGACGGCGTGGACGGCAGGCTGGTGCCGCCAGGCGACGTGGAGGCGCTGGCCCGCGCGCTGGCCGAGCTGGCCGCGGACGACGCGCTGCGGCGCCGCCTGGCGGCGGGCGCGGCGCGCGCGGATCTGTCCGCGCACTCGGCCGAGGCCGTGGCCGACGCCCTCGCGGACACCTACGCGGCGGTCACGCGGCCGGCGGCGCGCCGCGCGCCGCTGGAGTCCGACGCCCTTGGAGCGCAGACTCGCGCGGCATGCACCTCGTCGTCCTGACCCAGGTCCTCGACCGCGACGACGCGGTGCTGGGCTTCTTCCACGGCTGGTGCGAGACCTTCGCCGAGCACGTCGCGCGCCTGACCATCGTGGCGCAGCGCGTGGGGGACGTGCAGCTGCCCGGCAACGTCGACGTGCGCTCGCTGGGCAAGGAGCGCGGCGGCGGGCGGGTGGCCATGGCGCGCCACCTCGGCGCCACGCTGCTGTCGCTGCGCGGCGAGCGGCGGCCGGACGCGGTGTGGGTGCACATGGTGCCGCGCCTCGCGCTGTACGCCGCGCCGGCGCTGCTGCCGCGCCGCGTGCCGATGTATCTGTGGTACACGCACAAGGCGGTGGACGGCAGCCTGCGCCTGGCCGTGCCGCTCGTGCGCAAGGTCTTCACGGCCAGCGAGGAGTCCTTCCGCCTCGAGTCGGGGCGCAGGAAGCGCGTGGTCACGGGTCACGGCATCGACTGCGGGCGCTTCGCGCCGGCCACGGCGCCGCGCGACATCGACGTGCTGTGCGTGGGGCGCATCGCGCCCAGCAAGGGCCAGGCGGAGCTGCTGGACGCGCTCGGCCGCCTGCCGGCCTGCCCGCGCACCGTGATCGCGGGCGACATCCTGCTCGCGTCGGATGCGCCCTACCGCGACGCGGTGCGCGCGCGCGCCGCCGGCCTCGGCGGGCGCGTCGAGCTGGCCGGCGCCGTGCCGTGGCTGCAGGTGGCCGGCCTCATGCAGCGCACGCGCGTGCTGGTCAACGCCAGCCGGACTGGCAGCATCGACAAGGTCGTGCTCGAGGCCATGGCCTGCGGCGCCCTGCCGCTCACCTGCAACGAGGCCTTCGTGCCTCTGCTCGGGCCGGAGCTGGCGGCGCGGCTCACCTTCAGGCGCGACGACCCGGCCGACCTCGCCGCGGGCGTGCAGCGCCTGCTGGCGTTGCCGGCCCCGGAGGCCGCGGCGCTGGGCGCGCGGCTGCGCGCGCTGGTGGTCGAGGGCCACGACCTGCGGCGCCTCGTGCCGCGGATGGTCGCCGTCATGGAGAACGGCGCGTGATCGATCCCAGCCGCGCGCCTCCCGAAGGCTTCGACGAGCCCGACGAGCCGGCGCCCGAGCTGCGGCCGGCCGCCGGCGAGGGGCGCGGGCAGATCGTGGACCAGGTGGCGCTGCGGCTCGGGCTGCTGCGCGGGCTGTCGGACTTCCTGGCCCGGCAGATCGGGGCCGACGGCGTGCTGCGCTGCCCGCGGCACCGCGTGGAGCACACCGGCAAGAACGTCTATGCCGCCGTCATCGACCTGTACAAC
>DASUFI010000009.1:0-44205 GCA_036274635.1 Planctomycetota bacterium
TTCGAGGGCCCGGCCGCCTTCATCTCGGCCGTCGAGGGCCAGAGCATGGACAGCGCCGCGCTCCTCGCCAGCAAGGCGCTCGCGGCCTGGCGCAAGGAATCGGGCAAGGAGCTGCCGGCGCTCAAGGGCGGCGTGCTCGAGGGCCAGCTGCTCGACCGCCAGGCGGCGGCCGGCCTGGAGAAGATGCCCGGCAAGCGCGACCTGCAGGCGCGCATCGCGGCGCAGGCGCTGGCCCCCGGCCGGCGACTCGCCTCGCAGCTGCAGGCCGGCGGCGCGCGCCTCGCGGGCGCCCTGCAGACCCACATCACGAACCTGGAGAAGAAGGCCGGCTGAGGCCTTCGCGCGACGAATCACCCAAGCAGCGGGAGGCAGAGCGCCTCCCAAGGAGACAGGAAGACCATGACGGACGCGGCGACCATGGAGGTCAAGGACAGCATCAAGAAGCTCGGCGACTCGATCGTCGGGCTCAGCCTGCTCGAGGCCCAGCAGCTCAGCGACTACCTCAAGAACCAGTACGGCATCGAGCCGGCGGCCGGCGGCGCGGTCATGATGGCCGCTCCGGCGGGCGGCGGCGGCGCGGCTCCGGCCGAGGAGAAGACGAGCTTCAACGTCATCCTCAAGGCGGCTTCGCCGGACAAGAAGATCGCCGTCATCAAGGTGGTCCGCGAGCTGACGGGCCTGGGCCTCAAGGAGGCCAAGGACCTGGTGGAAGGCGCCCCCAAGCCGGTCAAGGAGGGCGTGTCCAAGGAACAGGCCGAGGAGATCAAGAAGAAGCTCGAGGAGAACGGCGGCACCGTCGAGGTCGCCTGATTCGCTCCCCGCTGCACGCTAGAGCGGTCCTCGGGAACCCGGCCAACGGCCGGGCTCTCCTGGCCGTGATCCGCTTCGCCGTCGCCCCGGCTCTCCGCACTCTGGGACATCGATGAACATCCGCCATTTCGGCCAGTTCCGCTCCCCGCTCGCCGTCCCGAACCTCACCGACATCCAGACCGCGTCCTACGCGGACTTCCTGCAGGCCGAGGTGCCCTTCAACCAGCGCGAGGACGCGGGGCTCGAGGCCATCCTGCGCGAGACCTTCCCGGTCTACTCCTTCGACAAGACCGTCTCGCTGGAGTACCTGGGCTACGAGCTCGGGCGCCCGCGCTACACCGCCGACGAGTGCCGCATCCTGGGCGTCACCTACGGGATGCCGTTCAAGATCCTCGTGCGGCTCGAGAAGCCGGAGCCGGTGGAGGAGTGGGTGTACCTCGGCGAGATCCCGATCATGGTCGGGGGCGGCGAGTTCATCATCAACGGCAGCGAGCGCGTCATCGTCAGCCAGCTGCACCGCTCGCCCGGCGTGGACTTCTCGGTCGAGCTGCACACCAGCGAGAAGAAGCTGCACAGCTGCTGGATCATCCCGCAGCGCGGCAGCTGGGTGGAGCTGTCGGTCACCAAGAAGGACGTGCTCGACATCAAGATCGACCAGTCGGGCAAGTTCCCGGCCACCACCTTCCTGCGCGCGATGAGCGAGGAGTTCGGCACCGACGAGCAGATCCTGCCGCTGTTCTACAAGACCCGCAAGGTCACGCTGAAGGGCAGCAAGGACAAGGATCTGCTCGGGCGCAACGTCGTCGGCGACGTCATCGACACGCGCACCGGCGAGGTGCTGCTCAAGAGCGGCAGCCAGATCACGGCCGAGAGCCTGGAGACGCTGCTGGCCAGCTCGCTCAAGAGCCTCGAGGTCATCGAGAACGCGGAGGACGACGCGCTCATCCTGTACACGTTGCAGGAGGACGACAGCCGCAGCCACGAGGAGGCGCTGCTCAAGATCTACGGCCGCCTGCGCCCGGGCAACCCGCCCAACATCGACAAGGCGCGCACGCTGTTCCGCGAGCGCTTCCAGGACCCGACGCGCTACCGCCTCGGGCCCGTGGGCCGCTTCCGCATCAACCGCAAGTTCAACCACGAGGACCGCGGCGACACCGAGATGACCCTGCTGCCGCAGGACATCACGGACTGCATCCGTTACATCATGGACCTGCGCGGCAACCGCGGGCAGGTGGACGACATCGACCACCTCGGCAACCGCCGCGTGCGCACCATCGCGGAGCTGGCCGGCGACGAGTTCCGCAAGGGCCTGCTCAAGCTGCGCCGCACCGCGGCCGAGCGCATGAACAACCAGGAGACGATCCAGACCGCCACGCCGCGGCAGCTGATCAACTCCAAGACCATCAGCTCGGCCATCGAGTACTTCTTCGGGCGCGGCGAGCTGTCGCAGGTGGTGGACCAGAGCAACCCGCTCTCCCAGCTCACGCACGAGCGGCGCCTGTCGGCCCTCGGCCCGGGCGGCCTGAACCGCAAGCGCGCGGGCTTCGACGTGCGCGACGTGCACATCTCGCACTACGGCCGCATCTGCCCGATCGAGACGCCGGAAGGCAGCAACATCGGCCTCATCGCCTCGCTGGCGCTGTACGCGCGGCTCGACGAGTACGGCTTCCTGGTCACCCCGTACCGCAAGGTGACGCACGGCAAGGTGGCCGACGACGTGGTCAACCTGCGCGCCGACGAGGAGTACGACGGCGTGCTCGCGCCGGCGGACACGCTGGTGGACAAGAACGGCAAGATCATCGGCGACATGGTGCTCTCGCGCGTCAAGGGCGAGTTCAGCACGGTGCCCGTGAACGAGGTGCAGTACATCGACATCTCGCCCATGCAGCTGGTGGGCGTGTCGGCCGCGCTCATCCCCTTCCTGGAGCACGACGACGCCAACCGCGCGCTCATGGGCAGCAACATGCAGCGCCAGGCGGTGCCGCTGCTGCAGACCGAGCCGCCGCTCGTGGCCACGGGCATGGAGCGCGACGTGGCCAGCAACAGCGGCATGGTCGTGCGCGCGCGCAAGGCCGGCACGGTCAAGGCCGTGGACGCCGAGCGCATCGTGGTGGGCGAGGACGCCTACGAGCTGCGCAAGTTCGTGGGCCTCAACGAGAAGACCTGCCTCAACCAGAAGCCCATCGTCAAGCCGGGCCAGAAGGTGGAGAAGGGCCAGGTCATCGCGGACGGCGCCAGCACCAAGGACGGCGAGCTCGCGCTCGGGCGCAACATCCTGGTCGGGTTCATGGTGTGGGACGGCTACAACTTCGAGGACGCGATCATCGTGTCCGAGGAGCTCATCCGCGAGGACACCTTCACCTCGATCCACATCCAGCACTTCGACGTGGAGATCCGCGAGACCAAGCTGGGGCGCGAGGAGTTCACGCGCGACATCCCCAACGTGTCCGAGGGCGCGCTGTCGCGGCTGGACGAGAGCGGCATCGTCATGGTCGGCACCAAGGTGGGGCCGGGCGACATCCTCGTGGGCAAGGTCAGCCCCAAGAGCAAGTCCGAGCTGACGCCCGAGGAGAAGCTGCTGCACGCCATCTTCGGGCGCGCCGGCGAGGACGTGAAGAACGACAGCCTCGAGGTGCCGCCGGGCGTCTACGGCACGGTCATCGGCACGCGGCGCTTCACGCGCAACGTGGACACCAGCGAGGAGCAGTCGGCCAAGAACCTGCGCCTCATCCGCAAGGCCGAGCGCGAGTTCACCGACGCCATGCGCGAGCTGGTCACGCGCCTCATCGCCGAGCTCAAGGAGATCTCGCCCGCGGCCGTCAAGGACGACGAGGGCAAGAACCTGGGCGTCGACGAGGAGTCCGAGCCCAACGAGCTGCGCCGCGTCTTCGAGCTGCTGCGCAAGCGCTGCATGGAGACCTACAAGCGCGGCACCTCCGAGAAGCTCTACCGCGCCTTCCGCGAGTACGCGGACAAGATCGAGGAGCAGGAGAACGAGAAGAACAAGGTCGTCAACCGCCTCTCGCGCGGTGACGAGCTGCCCACGGGCGTGCTCGAGCTGGTCAAGGTCTTCGTGGCCACCAAGCGCACGCTCGAGGTGGGCGACAAGATGGCCGGGCGCCACGGCAACAAGGGCGTCATCTCGGTCATCCTGCCCATCGAGGACATGCCCTTCCTGGCCGACGGCACGTCGCTGCAGATCCTGCTCAACCCGCTGGGCGTGCCCTCGCGCATGAACGTCGGGCAGATCCTCGAGACCCACCTGGGCTGGGCGGCCAGCAAGCTGGGCTTCCAGGCCATCACGCCGGTCTTCGACGGCGCGGGCGAGGAGATGATCCGCGAGGTGCTCAACGACGCCGGCCTGCCGCCCGAGGGCAAGACGGTGCTGTACGACGGCCGCACGGGCCAGGCCTTCGACCAGAAGGTCACCGTGGGCTTCCTCTACATGCTCAAGCTGCACCACCTGGTCGCGGACAAGGTGCACGCGCGCGCCACCGGGCCCTACAGCCTCATCACCCAGCAGCCGCTGGGCGGCAAGGCGCGCTTCGGCGGGCAGCGCTTCGGCGAGATGGAGGTGTGGGCGCTGGAGGCCTACGGCGCCGCCAGCATCCTGCAGGAGCTGCTCACCGTGAAGTCGGACGACGTGGAGGGCCGCACGCGCATCTACGAGTCCATGGTCAAGGGCACCAACGTGCTCGAGCCGGGCACGCCGATCAGCTTCGACGTGCTGACCAACGAGATCCGCGGCCTGTGCCTCAACATGGAACTGCATCGCGGCCGCAAGTGATTGCGGCGGAGAGCCACGACATGACGACCACCACCCAGTCCACCCTGATGCGCACGCGGGCCGTCGAGACGGCCTACGTCACCATCCGCCTGGCCAGCCACGAGGACATCCGCAGCTGGTCCTTCGGCGAGGTGCGCAAGCCCGAGACCATCAACTACCGCACCTACAGGCCCGAGAAGGACGGACTCTTCTGCGAGAAGATCTTCGGCCCGACCAAGGACTGGGAGTGCTTCTGCGGCAAGTACAAGGGCATCAAGCACAAGAACATCATCTGCGACCGCTGCGGCGTGCAGGTGACGCACAGCAAGGTGCGCCGCACGCGCATGGGCCACATCAACCTGGCCGCGCCCGTGGCGCACATCTGGTTCTTCAAGGCCACGCCCAGCCGCATCGGCAACCTGCTGGCCATCAAGCTCTCCGACCTGGACAAGGTCATCTACTTCCAGGAGTACGTGGTCACCGACGCCGGTGACACCGCGCTCAACGTCGGGCAGCTGGTCACCGAGGAGGGCCTGCGCGAGGCGCGCCAGAAGTACGGCGCCAGCTTCGAGGCCGACATGGGCGCCGAGGCCATCAAGAAGCTGCTGCTGGGCCTCGACCTGCCGGCGCTCTCCGAGCAGCTGCGCGAGGAGCTCAAGAGCACGCGCAGCAAGCAGCGCAAGGCCGAGATCGTGAAGCGCCTGCGCACGGTGGAGATGCTGCGCGACTCGCCCAACAAGCCGCACTGGATGATCCTGGACGTCATCCCGGTCATCCCGCCGGACCTGCGCCCGCTGGTGCTGCTGGACAGCGGCAACTTCGCGACCAGCGACCTCAACGACCTGTACCGCCGCCTCATCAACCGCAACAACCGCCTCAAGAAGCTGCTCGACCTCAACGCTCCGGAAGTCATCATCCGGAACGAGAAGCGCATGCTGCAGCAGTCGGTGGACGCCCTGTTCGACAACGGGCGCTGCCGCCGGCCGGTGCTGGGCAGCAGCAACCGCCCGCTCAAGTCGCTCACCGACATGATCAAGGGCAAGCAGGGCCGCTTCCGCGAGAACCTGCTGGGCAAGCGCGTGGACTACAGCGCGCGCTCGGTCATCGTGGTGGGGCCCGAGCTGCACCTGCACCAGTGCGGCCTGCCCAAGGTCATCGCGCTGGAGCTCTATCAGCCCTTCATCATCCGGCGCCTCAAGGAGCTGGGCTTCGCGGACACCATCAAGTCCGCCAAGAAGATGCTCGAGCGCAAGGACGAGGAGGTCTGGGACATCCTCGAGGAGGTCATCAAGGACCACCCGGTGCTGCTCAACCGCGCGCCCACGCTGCACCGCATGGGCATCCAGGCCTTCCAGCCCGTGCTCGTGGAGGGCAACGCCATTCGCCTGCACCCGCTGGTGTGCGCCGGCTTCAACGCCGACTTCGACGGCGACCAGATGGCCGTGCACCTGCCGCTGTCCTACGAGGCGCAGATCGAGGCCACGGCGCTGATGATGTCGACCAACAACATCTTCACGCCCGCGAACGGCAGCCCGATCATCTCGCCCAGCCAGGACATCGTGCTGGGCTGCTTCTACCTCACGACCAACCGCGAGGGCGAAGTGGGCCAGGACATGGTCTTCTCCGGCACGCAGGAGGTGTTCCGCGCCTACGCCGACGGCAAGGTGGGCGTGCACGCGCGCATCAAGGTCAAGATCGCCGCGGGCCGCCGCATGAACACGCGCGAGGGCGTCGTGATCTCCTCGGGCAAGCCCATCGAGACCACGGTGGGGCGCGTGATCTTCAACGACATCCTGCCGACCGAGTGCCCCTTCTGGAACATGGAGCTCGACAAGGGCAACATCAAGAAGGTCATCAGCGAGGCCTACGAGATCATCGGCAAGGAGCGCACGGTCGACCTGCTCGACGCGCTCAAGGAGCTGGGCTTCAAGTCGGCCACGCGCGCCGGCCTGTCCTTCGCGGCCAGCGACCTGGTCACGCCGAAGCAGAAGGAGAATATCCTCGGCGAGACCGACGACAAGGTGCTCGAGGTCAACAAGCAGTACGGCAAGGGCGTCATCACCGAGGGCGAGCGCTACAACCAGGTCATCGACCTCTGGACCCACGCGCGCGAGCGGGTGGGCGAGGAGATGATGAAGGAGTGGCGCTCCGAGCAGCGCGACGGCCAGCCCTACCTGAACCCCGTGTTCATCATGGAGCGCTCGGGCGCGCGCGGCACCATCGAGCAGATCCGCCAGCTCGCGGGCATGCGCGGCCTCATGGCCAAGCCCTCGGGCAAGATCATCGAGACGCCCATCAAGAGCAACTTCCGCGAGGGCCTGCGCGTGCTGGAGTACTTCAGCTCCACGCACGGCGCGCGCAAGGGCCTGGCGGACACCGCGCTCAAGACGGCCGACTCGGGCTACCTCACGCGCAAGCTGGCCGACGTGGCCCAGAACATCGTCATCAGCAAGGCCTCGTGCGGCACCATCAACGGCGTCAGCAAGCAGGCCGTGATGAAGGGCGACAAGGTCGACGTCTCGCTGGCGCAGCAGATCCGCGGCCGCGTCGCCCGCGACACGATCGTGGACGTCGTCACCGACGAGGTCATCGTGAAGGAGGACCAGCTCATCACGATGGAGGTCGCGCGCCGCATCGAGGCGCTCGGCTACGAGAAGGTGCGCGTGCGCAGCCCGCTCACCTGCGAGGCCGGCGACGGCATCTGCGCCACCTGCTACGGCATGGACCTCTCGCGCGGCCGCACGGCCGAGCTGGGCCTGGCCGTGGGCATCATCTCGGCGCAGTCCATCGGCGAGCCGGGCACGCAGCTCACCATGCGCACCTTCCACATCGGCGGCACGGCCAGCCGCGCGCTGACCGAGAGCCAGATCAAGGCCGCCCGCAAGGGCGAGCTGCGCTTCCACGGCGTCAAGCTGGGCGAGAACCAGGAGGGCCAGCTGGTCAGCCTGGACCGCAACGGCCTGATCATCGTGGTGGACGACAAGGGCCGCGAGCTCGACCGCTACGCCATCCCGCTCGGCGCGGTGCTGCCCATGGCGGACGGCTCCAAGATCAAGGCCGGCGACATCCTGGCCAACTGGGATCCGCACAGCATCCCGATCCTGGCCGACCGCGCGGGCCGCGTGCGCTTCGAGGACATCGTCGAGGGCAAGACGATGAAGCTCGAGAAGGACGCCGCCGGCATCGAGCGCAAGTACATCATCGAGCACAAGGGCGACCTGCACCCGCAGCTCGTCATCGAGGACGACAACGGCACGCCGCTCATCTACTACCCGATCCCCGAGAAGGCCTACATCGAGGTCGACGACAAGGTGAAGGTGAAGGCCGGCACCCTGGTCGCCAAGACCCCGCGCGAGACCGAGGGCACGCAGGACATCACCGGCGGCCTCCCGCGCGTGACCGAGATCTTCGAGGCCCGGCGCCCCAAGGAGCCGGCCATCATGGCCGAGATCGACGGCATCGTGGAGCTGGTGCGCGAGATGAAGCGCGGCAAGCGCACGATCCTGGTCAAGAACGAGGAGTCGGGCATCGTGCAGGAGCACCTCGTGCCCCACGGCAAGCACCTCAAGGTGCAGACCGCCGACCGCGTGCGCGCCGGCCAGCCCCTCACGGAAGGCCCGCTCATCCCGCACGACATCCTGCGCATCAGCGGCGAGGACGCGCTGCAGCAGTACCTCCTGCGCGAGGTGCAGGGCGTCTACCGCAGCCAGAACGTGACCATCGACGACAAGCACATCGAGACCATCGTCAGCCAGATGCTCCGCAAGGTGCAGGTGGCCGACCCGGGCGACACGGACTTCCTGCCCGACGCCGTCGTGGACAAGTTCCGCTTCCGCAGGATGAACCAGGACATGGTCAAGCAGAAGAAGCGCCCGGCGACCGCCGAGCCGATCCTGCTGGGCATCACGAAGGCGGCGCTGCAGTCGGACTCGATGATCTCGGCCGCGTCCTTCCAGGAGACGACCAAGGTGCTCACGGAGGCCGCCATCGCCGGCCGCCGCGACCCGCTGCTGGGCCTCAAGGAGAATGTGATCCTCGGCAACATGGTGCCGACGGGCACAGGGTTCCGCCCGCTGCAGCGCACCCGCGTGCGCCACAAGGTGGAAGCGCCGGTGCAGCAGTCGGCGCTCACCGACATCGCGGCTGCGGTGCAGACACTGGAGGGTGCGGTCTGAGGGCGGCGCTCCGCACGCTCTGCCGTGACGGGGTCAGGCGGCTGCCTGCGGATCGTCAGGCCCAGGGCGCCGCGCAGCGGCTCCTCGGGCTGACGGCCTTCCGCTCCCACGGCCCGCGCGGGACGCGGGAGCCGCGGCCGGTCGCGACGTGAGGCCGTCCCAGGGCCGAAGCAACGACCGGTCGCGGCGCTGCATGTCGCGAGCCAGCGAGCCAGATGGATGGGCAGCCTGAAGGATCCGCCCGGGGATGGGGCGGAGCGCCCTTGACCCGCACCGCCTCCCCTTGGTCTCATATGCGGCTCGTTTCCGCGGTTCGCCGCACGGGACTTCGCATGCCGACCATCAACCAGCTCGTCCGCAAGGGCCGCAGCCCGAATCGCGGCCGCAGCAAGTCTCCGGTGCTGGAGAAGTGCCCCTTCAAGCGCGGCGTGTGCCTGCAGGTCAAGATCCAGACGCCCAAGAAGCCCAACTCGGCGCTGCGCAAGATCGCGCGCGTCAAGCTGAGCAACGGCAAGGAGATCACGGCCTACATCCCGGGCGAGAAGCACACGCTGCAGGAGCACGCCATCGTGCTCATCCGCGGCGGCCGCGTGCGCGACCTGCCCGGCGTGCGCTACCACATCATCCGCGGCACGCTGGACGCCGCGGGCGTCGCGGACAGGAAGCAGCAGCGCAGCAAGTACGGCGCCAAGCGCCCCAAGACCTGAGCTGACAGGAACGGATAGCGAATGCCCCGCAAGTACGTCTCGACGAGCCGCTTCCTGGAGCCGGATCCGCGCTTCCAGAGCAAGCTGGCCAGCAAGTTCATCAACTGCCTCATGCACCAGGGCCGCAAGACGGCGGCGCGCAAGGTGTTCTACGACGCCATCGAGAGCGTGGCCACCAAGGTGCCGGGCAAGGAGCCGCTCGAGGTGTTCAGCGACGCGCTGAACAACGTGAAGCCGGTGGTCGAGGTGCGCAGCCGGCGCGTCGGCGGCGCCACGCTGCAGGTGCCGCACGAGATCAAGCGCGAGCGCCAGCAGGCGCTCGCGATTCGCTGGGTGATCGACGCGGCGCGGGCCAAGAAGGGCAAGCCCATGGGGCGGCGCCTGGCCGAGGAGCTGTTCGACGCCTACAACCGCCAGGGCGCGGCGTGGACCGTGCGCGAGAACACGCACAAGATGGCCGAGGCCAACAAGGCCTACGCCCACTTCGCCTGGTAGCGGCCAGCATGCCCGGCGGCCCGCCGGGTGAGCACGCGCGACACGCCGCCCGTCCGCCGGTGAGCGGGGGTGGTGCGTGAAGCGCGAGCACGTCCGCAACATCGGCATCATCGCCCACATCGATGCGGGCAAGACCACGCTCACGGAGCGCATCCTCTTCTACACCGAGCGCGCGCACCGCATGGGGGAGGTGCACGAGGGCACGGCGAAGATGGACTACCTGCCCGAGGAGCGCGAGCGGGGCATCACCATCACCAGCGCCGCGACGACCGTGCACTGGAAGGGCCACCGCATCAACATCATCGACACGCCGGGCCACGTGGACTTCACCGTGGAGGTGGAGCGCAGCCTGAGGGTGCTGGACGGCGCCGTCGTGGTGCTGGACGGGGTCGCGGGCGTGCAGGCGCAGAGCGAGACGGTCTGGCGCCAGGCCGACCGCTACCACGTGCCGCGCGTGGTCTTCGTGAACAAGCTCGACCGCGTGGGCGCCGACTTCGAGCGGGTGGTGCGCGACGCCAGCCAGCGCCTCGGCCGCCGCGTGCTGCCGCTGCAGCTGCCGTGGGGGCGCGAGAAGGAGCTGTGCGGCGTGATCGACCTCGTGGGCTGGCGCGCGCTGCGCTGGGACGAGGCCTCTCTGGGCCGCGAGATCGTGGCGGGCGAGGTGCCGGAGGAGCTGCACGAGGAGGCCCTGCACGCGCGCCACGAGCTGCTCGAGGTGCTGGCCGACGAGGTGGACTCGTTCACCGAGCCCTTCCTCGAGCGCGAAAACGAGGTGAGCCAGGCGGAGGTGCTGGCGGCGCTGCGCGCGGGCACGCTGGCGGGACGCTTCGTGCCGGCGCTGTGCGGGGCCGCCTTCCGCAACGTGGGCGTGCAGCCGGTGCTGGACGCGGTCACGGACCTGCTGCCCGATCCGCTCGAGACGCGGCCCGCCCGCGGCACCAACCCGCGCGACGGCAAGGCCGTGGAGCGCGCGCCCGACGCGGCCGGCCAGCTGTGCGCGCTCATCTTCAAGACCGCCTGGGACAGCCGCGGCGACCTGGCCTTCGTGCGCCTCTACAGCGGCAAGCTCGCCGTGGGCGACAGCGTGTGGAACCCGCGCCTGGACAAGAGCGAGCGCATCAACCGCCTGTACGTGCTGCACGCGGACGAGAAGGAGGCCGAGGAGTCGGCCGAGGCCGGCGACATCGTGGGCGTGGTGGGCCTCAAGCACTCGGCCACGGGCGACACGCTCTGCGCCAAGGACGCGCCCATCGTGCTCGAGGGCATGAGCTTCCCCGAGCCGGTCATGTCCGTGTCCATCGAGCCCTACAGCCTCAAGGACAAGGACGAGCTGGTGCGCGTGCTGGGGCTGCTGGCGCGCGACGACCCGTCCTTCGCCTGGGCGGTCAACCCCGAGACGGGGCAGATGATCATCTCCGGCATGGGCGAGCTGCACCTCGAGATCCTGCGCCACCGCATCGAGCGCGACTTCAAGATGCAGATCCGCGTGGGCGAGCCGCGCGTGGCCTACAGGCAGACGGTGGCGGCGCCGGGCGAGGCCGAGGCCGTGTTCGAGAAGATCCTGCCGGGCCGCAGCATGTACGCCGGGGTGCGAATGCGCGTGGAGCCGGACGCGGCGGCCGCGCCGGTCATCGTCGAGAACCGCATCGACAAGAAGGAGGTTCCGGCGCAGTTCCACCCGGCCATCGAGTCCTCGGTGCGCGGCGGAGCGGGCGGCGGCGGCGAGCTGGGCTTCCCGCTCTCGGGGGTGCGCATCACGCTGCTGGGGGGCACCGCCCGCGAGCAGGGCAGCAACGAGGTGGCCTTCGGGCACGCGGCGCACATGGCCTTCGAGAAGGCCCTCGCGGCGGCCGGGCCGGTGCTGCTCGAGCCGGTCATGGAGTTCGAGATCACCAGCCCGCAGGAGCTGCTGCCGGGCGTCAACGCCGACCTCAACGGCCGCCGGGCCCGCGTGCGCTCGGTCACGGCCGAGGGCGGGACGGCCGTGGTGCGCGGCAGCGTGCCGCTGTCCGAGATCTTCGGCTACAGCACCGCCCTGCGCTCCCTGACCCAGGGCCGGGCCAGCTTCTCGGTGGAGCCGCGGGCCTACGAGGCGGTTCCGGAGCACGTGGCGCGCAGCCTGCTGCGCTGAGGCGGATGGGCGGGGATCGATCGGAGGACGGCGAGGCCCGGCGACGGGCTCGCACGGGCCCTTCCGGGCCGGAAACCCTTTGACTCGCAACCCTCAATTCCTAGAATCGGACCCCTTTCGGCTCGTGCGGGAAACCCCGAGTCGGCGCGCAGGGCACAGCCGCCCTGAGGCGCTGACCGCGGCGGACTGAACGGGCCGAGCCGGCCGGCGCGCGTGCGCCGTGCCGACAGACCCGCAGCTTGCCGGTAGCGGAGCCGTCTCCGCTGGTGGCGGACCGAACGATGCAGGCCAAGAAGATCATCATCCGGCTCGAGGCGTACGACCACGAGACGCTCGACCAGTCGGCCGCGGACATCGCGGACGGGGCGCGCCGCACCGGCGCGCGCGTCGCGGGGCCGATCCCGCTGCCCACGCGGGTCGAGCGCTACACCGTGCTGCGCTCGCCGCACATCGACAAGAAGTCGCGCGAGCAGTTCGAGATCCGCACGCACAAGCGGCTGATCCACATCCTCGAGCCCACGTCCAAGACCGTGGACGCCATCAGCAAGCTCACGCTCCCCGCGGGCGTGGACATCCGCGTGAAGGCCTGAGCATGGACACCCTCATCGGCACCAAGCGCGGCATGACCCAGACGTGGCTGGCCGACGGCCAGCGCGTGCCGGTCACCGTGCTCGACCTCGGGCCCAACACCGTGGTCGCGCTGCGGGGCAAGGACCGCGAGGGCTACGAGGCCCTGCAGCTGGGCTTCGGCAGCATCCGCCCCAAGCTCGTGTCCAAGCCGCTCAAGGGCCACTTCACCAAGGCCGGCGTCGCGCCGCAGCGCCACCTGCGCGAGGTGCGCGGGGCGCTGGGCGAGCACAAGGCCGGCGAGACGCTCACCTGCGCCCTGTTCCAGCCGGGCGAGATGGTGGACGTCATCGGCACCAGCAAGGGCAAGGGCTTCCAGGGCACCATCAAGCTGCACCACTTCAGCCGCGGCCCCGAGGCGCACGGCAGCGACAACGTGCGCAAGCCGGGCTCCATCGGCATGCACACGCACCCCGGGCGCACGCTCAAGGGCAAGCGCATGGCGTCGCGCATGGGCTGCAAGCGCGTCACGATGAAGAACCTGCCCGTGGTCTCCGTGGACGCCGAGAAGAACGTGATGCTGGTCGCCGGCGCCGTGCCGGGCGACAACGGCGGCCTGGTCCTGGTGCGCAAGAGCACCAAGCAGAAGAAGGCGGTGAGCTGATGGCCACCCGCGGCAGCAAGGCCGGCACGAAGGCGAAGGCCAGCACAGCGGGCGCCACCACGGTCAAGAGCTGGAGCGCGGGCAAGGTCGGCAGCGCCACGCTCGACGGCGCGCCGCTGGGCGACAAGGTCAAGGTGCGGCTGCTGCGCGAGGCGGTGCGCATGTACGAGGCCAACAAGCGCCTCGGCACGCACTCGACCAAGACGCGCGGCGAGGTCAACTTCAGCGAGCGCAAGCCCTACAAGCAGAAGGGCACCGGCAACGCGCGCCGCGGCGACTTCAACTCCCCCCTGCTGCGCAAGGGCGGCGTGATCTTCGGCCCGCGGCCGCGCGACTACTCCTACGGCATGCCGCGCAAGGCGCTGCGCGAGGCGCTGCGCTCCGCGCTGGCGGGCAAGCTGCGCGACGGCGAGGTGGGCACGCTCAAGGCCTCCTTCGAGAAGCCCTCCACCAAGACGGCCGCCTCGGCGCTGGCCGCGCTGGGCTGCGACGGCACCGCCTGCGTCGTGCTGCCGAAGCACGACCTCACGCAGTGGAAGTCCTTCCGCAACCTGCGTGGCTGCACGGTCACGCGCGCCACCGACCTCAACGCCCACGACGTCCTCGCGCACCGCCACGTGGTCTTCGTCGACGACGCCTGGGACCTCGTGCTGCAGCGCCTGGCGGGAGCCACGTCATGAGGAAGGACGCGCACGACATCGTCCGCCGCCCGCTCATCACCGAGAAGGGCACGGACCTCACCGGCAAGCACAACGGCTACACCTTCCTGGTCGCGCCCGGCGCCAACAAGGCCGAGATCAAGCGCGCGGTGGAGGAGCTGTTCGAGGTCAAGGTGCTGGGGGTGCGCACGATGGTGCGCAGCGGCAAGCTGAAGGGCCGCGCGAAGCTGAAGAAGCGCATGCCGGACTGGAAGCGGGCGATCGTCACGCTCAAGGCGGGCGACTCGGTGGAGTTCCTCTAGACCATGCCCATCGTCAACTACAAGCCCACCTCGCCCGGCCGCCGCACCATGACGGTGCTGCGCGAGTCGGACGTAGCCAAGCGCGCGCCCGAGAAGTCGCTGGTCGTCAAGCTGCGCACGAGCTCGGGCCGCAACAACCACGGCCGCATCACCTCGCGCCGCCGCGGCGGCGGCGCCAGCAAGATGTACAGGCTGGTCGACTTCCGCCGCCGGCACGATGGCGTGCCGGCGCGCGTGGACGCCATCGAGCACGACCCGTACCGCTCGGCCAACATCGCGCTGCTGCACTACGCCGACGGCCGCAAGGACTACATCCTCGCGCCGCTCGGGCTCAAGGCGGGCGACACGGTCATGTCCGGCGCCGACGCCGAGCCGCGCGTGGGCAACTGCCTGCCGCTCTCGCGCATGCCGCTGGGCAGCGCGATGCACTGCGTCGAGTCGGTGCCCGGGCAGGGCGCGCGCTACGGCCGCGCCGCGGGCTCGAGCATCTCGCTGGCCTCGCGCGAGGGCGACTACGCCACGCTCATCATGCCCAGCGGCGAGATGCGCAAGGCGCACGTCGACTGCCGCGCCACCTACGGCCAGGTGGGCAACGTGGACCACGCGCTGGAGAGCATCGGCAAGGCCGGACGCAACCGGCACAAGGGCATCCGGCCCAGCGTGCGCGGCTCGGCCATGAGCCCCTACGCCCACCCGCTGGGTGGTGGCGAGGGCCGCATGGGCGCCGGCCGCACGCCCTGCTCGCCGTGGGGCAAGTCCGCCAAGGGCGGCCACACCCGCAACCCCCGCAAGACCTCCGGCCGCCTCATCGTGCGCAAGCGCAAGAAGAAGTAGGAGCCAGCGTGAGCCGCAGTCTCAAGAAGGGCCCGTTCATCGACCCCAACCTCGAGAAGAAGGTTGCGGCGATGTCGCGCACCAACAAGCGCGACCCCATCACCACGTGGGCCCGCGCCAGCACCATCTCGCCCGACTTCGTGGGCCACACCTTCCTGGTCCACAACGGCCGCCAGCACACCAAGGTGTACGTGGTGGAGGACATGGTGGGGCACAAGCTGGGCGAGTTCGCGCCCACGCGCATGTTCCGCGGCCACACCAACAAGAAGGAAGCCGCCAAGACCGAGGGCGGGCCGGCCACCGCGCCAGCCGCCGCCCCGGCCAAGGCGCCCGGCAAGTGACTCCCCCCGCCACCGCACCCGCCTTCCGCGCCAGTCACCGCTACGCCCGCATGGCGCCGCGCAAGGCGCGCCTGGTCGCGGACCTGATCCGCGGCCTGCCGGTGAACGCCGCGCTGCGCGCCCTCGACCGCAGCGACAAGCGCGCCGCCAGCCTGCTGGGCAAGGTCGTGCGCTCGGCGGTGGCGAATGCCGAGCAGGACGGCAACGTCGACCCGAACCACCTCGTGGTGAAGGAGGCGCGCGTCGACGAGGGTCCGCTGCTCGGCGGCTTCGTCCGCTGGAAGGCCGGCAGCCGCGGCCGCGCGATGCCCATCAAGAAGCGCACCAGCCACATGTACGTGGCGCTGCAGCCGGCCGGCGCGCTGGCCCGGTCCCGCGGCGAGTCCGCGCCGGCCACCGACGCACCCGCCGCCGAGGCTCGCGCGAAGCCCGCGCGCAAGGCGCCTGCCAAGCCCAAGGCCAAGACCGCCCCCAAGGGCGCGGCCAAGGCCGAAGGCGCCCCGGCCAAGAAGACCACCAAGAAGAAGAAGGACGGCTGAACCATGGGCCAGAAGGTCTCGCCGGTCGGCTTCCGCGTCGGCATCACCGAGCCGTGGCGCAGCCGCTGGTACGCGGGGAAGAAGGACTTCTCCGCGCTGCTCCTCGAGGACCAGCGCATCCGGCGCTTCGTCAAGAAGGAGTACCACTCGGCCGCGGTGCCGCGCATCGACATCGAGCGCACCCGCGAGCGGGTCACGGTCATCATCCACACCGCGCGGCCGGGCCTGCTCATCGGGCGCCGCGGCGCGCAGGTGGACAAGCTGTCCGAGCAGCTCACGAACATCAGCAACAAGCCGGTGGCCATCCGCACGGTGGAGATCAGCAAGCCCGAGCTGTCCGCGCAGCTGGTGGCCGAGAGCATGTGCGAGCAGCTCGTGCGCCGCGCCAGCTTCCGCCGCGCCATGAAGAAGGCCGCGCAGCTCACCATGCAGGCGGGCGCGCTGGGCATCAAGATGAACGTGGCCGGGCGCCTCGGCGGCGCGGAGATCGCGCGCACCGAGAAGCTGGCCATCGGCAGCGTGCCGCTGTCCACGCTCGACTGCTGGGTGGACTACGGCTACGCCATCGCGCGCACGCCGCATGGCGTCATCGGCGTGAAGACCTGGGTGTACCGCGGCAAGTACGCGGACTTCCGCGAGAGGCAGCCGCGCAGCGCGGGGAGCTCCGCGTCATGAAGCAGATGCCCAAGCGCACCAAGTGGCGCAAGACGCAGCGCGGCCGCGTGCGCGGCCTCGCCACGCGCGGCCACACGGTCGAGTTCGGCGAGTTCGGGCTGCAGTCGCTGGAGGCCGGCTGGGTCTCGGCGCGCGTGCTCGAGGCCGGGCGCGTCGCCGCGGCCCGCGCGGCACCCGGCGCGCGCGTCACCTGCCGCGTGTTCCCGCAGAAGCCCGTCACCGGCATCCCGGCCGAGACGCGCATGGGCAAGGGCAAGGGCGAGCCCGAGTTCTGGGCCGCCGTGGTCAAGCCCGGCACGGTCCTGTTCGAGGTGGGCGGCACCGGCGCCGAGCAGGCGCGCCTCGCGCTCAACCGCGTCGCGCACAAGCTGCCGCTGCGCGTGCGCCTGGTGAAGCGGAGGGTGCGATGAAGCGCTCGGCCCAGATGAAGGAGCTGCGCGAGAAGCAGGACACCGAGCTGCGCTTCGACGTCGTGCAGAAGCAGAAGGAGCTGTTCGATCTGCGCTTCAAGTCCAGCTCGGAGGGCCTGGCCAACCCCAGCCGCATCTCCGCGCTGCGGCGCGAGATCGCCCGGCTCAAGACCATGCTGCACGACCGCGAGCTGCGCGCGTCGGCTGCCGCCAACAGGACGTGAGGGACATGAGCGACACACCGGAACAGGACGCGCAGGGGGGCCGCCAGGCCGTCCGGCGCATCGGCATCGTGGCCAGCCACGCGATGGCCAAGACCATCGTCGTGCGGGTCGAGCGCCGCGTCATGCACCCCGTCTACAAGAAGTACGTGCGCCGCTTCACGCGGCTGTACGCGCACGACGAGAAGAACGAGGCCAGGACCGGCGACTCGGTCGAGCTCGTGGCCTGCCGCCCGATCTCGCGCCTCAAGCGCTGGCGCCTCGCGAAGGTGCTGCGCGCCGCCGAGGTCTCGGCCACGCAGCCGCTGCCGGCGGAGACGCGCCCGTGATCCAGCAGCAGACCCTGCTCGACGTGGCCGACAACACCGGCGCCAAGACGGTGATGTGCTTCAAGGTGCTGGGCGGCAGCAAGCGCCGCTACGCCTCGGTGGGCGACGTGATCATCGGGTCGGTCAAGAAGTCCATCCCCACGGCCACGGTCAAGAAGGGCCAGGTCGTGCGGGCGGTCGTCGTGCGCACGCGCAAGGACATCCGCCGCCGCGACGGCAGCCGCGTGCGCTTCGACCGCAACGCGCTGGTCATCATCGACAAGGAAGGCAACCCGGTGGGCACGCGCATCTTCGGCGCCGTCGCGCGCGAGCTGCGCACCAGGAATTTCATGAAGATCATCAGCCTGGCGAGCGAGGTCGTCTGATGACGCGGCTGAAGAAGGGCGACACCGTGGTGGTCATCGCCGGCGTCGACAAGGGCAAGACCGGGCGCGTGCTGAGCGTGATCCCCAAGTCCGGCCGCATCGTCGTCGAGGGCGTCAACCTCAAGTGGAAGCACGTGCGCAAGAGCCAGGCCAGCCCGCAGGGCGGGCGCACGCAGCGCGAGCACCCGGTGCAGGTGAGCAACGTCGCCTACCGCGACGCGGCCTCCGGCAAGGGCGTGCGCCTCGGCGCGCGCGTCGAGAACGGCCGCAAGGTGCGCGTCATGCGCCCGTCCGGCAAGCCGGTGGAGGCCGCATGAGTCCCGACGACAAGAGCGACAAGGCCGAGGCCAAGGCCAAGGCCAAGGCCGACAAGGCCGAGCGGCACGAGAAGGCCGAGGCGGCCGCGGCCAAGGCCGCCGCCAAGGCGGAGCGGGCCGAGAAGGGCGAAAAGGCCGAGAAGGCTCCGAAAGAGAAGGCCGCGCCCTCCGCGCCGCCGCCCGAGCCGCGCCTGCGCCTGCGCTTCCGCGACGAGATCCGTCCGGCGCTCATGCAGGCGCACGGCGAGGACAACGTCAACGCCGCGCCGCGGCTGCGCAAGATCGTGCTCAACATGGGCGTGGGCGCCGCGCGCGAGAACAAGGCGCTCATCGACGCCGCCGCGGCCGACCTCACCATGATCACGGGCCAGAAGGCCGCGCAGCGCAAGGCGCGCAAGGCCGTGTCCAACTTCCACCTGCGCGAGGGCATGCCCATCGGCTGCGTGGTCACGCTGCGCGGCGCGCGCATGTGGGAGTTCCTCGACCGCCTGATCACCGTCGTGGTCCCGCGCATCAAGGACTTCCGCGGGCTGCCCCGCGGCGGCTTCGACGGCCGCGGCAACTACAACATGGGCCTTCCCGACCAGACCGTCTTCCCCGAGATGGAGCTGGACAAGATCAAGCACTTCCAGGGGATGAACATCACCATCGTGACCACGGCCGGCCAGGACGCGGTCGGCCTCGACCTGCTGGAGCGGCTGGGCATGCCCTTCCGCAGCACGGCGGCCGAGAAGGAAGCGCAGGAGAGGAAGAAGCGCGCCTGAGGCGCAGCTTCCGAGGAACCAACGACGTGGGCAAGACCAGCTGGATCGCCAAGACCAAGATGACGCCGAAGTTCAGCACGCGGCGCAAGTCGCGCTGCAACCTGTGCGGGCGCAGCCACGCCTTCCTGCGGAAGTTCGGCATCTGCCGCATCTGCTTCCGCTCGCTGGCGCTGGCGGGCGAGATCCCGGGCGTGCGCAAGGCCAGCTGGTGAGGACGCGACCATGACCATGACCGACCCCATCGCCGACATGCTGACCCGCGTGCGCAACGCCCTGCACGTGCGCCGCGCCGAGGTGACCATGCCCGCCTCGCGCATGAAGCGCGACATCGCCGAGGTGCTCAAGCGCGAGGGCTTCATCACGGACTGGTCCGTGGTCCCGGGCGAGGGCCAGGCGCAGCTCAGCATCAAGCTCAAGTACGGGCCCGACGGCGAGCAGCTCATCAACGAGATCCGCCGCGACAGCAAGCCGGGCCGCCGGCTCTACGCGGGCGTCGACGACCTCAAGCGCGTGCTCAACGGCACGGGCATCGCCATCTACAGCACGCCGGTGGGCGTGCTCTCCGACCGCGAGTGCCGTGCGCGCCGCGTGGGCGGCGAGCGCCTGGCCACGGTGTGGTGATCGGAGAGCCATGAGCCGAGTCGGAAAGCAACCGGTCACGTGGAAGGAGGGGACGAAGGTCTCCTTCGCCCAGGGCGTCCTCAAGGTCGAGGCCGGCAAGAACAGCCTCAGCCAGGCGATCGACCCGTCCATCCAGGTGGCCGTGGACGACAAGGCGCGCCGCGCCGTCTTCACGCGCAAGGAGGAGGGCCGCCGCGAGCGCTCGCTGCACGGCCTCTATCGCGCGCTGGCCGCAGGCATGGTCAAGGGCGTCGAGCAGGGCTACGAGAAGCGCCTCGACATCCAGGGCGTGGGCTACAACGCCAAGGTCGAGGGCAGGAAGATCGTGCTGGCGCTGGGCTTCAGCAAGCCGCGCGTGCTCGAGATCCCGGCCGGCCTCACGATCGAGATGCCCACGGCCACGCTGGTCGTGATCAAGGGCGCGGGCAAGCAGCTGGTCGGCGAGTTCGCCGCCAAGATCCGCGCCATCCGCCCGCCGGAGCCCTACAAGGGCAAGGGCGTGCGCTACGAGGGCGAGTACGTCAAGCGCAAGGTCGGCAAGTCGCTGGCCACCACCTGAGCCGAGCCATGGAACGAGCCACTCATCTCCGCAACATCCGCCGCACCCGCAAGGCCGCCTCGGTGCGGTCGCGCGTGCGCGGCACCGCCGAGCGGCCGCGCCTCACCGTGCACCGCTCCAGCAAGCAGATCTACGCGCAGGCCATCGACGACGGCGCGGGCCTCACGCTCGCGTCCAGCTCGACCCTCGACCCCGAGCTGCGCAAGCAGCTCCCGGGCACCAAGGTCGCGTCGGCCAAGGTCGTCGGGCAGGACATCGCGAAGCGCCTGCTGGCCAAGGGCGTGGGCAAGGTCGTGTTCGATCGCGGCTGGTACCGCTACCACGGCCGCATCAAGGCCCTCGCCGACGGCGCCCGCGAGGGCGGCCTGAGCTTCTAGGAAAGGACGCATGGTCGAGGTCAAGGAAGAACTGCAGGTGCACAGCCCCGGCCTCTACGAGGAGGCCGTGGTGAAGGTCAACCGCTGCGCCAAGGTCGTCAAGGGCGGCCGGCGCTTCAGCTTCTCGGCCCTGGTCGTGGTGGGGGACCGCCATGGCAGCGTGGGCATCGGCTTCGGCAAGGCCAAGGAGGTGCCGTCGGCGGTGGAGAAGGCCGTCAAGGACGCGCACAAGAACCTCGTCCGCGTGAGCCTCAAGAAGGGCAGCATCGAGCACGCCGTGACGGGGCGCTTCGGCGCCGCGCAGGTGCGCCTGCTGCCGGCCGCGCCGGGCACGGGCATCATCGCGGGCGCCACGGTGCGCGCGGTGCTCGAGCTCTCGGGCGTGCGCGACATCCTCACCAAGAGCCTCGGCTCGGCCAACCCCGTGAACCTGCTGCGCGCCACGCTCAGCGGCCTGCAGGAGGTGCGGCCCATCGCGCAGGTCGAGGCGCTGCGCGGAGTCAAGCTCACGTGAACCTGCAGGACGTCAAGTCGGCGGGCAGCGCCCTCAAGAAGGGCCGCCGCGTCGGTCGCGGGCCGGGCAGCGGCCGCGGCTGCACCGCGGGCAAGGGCAACAAGGGCCAGGGCAGCCGCTCGGGCACGGGCGGCGGGCTCGGGCACGAGGGCGGCCAGATGCCGCTCTATCGCCGCCTGCCCAAGCGCGGCTTCACCAACGCCATGTTCCGCCAGACCTACACCATCGTGAACGTCGGCGACCTGGCGCGCGCCTTCCCCGAGGGCGGCGAGGTCGACCTCGACGTGGTCAAGGCGGCGCTGCTGGTCAAGAAGAACGCCTCGCAGCTCAAGCTGCTGGGCGACGGCGAGGTGGGCGTGGCCTTCAAGGTGCGCTGCCACCGCGCGTCGGCCAGCGCGCGGGCCAAGATCGAGGCCGCGGGCGGCAGCGTCGAGACCATCCAGGCGTCCGGCGGGGACGGAACCGCGGCCTGATGATCACCGGCTTCCTCAATCTCTTCCGCGTGCCCGAGATCAGGAAGAAGGTCCTGGTCACGCTGGGGCTGCTGCTGGCGTACCGCGTCGGGTTCCACGTGCCCATCCCGGGCGTGAACTACGCGGTGCTGCTCAAGTACCAGCAGCAGATGCAGGGAGGCTTCGCCTTCGGGATCATGAACGCCCTGTCGGGCGGTGCGCTGGGCTCGTGCATGCTGTTCACGCTGGGCGTGATGCCCTACATCAGCTCGTCCATCATCTTCTCGCTGCTGGTCAAGGTCGTGCCGCAGCTCGAGGCGCTGTCCAAGGAGGGGCAGGCCGGGCAGCGCATCATCAACCAGTACACGCGCTACGCGACGGTGCCCATCTGCATCATCCAGGCGCTGTTCCTGGTGTACGGCCAGCTGGGCGACGCCGCCACGTCCAACGTGGTCGACCCCGGGCTCTACGCCGAGTGGTACTACAAGCTGGGCGTGGTGCTGACGCTGACGACGGGCACGCTCATCGTCATGTGGATCGGCGAGCAGATCACGGAGTACGGCGTCGGCAACGGCACCTCGCTCATCATCATGGCCGGCATCGTCGCGCGCCTGCCCACCATGCTCTCGCACGTGGCCACGGCCACGGCGGCGGAGAACCTGGGCGGCAACGCGTGGATCCAGCCCATCGCGCAGCTCATCGTGCTGTACATCCTCATCACGGCCGCGATCGTGTTCGTGACGCGGGCGCAGAGACGCATCCCCATCCAGCAGGGCCGGCAGATGCGCGGCCGCCGCGTCTACGGCGGCCAGCGGCACTACCTGCCGCTCAAGGTGAACCAGGCCGGCGTGATGCCCATCATCTTCGCCTCCTTCCTGTTCATCGTGCCCACGGTGATGGACAAGGTCTTCGGCACCACCTGGTGGCAGTCGGCCTTCCGGTGGGGCGGCTTCTGGTACATCCTCTTCTACTCCGCGCTCGTGTTCGTGTTCTCCTTCTTCTGGACGTCGCTGATGTTCCAGCCCAAGGAGATCGCGGACAACCTCAAGGAGTACGGCGGCTTCGTGCCCGGCCTGCGGCCCGGCGCGCGCACGGCCGAGTACCTCGAGCACGTCATGTTCCGCGTCACGCTCGCGGGCGGCGCCTTCCTGGTCGTCATCGCGGTGCTGCCGCAGGTGCTGTCCAGCAACGTGCCCAACATGCCGGTGGAGATGGCGGTCTTCCTGGGCGGCACGTCCATCCTCATCGTGGTGGGCGTGGTGCTCGACCTCGTCGACAAGGTCAACTCGATGCTGGTCATGCGACGCTACGAGGGCCTCGGCGGCAGCGGCGCCGGCTGGGCGCGCTCGGCCGGCAAGGGGGCCGCGTGAAGCGCCGCATCGTGCTGCTGGGCGCGCCGGGGGCCGGCAAGGGCACGCAAGCCAAGCTCCTCGCGGCCCGCGAGGGCCTCGCGCACCTCTCCACCGGCGACATGCTGCGCGCCGCGGTGGCCGCGGGCACGCCGGCCGGCAAGGCCGCCAAGGGGCACATGGACGCCGGGCGCCTCGTGCCCGACGACGTGGTCTTCGGCGTCCTCTTCGAGCGGCTCGACGCGCGCACGACGGGCTTCGTGCTCGACGGCTTCCCGCGCAACGTCGCGCAGGCCCGCGAGCTCGACAAGCGCCTCGCGGCGCTGCGCCTGCCTTTGGAGATCGTGGTGGACATCGACGTGGACGACGCCCGGCTCGTCGCGCGGCTCTCGGGCCGGCGCACCTGCGGCGGCTGCGGCCGCAACTACCAGCTGGACTTCCTGCCGCCGCGCAAGCCGGGCGTCTGCGACGACTGCGGCGGCGCGCTCGTGCAGCGCGCGGACGACAAGCCGGAGGTGGTGCAGGAGCGCCTGGCGGTCTACCACCGCCAGACCGAGCCGCTCGTCGCCTACTACCGGGACCAGGGGCTGCTGGTGCGCGTGGACGGCGACCGCGAGGTCGCGGACGTCGAGCGCGACCTGCTCGCGAGCCTGGGCGCGACGACCGCGGGCGCCGGGAGGCGCGCGTGAAGATGGCACGAGCGGCGGCTCTGCGCGTCACGGCCAAGGTGGTGGAGGCCCTGCCCAACGCCGTCTTCCGCGTGCAGCTGGACAACGGACATCAACTCATCGCCCACGTCTCGGGCAAGATGCGCATGCACTACATCCGCATCCTGCCCGGGGACACGGTGACGGTGGAGGTCAGCCCCTACGACCTCTCCAAGGGGCGCATCGTCTATCGCGGGGCCTCGACGTGAAGGAGCAGGACGCAGCATGAAGGTCAGGGCCTCGGTCCGCAGGATCTGCGAGAACTGCAAGATCGTGAAGCGCTTCGGCGTGGTTCGCGTGGTGTGCAGCAATCCGCGCCACAAGCAGCGCCAGGGAAGGTAGGAGCAGCATGCCGAGAATCGTGGGCGTCGACGTGCCGAACAACAAGCGCGTGGAGATCGCGCTGACCTACATCTACGGGGTGGGCAACACCACCGCGAAGAAGGTCTGCAAGCAGCTGCAGTTCAAGCCCGAGCTGCGCGCCAAGGACCTCACCGAGGAGGACGTGCAGCACATCGCGCACATGCTGGAGAAGAGCTTCGTGGTCGAGGGCGCTCTGCGCCGGCAGACCAGCCAGAACATCCAGCGCCTCAAGGACATCCGCTGCTACCGGGGCATCCGGCACATGAAGGGCCTGCCGGTGCGCGGGCAGAACACCCAGAGCAACGCCCGCACGCGCAAGGGCCCGCGCAAGACCGTGGCCGGCAAGAAGTCGGTCAAGCAGCTCGGCTGATCCCAGGAGAACCATGGCCACCGGACCGAAGAAGATGCGCCGAGCCCTCTCGCGCGCGGTCGTCAACATCAAGGCGACCTTCAACAACACCATCGTCAGCTTCAGCGACCCGCACAACGGCGAGATCCTGGTGTGGGACAGCGCCGGCAGCGCGGGCTACAAGGGCAGCCGCAAGAGCACGCCCTTCGCCGCGCAGAAGGCGGCCGAGCGCGCCGCCGGCAAGGCGCTGAAGCTGGGCATCAAGGACGTCGAGGTCCGCGTGCGCGGCCCCGGCTCCGGCCGCGAGTCCGCCGTGCGCGCCCTGGCGCAGGCCGGCCTCAAGGTGAAGGCCATCGAGGACCGCACGCCCGTCCCTCACAACGGCTGCCGCCCGCGCAAGCGGCGCCGCGTCTGACCCGGAGTCCACCGAACCATGTCCAGCAAGACGAGCGCCTGCAAGCTGTGCCGCCGGGAGGGCGTGAAGCTCTTCCTCAAGGCCAGCCGCTGCGAGACCAGCAAGTGCGCGCTGACCAAGCGCAACTTCCCGCCCGGCCAGCACCCCTGGGCGCGCACGCGCCACTCCGAGTACCGCACGCAGCTGCGCGAGAAGCAGCGCCTCAAGCGCTTCTACGGCGTGCCCGACCGGCAGTTCTCCAAGTACTTCGAGTGGGCCTCGCGCATGGCCGGCAACACCGGCGAGAACCTGCTCACGCTGCTGGAGCGCCGGCTGGACAACGCGGTCTTCGCGCTGGGCTTCACCACCAGCCGCCGCGGCGCGCGCCAGCTCGTGACCCACGGCCACGTGCACGTCAACGGCCGGCGCTGCGACGTCCCGTCCGCCCAGCTGCGGCCGGGCGACCGCCTCTCGGTGAGCGCGCGCGAGCCCATCCGCAAGCACGTCAAGGACGCGCTCGAGCAGCGCAGCAGCTACCCGATGCCCGCCTGGCTGGAACGCGACAACACGGCCCTCGAGGGCCGCGTCACCGCGCTGCCGGCGCGCACCGACGTCGCCTTCGACGTCCGCGAGCAGCTCATCGTCGAGCTGATGTCCAAGTAGCCTCGACCCCCGCAGGAAACGCATCGCAGCGCGCCCCGCGGCGCGCCGAGGAGCAGGAGCAAGCATGAGGATCCGCTGGCGCAACTTCGAGCTGCCGTCGACCGTGGTCGTGGAACGCGATTCGCTCACGGACGGCTACGGCGAGTTCACCATCGAGCCGTTCGAGAAGGGCTTCGGCCACACCATCGGCAACGGCCTGCGCCGCGTGCTGCTCTCGTCCATCGAGGGCTTCGCGGTGACGTCCGTGCAGATCGACGGCGTGCAGCACGAGTTCAGCACGATCAAGGGCGTGATGGAGGACGTCACGGACGTCGTCCTGAACCTCAAGGGCTTGCTGGTCGAGCTGGAGGCCTCCGACCGCGTGGAGCTGCGCGCCGCGCGCTCCAAGAAGGGCGAGCTCAAGGCCGGCGACATCGAGCCGATGGCCGGCGTGCGCATCCTGAACCCCGAGCACGTCATCTGCACGCTCACCGAGGACGTGGCCGTCGGGCTGACGATCACCGTGGCCCGTGGCCGCGGCTACGTCACGGCCGAGGAGCACGAGTCGGAGGAGCGCGTCATCGGCGTCATCTCCATCGACAGCAACTTCTCGCCGGTGACGCGCGTGCGCTACCGCATCGAGGAGACGCGCGTCGGCAAGATCACCAACTACGACCGGCTGGTGCTCGAGGTGTGGACCGACGGCACCGTGTCGCCCGAGGACGCGCTGGTGGAGGCCTCGCGCATCTACAGGAAGCACCTCAACGCCTTCGTGCACTACTACGACACCGACAAGGCCGTGCCCGCCGACGAGGCCCGGCCGGGCATGGTGGGCGTCGGCAGCGGCGAGCTGGACAAGCTCAAGGGCGTGCTGGCCACCAGCATCGAGGACCTCGACCTGTCCGTGCGCAGCCGCCACTGCCTGGACAGCGAGAACATCCGCACGGTGGGGGACCTGGTGCAGCGTACCGAGGCCGAGCTGCTGCGCGTGCGCAACTTCGGCAAGACGTCGCTGAACGAGATCAAGAAGAAGCTGGCCTCCATGAACCTCTCGCTGGGCATGACGCTGTCGGCCGAGTTGCAGGGCTCGGGGAGCTGAGCGCCGCACCGCCGGCGCGAAAGGACCGACCATGAGACACCGCATCAAGGGCCGCCGGCTGGGGCGCAGCACCAAGCACCGCCGCGCGCTCGGCAGCAACCTGGTGGCCGCGCTCTTCGAGCACGGCCGCATCACGACCACGGTGCCCAAGGCCAAGGAGTACCGCGCGCTGGCCGAGCAGATGATCACGCTGGGCAAGGTCAAGACCCTGCACCGCGTGCGCCAGGCCACGGCGCGGCTGCACCAGCGCGCCATCGTGGCGCGGCTCTTCGACACCATCGGCCCGTCCTTCAAGGACCGCCCCGGAGGCTACACGCGCATCGTGCGCCTCGGCACCAAGCGCCTCGGCGACAAGGGCGACAAGTGCTTCCTCGAGCTGGTCAACCACGTGCCGGTGCCGAAGGCCAAGCCCAGCACCGAGGGGGCCACGAAGAAGACGACCGAGAAGGCGGCCAAGGCGGATTCCTGATGCGCCCGCGGGCGGCCGCACTGCTGCTGCCGCTGCTGCTGGCCGCCGGATGCTCGCCGCTCTCGCCCTACTGGCGCAGCCGCGCCGCCGACCTCGGCGATGCGATCCCCATGTCGGGCGGCTGGGGCTGGGGCGCCTCGATCTCGCTGCGCGCCACGGCCCTCTTCCACGTGGGCATCGGCCTCTCGCCGGTGGTCTGCTACCGCTTCGGCTACGAGGACCGCACCTTCCACGGCATCTGGCACGAGTACAGCGCCTGCTTCCCGTGGGCGCCCTTCGTGGTGGACATGGGCTGCGTGCCGCCGCGTCCGCGCGGCTCGGACCTGCCCGAGCTGGGCTCGATCCCGCTGGTCTACCGCTGGGAAGTGCGCCGCGACGCGCCCTCGGGCGAGGGCGAGTACCCCACGCCCTGGGAGCCCTGCCTGCGCGAATGGGGCCGCCACCCGCCCAACTCGCGCGAGACCAGCGGCGCCTTCATCATCCCCGAGGACAGGCGCGAGATCAGCTGGCACGACCTGCGCCAGCAGCAGGGCGACCCCAACCCGCTCGCCACGCTGGGCAGCCCCACGCGCGCCACGCTGTGGGAGGCCTCCCGCGACGGCCCGCCGCTGCCGCGCGACTGGGGCCTGTTCGAGGGCGACATCTTCCTGGGCTTCCTCGGCGTGCGCCTGGGCTTCCGCCCGGTCGAGTTCGTGGACTTCGTGGTGGGCTTCTTCGGCGTCGACTTCATGGGCGATGACTACCAGGAAGCCGAGTCCTCCGCGGCGCAGCCGCCGGAGCCTCCGCCCGCGCCGACGGAGCAGCCCGCGCCGCCCGAGCAGCCCGGCCCCGACGGCGAGACCTCTCCGCTCGGGACGCTGCCCCCGCCGCCGCGCACCTGACGCCGGGGGTCAGCGGGCGTGGATGCGCCCGGCGCCCAGCGTCTCCTCCAGCGCGGCCAGCAGCGGCACCGACAGTGCCACGCGGTGCTGCTCGCCGAGGCGGAAGGTGGCCAGCCGCCCCTCCTCGCGCTCGACCACGAGGTAGGTCTCGGTGGGGCCCGGATGGCGCGGGAGGATCTCGCGCAGGGCATCGAGGCGCAGGTGCACCTCGTCCGGCGTCCCCCCGCGCACCTCGAGCAGCAGGCGCCGGCCTGCGCCGACGGCCGGGTCGGCGATGTCCAGGACCTCGTTCACCAGCAGGGCGGGCTCGTCGCGCGTGCGGTCGAGGGTGGCGCGCAGGATCACGGTCGCGTCGTCGCGCAGCAGATCGCGGTAGCGCTGATAGCTGCGCGGGAAGATGACCGCGTTGGCGCCTCCGCCCGGGCCCAGCACGCGGAACATGGCCATGGGCTGGCCGGCCGAGCGTCCCTTGCTGCTGACCGTCGTGCGCAGCGCCGTGACCAGGCCGCCGACACAGACCTCTGCGCGGTCGTCCAGCTCGCGCAGCGCGGCCATGTCGTGGCTGCAGAGCAGGTGCAGCAGGCTGCGCACCTCGGCCAGCGGGTCCACCGAGATCCACAGGCCCAGCGCCTCCTTCTCCATCTCGAGCACGTCACGCGCGGCGGGGGCCGCGGCGCGCTCGAGGCGCACCTCCAGCGCCGCCGCCGCCGCGCCGCCGAAGAGCTGTGACTGGCCCGAGAGGCGGTCCTGCTGCGCGCGCGCCGCGTCGCGCAGCAGGCGCTCGGAGCTGGCCAGCAGCGCGGCGCGGTTGCGCTCGAGGGCGTCGAAGGTGCCGGCCTTGACCAGCGCGTCGAAGGCGGCGCGGTTGAGGGCGCGCGCGTCGAGGCGGTCGAGCAGGTCGGCGAGCGAGCGGAAGCGGCCGCCGGCCAGGGCGCGCGCGGCCAGCAGGGCCTCGACCACGCGCCCGCCCACGCCCTTGATCGCGCCCAGGCCGTAGCGCACGGCCTCGCCCTCGAGGCGGAAGTCGGCCCAGGAGGAATTGGCGTCGGGCGCCAGCACGGGCCGCTGGCCGCGGCGGCACTCCTCGACGTACTCCGCGACCTTGTCCGTGTTGTCGGCGTCGCAGGACATGAGCGCGCACAGGAACTCGCCCGGCCAGTGGGCCTTCATGTAGGCCGTGCGGAAGGTGATCAGGCCGTAGGCGGCGGAGTGGCTCTTGTTGAAGCCGTACTCCGCGAAGCGGCTCATGTCCGACCAGATCTTGGCCGCGACGGGCGCGGCCAGGCCCTTGCCGGCGCAGCCCTTGAGGAACTTCTCCTCGTAGCTGCCCATGCGCTTCTTGTCCTTCTTGCCCATGGCCTTGCGCAGGCCGTCCGCGTCGTTGAGCGACATGCCCGCCAGCACCTGGGCCAGGCGCATGACCTGCTCCTGGTAGACCAGCGTGCCGTAGGTGTCGCGCAGCAGCGGCTCCATGAGCGGATGATCGTGGCGGATGGGCTCCTGCCCGTGCTTGCGGCGCACGAAGCTGTCCACCATGCCCGACTGCAGCGGCCCGGGACGGTACAGCGCGATGAGCGCGATGATGTCCTCGAAGCAGTCCGGCTGCAGGCGCATGACCAGCTCGCGCATGCCCGACGACTCGAGCTGGAACACGCCGGTCACGTCGCCGCGCTTGAGCAGCGCGTAGCTGGCGGCGTCGTCCAGCGGCAGGGCGTCGAAGTCCACCTCCACCCCGTGGCTGTCGCGCACGATGGTGCGCACCTTCTCCAGGATGGTCAGGTTCTTGAGCCCGAGGAAGTCCATCTTGAGCAGGCCGATGGACTCGAGGTCGTTCATCGGCAGCTGCGTGTTGACCTGGCCCTGCACCACGCACAGCGGCACCAGGTCCATGAGGGGGCGGTCGGTGATGACCACGCCCGCCGCGTGGGTGCTCGTGTTGCGCACCATGCCCTCGATGCGCAGGCCCACGTCCAGCAGCTCCCTCAGCTGCTCGCTGCCCTCGAACATCGAGGCCAGCTCCTTGTCCGCCTCGACCGCCTCCTTGAGCGACTTGTTCGGGCCGTCGGGGATGCGCTTGGCCAGCCGGTCGACCTCGGGCAGCGGCACGTCCAGCACGCGGCCGGCGTCGCGGATCGCGGCCTTGGCCGCCAGCGTGCCGAAGGTGACGATCTGGCACACCTGCTCGCTGCCGTAGCGGCGCCGCGCGTACTCGATGACTTCCTCGCGCCGGTCGCGGCAGAAGTCGATGTCGATGTCCGGCATCGAGATGCGGTCGGCGTTGAGGAAGCGCTCGAAGAGCAGGTCGTAGCGCAGCGGGTCCAGCTGCGTGATCTCCAGCGCGTAGGCCACGATGGAGCCGGCCGCCGAGCCGCGCCCCGGGCCCACCGGGATGCCGTTCTCGCGCGCGAAGCGGATCAGGTCCCAGACGATGAGGAAGTAGCTCACGAAGCCCATCTTCGTGATGACCGCGAACTCGGTCTCGAAGCGCTCGCGCACCGGCGCGGTCAGCTCGCCGTAGCGGCGGCGCAGGCCGTCCTCGCACAGGCGGCGCAGGAAGGCCTCGGGCGGCTCGCCGCCGGGGATCTCGAAGCGCGGCAGGTGCATGGTGCCGAGATCGAGGCGGATGTCGCAGCGCGAGGCGATCTCGGCCGTGCTGCGGTAGGCCTGGCTGTCCTCGCCGAAGAGCTGCGCCATCTCCTGGCTGCTGCGGAAGTGCAGCTGGTCGGTCTCGATGCGGAAGCGGCGCTGCTCGTCGTGCATGCGCTGGCCGGTGGCGATGCAGATGAGCGCGTCCTGCGCCTTGGCGTCGCCGGGGCAGCGGTAGTGGATGTCGTTGGTGGCCACGAGCGGCAGGCCGGTGCGGCGCGACACCTCCGTGAGGCCGTCGCGGATGACCGCCTGCTGCGGCAGCCCGTTGCTCATGACCTCGAGCCAGAAGCTGTCGCGCCCGAACAGGTCGGCGTACTGCAGCGCCGTGCGGCAGGCGTCGTCGAGCTTGCCCGCGAGCACCTGCTGCGCGACCTCGCCCGACATGCAGCCCGACAGCGCCAGCAGGCCCTCGTGGTGCGCAGCCAGCATGGTCTTGTCCAGCCGCGGCTTGCGCTGGAGGCCCTTCGTCCAGCTCAGCGACGACAGGCGCGAGAGGTTCTCCCAGCCGCGGCGGTCGCGCGCCAGCAGCGTGACGTGGTGGCGCGGCGACTTGTCGCCCTCCTCGCGCGGCGCGGTGGCGTCGCCGTTCACGAGGTAGGCCTCGCAGCCCAGGATGGGGTTGATGCCCGCCTTGCGCGCCTTGGCGTAGAACTCGATCGCGCCGAACAGGTTGCCGTGGTCGGTGAGCGCCAGCGCGCCCATGCCGAGGCGCACGGCTTCCCCGACGAGGCCGTCGATGTCGATGGCGCCGTCGAGCAGCGAGTAGTGGCTGTGGACGTGCAGGTGCGTGAAGGGAGCGGCCATGGTGCGGCCGCCCACACTAGCAACCCGGCGGACGAGGGCTTCCATGCGTCGCGCTGGCCGCTCCCCGCCGGGTGTGCTAGCGTCGCCGCTCCACCGCGAGGGTCCGCCGCCCGTGAGCCTGACCGACGCCTGGAAGATCCCCTCCGCCGGCCGCCAGTGCGCCGGCTGCCAGGCCGCGCTGCTCACCGGCGACCTGGTCACGACGTCCTTCCGCTGGCTGCCCGCCGGCCCCGAGCGCCGCGACCTGTGCGAAACCTGTGGGGCGGCTGAGGAGAACCTGGCCGACGCCTTCTTCTGGCGCCGCCGCCTGCCCGACTCGCACGAACGCCGGCCGGTGGTGGACTACGCCCTGCTGCGCGAGCTCTTCACCCGCATGCTCCAGCGCGGCGACGAGATCTACCGGCGCCTGTCCTACCTGGTGGCGCTGGTTCTGGTTCGCAAGCGCTTCCTCAAGCTGCACGGCTTCGAGGTCCGCGCCGGCCGCGAGGTCATGGTGGTGAGCCGCGGCACGGGTCAGCCGTCCTTCGACGTCCCGGCCCCTTACCTGTCTGCCGACGACATGCTGGCCGTGCGCGAGCACCTCTCGCGGCTGCTGCAGGCCGACTTCGCCGAGGGCGACCTGCCCGACCTGCAGGCCACCGCCGCCGCGCCGCCCGAGCCGCCGGCGGCCTGAGCCGGGTTCCCCCCGGGCCTGGCGCCCGGACCGAGCCGGTCTCCCTCCTTGCGTGCGCCCATCCCGGGCCGCGCTGCCGCCCAAAAGTGGTTGCTTTGAACCACTCCCGAAGTTCCCGGCACGATTCACCCGTTATCCGGCGCTTCGGACCCTAGATTACCCATGAAGTGGGATAGAATGGGAACCGCTTTCCGAGGCCATGCGGCGGTGTCGCCAGGGAAACGATGAACCTCTTCACGGGCAGCTTCGTGCACGCGGTCGACGGGAAGAACCGCGTCTCGGTCCCGCGCAAGATCGTCGAGACGCTGCGCGAGCTGGGGTCGCCCGACGAGGTGGTCATCACCGTCGGGCTCGACCGCTGCCTGTTCCTGTACACGCCCGCGGGCTTCGCGGCGGCGGGCCAGGCGATCGAGAGCAGCCCGCTGGGTGAGGAAGGCACGCGTGAGGTCCAGCGCAACTTCTACAGCAGCGCCGAGACCTGCGCGATCGACCGCAGCGGGCGCCTGCTGCTGCCGCAGCCGCTCAAGGAGCGCGCGGGCATCGCGGACAAGGTCGTGTTCGCGGGCGTGGGGCGCCGCGTGGAGCTGTGGGCGCCGGGCGCCTGGGGCGAGCGCCAGGCGCGCACGCAATCCGACTACGAGAAGCATGCGAAGGACGTGTTCCGGTGAGCGGGAGTCTGGCCATGACTGGGGATCGACCGCGCCACGTCTCGGTGATGGCGGGAGACGTGCTCGCGCTGGTCGAGCCCGCTCCGGAACGTGTTCTCCTCGACCTGACCGTGGGCGCCGGTGGCCATGCAGAGGCCTTTCTGCTGGCGTCGGCGCCCACGGGCAGCGTCGTTGGAGTGGACCGCGACGCCTCGGCGCTCGAGCTGGCGCGTGAGCGGCTGCTGCCTTTCGGCCCGCGCGTGCGCCTGCTGCACGGTGACTTCGTCACGGCGCTGCGCCAGCTCGCAGGGGAGGGCCTGCGGCCCGACGCGATCCTCATGGACCTCGGCCTGTCGTCCATGCAGCTCGACGACGCGGAGCGCGGCTTCTCGCTGCGCGAGGACGCGCGCCTCGACATGCGCATGGACGCGCGCCAGGCGCAGGGCGCGCAGCAGCTGCTGGCGCAGGTCGACGAGGCCGAGCTGGCGCGCCTGCTGCGCGAGCTGGCCGACGAGCCGGCTGCCGAGCGCATCGCGCGCGCCATCGTGGCCCGCCGGCGCACGCGCCCCTTCCGCACCACGGGCGACCTGCGCGGCGTGGTGGAGGAGGCGCTCGGCCGCCGCGGCGGCAAGGTGCACCCCGCCACGCGCACCTTCCAGGCGCTGCGCATGGCCGTGAACGACGAGCTGGGCCAGCTGCGCGAGGCCCTGCCGCTGGCGCTGGCGCTCCTGCCGCCCGGCGGACGCCTGGCCGTCATCAGCTTCCATTCCGGCGAGGACCGCCTCGTCAAGGAGGCCTTCGCGCGCGCGGCGCGTGAGGGGCACCGCCTGCTCACGCGCCGGCCGATCGTGCCGGGACGCGAGGAGCAGCGCAGCAACCGCCGCAGCCGGAGCGCGCGCCTGCGCGCCCTGGCCAAGGGAGCGTCATGAGCGACCGCGGGACGTTCCCGTGGCGGCCCGCGCTGGCCGCCTGCGCCCTGCTGTGCCTCGCACTGCTGACCATCTCGATCCGCGCCCAGGCCGTGCAGGAGGGCGAAGCGCTCATGCAGCGCGAGCACGTGCGCCTGTCGCTGCGCCGCCACGCCCACGACCTGTCGCTGCAGCTGCAGCAGGCCAGCCACCAGCTCGGCTCGCGCGATCGCGCCGCGACCGAAGGCGAAGTCAAGAAGAAGGGGACCGCCCGCTCATGATGCTCCGCGCCCGCCGGCTCGTGTACGTGTTCTCGGCCATCCTCATGGTGGCGCTGGGCGGCCTCGTGCTGCGCCTCGTCTGGCTGCAGGTGGCCGGCGCGGACGACGCGCTCGAGCGCCGCGACCGCCTGGCCGACGGCGCCAGCCTGGACCTCGCGCGCCGCGGGGCCCTGCGCGACCGGCACGGCCAGATCGTGGCCGACTCGGTGGAGCAGGTGCGCGTCACGGCCTACGCCCGCGACATCACGCACGACGGCCGCCTGGCGCGGACGCAGGAGCAGGTGGCGCGCAGCGTCTCGACCATCAGCCAGCGCCTCGCGCCGCTGCTGGGCCTGCCCGCCGCGGCCATCGCGCCCCAGCTCCTGCGCACCGGCGACGACGGCCGCCCGCAGCAGGGCTACGTGGGCGAGCCGGTCACCGACGCGAGCGCCATCGACGCGCTCATGGGCCTGCGCGACGGCGACCTGCGGCGCATCGGCCTCGAGCCGCGCTGGGAGCGCCGCTACCCGGCGGGATCCGCCGCCGGCAACCTGCTGGGCGTGGTCAACTTCGAGGGCCACGGCGCCTTCGGCCTCGAGCTGGGCCTCGAGAAGGTGCTGGCCTGCGGCGCGGACGGCACCTATCCACACCAGCGCCTGGGCTCCTTCCGCGTCGCCACCGCCGAGCAGGAGCCGCGGCCCTCGCTGGCCGGCTACGACGTCGAGCTGACCATCGACAGCGTGGTGCAGCGCGTGCTGGCCGAGGAGCTGGCCGCCGGCTGCACGCGCCTGAAGGCCGTGGGCGGCAGCGCGGTGATGCTCGACGTGGCCACCGGCGACATCCTGGGGATGGCCTCGGTGCCCGGCCTCGACCCGACCGACGGCCGCACCTGGACCGACGCGGCCCAGATCTTCCGGCCCGCGCAGACGGTCTACTCGCCGGGCTCCACCTTCAAGCCGGTCATGCTGGCCACCGCCCTCGACCTCGGGCTGGTCGAGCCGGGGGCGAAGATCGACTGCAGCGCGAAGCGGGGGGTCTTCGGCAAGCGCGTCGTCAGGGACACGCACCCCATCGAGGGCGGCAGCGCCACGCTCGAGGACATCATCGTCCACTCCAGCAACATCGGCATGTCCAACATCCTGACGAAGCTGGTGCCCGAGGGCAGCGAGAAGGACACCGAGCGCATGCGGCCGGTCTACGACATCCTGTGCCGCCTGGGGGTGCCGCAGACCACGGGCGTCCCCATCGCCGGCGAGTCGGCCGGCCTGCTGACGCCCCTGTCCCAGTGGACGCGCAACTACACGCTGGTCTCGGTGTCCTTCGGGCACGAGATCTCGGTCACGCCGCTGCAGATGGCGGCCATCACGGCCACGCTGGCCGAGGGCCAGTGGCGCCGGCCGCGGCTGGTGCGGGCCTTCCTGGACGAGGGCGGCCGACGCATCGAGGTGCCCCAGGAGGCCGCCGTGCGCGTGTTCCTGCCGGAGACCACGGACCTGATCCGCGGGTACATGCAGGCCGTCGTGGACAAGGGCCAGGCCAAGGCGGCCGGCGTGAAGGGGGTGGCGGTGGCCGGCAAGACCGGCACGACCGTCCACGACCCGATCCCCGGCCGCAAGGAGGCCAAGTCGGGCGAGACGCACTCCTTCATCGCCCTCGTCCCGGCCGACGCACCGCAGGTCGCGCTGGTGGTCGCGATCGAGCAGCCGCAGGGCTTCCGCTTCGCCGCCCAGACCGTGGCTCCGGTCACGGGTGCCATCTTGAATCGCGTGCTGCCGTACCTCGGGATCGCGGAGGCCCGATGACCACGCTTGAATCCGCGATTTTTCGGCGCCTAATGAGGACCAGCGTGAACTCCATGGTCCTCACCGAGCTTCTCGAACCGCTGCACGACGCGTTGCCGGCGGTGGAGCACGCCGGGCCCGACGCACGCGTCAGCGGCCTGTGCATCGACAGCCGCTGCGCGCGGCCGGGCGATCTGTTCTTCGCCGCGGCGGGTGCGCGCGCGGACGGCCTGCGCTTCGCGCACGAGGCCGTGGAGCGCGGCGCCGTGGCCGTGGTGGCCGACCGCCCGGCCGAGCTCCCGCCGCAGACGGCCTTCGTGGGCGTGAGCGACGTGCCCGCCGCCAAGGCCATCCTGGCCGATCGCTTCTTCGGCCAGCCCAGCAAGCGCCTCGACGTCGTGGGCATCACCGGCACCAACGGCAAGACCACCACCTCCTTCATGCTGCGCTCCATCCTCAACATGGACGGCCGCGGCGCGGGGCTCATCGGCACGCTGGGCGCGTGGATCGGCCAGCGCCACGAGCCGCTGCCCAACACCACGCCCGACGCCGTCGAGCTGCAGCGCCTGCTGGCGCGCATGGTGGACGACAACCTCTCCGCCGCCGTGATGGAGGTGAGCAGCCACGCGCTCGTGCAGCAGCGCGCCTCGCACGTCGACTTCGACGTGGGCGTGTTCACCAACCTCACGCCCGACCACCTCGACTACCACGGCACCATGGACGCCTACGCCGCCGCCAAGGGCCGGCTGTTCGAGATGCTGGACGAGGACGGCACCGCCGTGCTCAACGCGGGCGACCCGCGCTCGCGCCAGTACCGGCTGGGCACGCGCGCGCGCGTCCTGCAGTTCGCGCTCAACGCGCCGGCCGACGTGCGTGCCGACGTGCTGCGCCTCGACTCCGACGGCACGCAGTTCCACGTGAGCGCGCCGGAGTTCGGCCTCGACCTGCGCATCGCCTCGCGCCTCGTCGGCCGCCACAACGTCGAGAACGCGCTGGCCGCCGCGACGGCGGCGCTGGCGCTGGGCCTGCCGGCGCACGCCATCGCCACCGGCCTGCAGGGCCTCACCGCCGTGCCCGGCCGCCTCGAGCCCGTGAGCTGCGGCCAGGACTTCCGCGTGCTGGTCGACTACGCGCACACGCCGGACGCGCTGGAGAAGGTGCTCGACCTGCTGCGCCCGCTGACGCGCGGCCGCCTGCTGGTCGTCTTCGGCTGCGGCGGGGACCGCGATCGCGCCAAGCGCCCGCTCATGGGCCGCGCCGTGGCCGAGGCCGCGGACCGCCTCTTCGTCACCTCGGACAATCCGCGCAGCGAGGACCCGCAGGCCATCCTGGACGACATCTTCGCCGGCATCGAGCCCGAGGGCCGCGCGCGCGCCGTGCGCGAGCCCGACCGGCGCGAGGCCATCCGCCGCGCCTGCGCCGAGGCGCACGGCGGCGACATCGTGCTCATCGCCGGCAAGGGTCACGAGACGGTGCAGATCCAGGGCGACGTCACCCTGCCCTTCGACGACCGGCAGGTCGCCCGGGAGGTGCTGTGGAGCCTCTGACCGTCCGGGATGCGGCGGACGCCGTCGGCGGACTGCTGCTGGGAGACCCGGACGGAACCATCCTGCGCGTGACGACGGACAGCCGCGACGTGCGGCGGGGCGACCTCTTCGTCTGCCTGCGCGGCGAGCGGCACGACGGCCACGACTTCGCGGCCGGCGTTCTGGCCGCCGGCGCCGTGGCCGTGCTCACCGACCGCGAGCTGCCCGCGCTGCGCCCGCAGCTCATCGCCGGCTCCACGCTGGCGGCGCTGGGGGCGCTGGCCGGGCACGTGCGGCGCGCGCTCTCGGACGCGGCCGGCCCGCTCGTGGTCGGCATCACGGGCAGCAACGGCAAGACCACGACCAAGGAGCTGGTGGCCGCCGCGCTCGCGTCACGCGGGCCGCTGGTGGCCAGCGAGCGCTCTTTCAACAACTCTCTGGGCGTGCCCTTCACCCTGCTGCGCATGGACGGCACGACGCGCTCCGCGGTGGTGGAGATCGGCACGAACGCGCCGGGCGAAATCGCGGCGCTGGCCGCGCTGGCGCGGCCGCACGTGGGCGTGATCACCAACGTGCAGCCGGCGCACCTCGCCGGCTTCGGCAGCGTCTCCGGCGTGCGGCGCGAGAAGGGCTCGCTGCTGGCCGCGCTGCACGGCCCGCGCGTGTCCGTGCTCAACCGCGACGACCCGTCCTTCGACGCGCTCGCGGCCTCCGCGCCCGGGCCCGTGCTCTCCTTCGGGCTGCGCGAGGACGCCGACGTGCGCGCGACCCGCCTCGAGTGCCGGCCGGAAGGCACGCGCTTCGGCCTGGACGGGCGCCGCAGCGTCTCGCTGCGCCTCCTCGGCCGCCACGCGGCGAGCAACGCCCTCGCGGCGCTGGCCGTCGCGCGCGCCGCGGGCGTGGACGAGGATGCCGCCGTGGCCGCGCTGGCGCGCGTGGCCAGCCCGCCCGGCCGCCTCGCCGTGCGGCAGGTGGGCGGGCTGACGCTCGTGGACGACACCTACAATGCGAACCCGGGCTCCTTCGCCGCGGCGCTCGCGGCGCTGTCCGAGGCGCGGCTGCCGGGGCGGCTCGTCGTGGTCGCGGGCGAGATGCTCGAGCTGGGCGAGGCCAGCCCCGCGCTGCACCACGCGGCGGGCCGGCAGGTGGCGGCGGCGGGCAGCCGGCTGCTGGTGGCCGTCGGCGCGCGGGCGGCCGACGTGGTGGATGGCGCGCTGCAGGCCGGCCTGCCCGCCTCCGCCGCGCACGCCTGCGCCAGCCGCGACGAGGCCGAGGCCTGCCTGCGCGCAGTGCTGCGGCCGGGCGACGTCGTGCTCCTCAAGGGCAGCCGCGGCGCGCGGCTCGAGGCGCTGGTCGACCGCCTCGCGCAAGGGTTCGGGCACGCGGCATGATCCTCTGGCTGCTGGGGGCGCTCGAGCAGGTCTTCCCCGGAGCGAGCTTCCTCGGCAGCCTCACGGTGCGCTCGGCGCTGGCGGCGGTGCTGGCCTTCAGCGCGGCGCTGCTCATCGGCCCGCTGCTGCTGCGCTGGCTGCACAGCCGACAGGTCATCGAGGTCGAGACCAACACGGACTCGGCGCAGCTCAACGAGATCAACCGCAAGAAGCGCCCGACGCCCACGATGGGCGGGCTCATGATCCTGGGCGCGATCCTCGCGGCCGTTCTGGTGTGCGGCGACCTCGCCAACCCCTTCGTGCTGCTGGGCGTGCTGTCCACCATCGGCTACGGCTTCATCGGGCTCACCGACGACTGGGTCAAGCTCACGCGCCACGACCGCCGCGGCCTCACCCCGCGCGCCAAGTACGCGCTGCAGTTCCTCATCGCGCTCAGCCTCGCCTGCGTGGTGACGATGATCTTCAAGTCGCGTCCCGAGGCCGAGGCGCGCCGCCTGCTCGCGCTGCACGTGCCCTTCACCGGCTGGGTGCTCGACCTCTCCTGGGCGCGCGGCCTGCCGCACGTGCTCATGGTGCTCATCGTGGTGACCGGCACGAGCAACGCCGTGAACTTGACCGACGGCATGGACGGCCTGGCCTCCGGCACGATGGTCATCGCGGCGCTGGCCATGGCCGCGCTGTGCGTCGTGGTGGGTCGCGCGCCGGCGCTCGAGCTGCAGCAGCAGCTCGTCTACGTGCGGCTGTCGCAGGAGATGACCGTCTTCTGCACCGCGATCGCGGGCGCGACCCTGGGCTTCCTGTGGTTCAACGCCCCGCCGGCGCTGGTGTACATGGGCGACACGGGCAGCCTGCCGCTGGGCAGCCTGCTGGGCTACGTCGCCGTGGTGGTGAAGCAGGAGCTGCTGCTGGTCATCATCGGCGGCGTCTTCGCGCTCGAGGCGCTGTCGGTCATCGCGCAGGTGGGCTTCTTCAAGATGTCCGGCGGGCGGCGTCTGCTGCGCTGCGCGCCGCTGCACCACCACTTCCAGTTCGCCGGCATGCCGGACCAGCGCATCGTCGTGCGCTTCTGGATCCTGGGCGCGCTGCTCGCGGGCCTGGGCATGGCCAGCCTGGCGGTGGGGTGATGAAGAGCCCATTGAAGCCGTCCTTCGCGCCGGAGAGCGGATCTTTCGCGCCGGCTCGTCGTTGCGCAATCCTCGTCGGGGTCCCCGCGCAGGGAATTGCGGCGGGCGCAGGCCGCCGCAAACCCATCGAGGGCGCTCCCGAATGGAGCGCCCGTCGCGGGGCTCCAGGCCGCATCCCGCGTCGCGAGAGCCGTATGGCTCTCGCTCGACGGGTTTGCGTCGGGCTGCGCCCTCCGCAAACGCCTTCGCGGCTCCCTTGGCTGCGCGCCTCGATCCGACGCGAAATCTCTGGCTCCCGGCATCGACGCACGTCTTCAAAGGCCTCCTGATGAGAGTCCTCCCGTACAGCACGCCCGAGCAGATGGCGAGCAGCCGGCGCGCGCTCGCGGGCACGATGCTGGCGCTGCTGGGGCTGGGCACGGTCATGGTCTACTCGGCCAGCTTCGTGAAGCAGCTGCGGCGCTTCGGGCCGGACAGCATGAGCGAGCCCTTCCAGGGGCACCTGCTCAAGGTGCTGGTGGCGCTGGTCATCTTCCTGCTCTGCCTGCGGGTCACGCCGCGCCAGCTCTTCGCGGCGGCGCGTGCGCTCTGGGTGGTGTCCGTGGCGCTGCTGCTGCTGGTGCTGGTGGCCGGCACGGAGCTGAACAACAGCCGCCGCTGGTTCGACCTGCTGGGCACCTCCTTCCAGCCCAGCGAGGTGGCCCGCGTGGCCACGGTGCTCATGGCCGGCGCCTGGATGGCGTCGGCGCGCGACCGGGTCAGCGAGTTCCGCAACGGCGTGCTCATGCCCTTCGCCTTCGTGGCCATCCCGGCCGCGCTGGTCTTCGTGGAGCCGGATTACGGCTCCTCGGTCTACCTGCTCTTCATGGGCGTGCTGGTCATGTGGGTGGGGGGCGCGCGCAGCAAGCACCTGATGGCGGTCTTCCTCGTGGCCATGCTGGCCGCCTCGCTCTACGGCTGGCAGCGCTTCGGGCACGTGCACAACCGGGTCAACAACTTCATCACCCCCGATCCCACCAGCCAGGTGGGTTACGGCCTCACGTCGCTGTCCTCGGGCGGCGTTCTCGGCCTGGGGCTGGGCTCGGGCTTCGGGAAGTGGGGGCTGGTGGCCGAGTCGGACAGCGACTGGATCCTGTCCGTGGTGGGCGAGGAGCTGGGGCTGCTGGGCACGGCCGGCCTCATCGTGCTGTACGGCGTCTTCCTGTGGCACGGCACGCGCCTGCTGCTGGGGCTGCGCACGCGCTTCTCGCTCATCGTGGGCGCAGGGCTGATGCTGCAGGTCGTCGTGCAGGCCGTGCTCAACATCGCGGTCGTGACCGCGCTGGCGCCGCCCAAGGGGCTGCCGCTGCCGTTTGTGTCGGCGGGCGGCACCTCGCTGCTGGTCTTGTGCGCCTCCACCGGTTTGCTGCTTGGATTGGCGCGTCGGCCGGAGGAAGATCCGGTGCTCGAGGCGCAGTGGGCCACGTCCCTGACGCACAGGGGCGCGCCCGGGAGTTGAATCGCGGTTGGGAGCATCGCCATGAGCGATATCGAGAAGTACGGTCTCTTTGCAGTCCTGTTCGTGGGCGGCATCCTGCTGCTCGTCGCCGTCAGCGGCGGTTTCTCCAGTGATCCCGCGCCAGCCGGCGCGACAGCCGCCAACTCGGCGGTCGTGCTCGAGAAGCCCGCCGACCTGCAGTCGCCCGAGGGCCAGCCGCGCGGGCTCGACACGGTGCGCGTGAGCCCGCTGCTGCCCACCGACAAGCCCTTCACCTTCGGAGAGCCGCCCGTGGCGTATCCGGGCGAGCGCTCCACCGCCCAGCCGCCGGCGCCGCAGACCGCGCCGCCGGCCGCATCCGCCTCGCAGGCCGAGCCGGCCAAGGCCGTCGTGCTGGACGCGCCCGCGAGCGCATCGTCCGCCGCCGCCACCTACGTCATCCGCGACGGCGACACGCTGGCCGACATCGCGCAGAAGCAGCTGGGCAAGTCCTCGCGCTGGAACGAGCTGGTCAAGCTCAACCCCGGCCTCGATCCCAAGCACCTGAAGATCGGGCAGACGATCCGGCTCTCCGGCTCGTCGCCCGCGGTGCTGGACAAGCCGGTCGCGCCGGCGCCCACGGCGTCCGCGCCCGTCGCGAAGATCGACGCCACCGGCTCGCGCAGGCACACGGTCGTGTCCGGCGACACGCTGGGCGCCATCGCCAAGAAGTACCTGGGCAGCATCACCAAGGCCGATGCGATCTACCAGGCCAACCGCGACGTGCTGAAGAGCGCCGACGATCTCAAGATCGGCCAGGTCCTGCGCATTCCCTGAAAGGCGCGCCATGGTGAGGGTGGCCTTCCTCGGCGGCGGCACCGGCGGGCATCTCTCGCCCGGCGTCGCGGTGGCGCAGGAGCTGCGGCGCCGCGGCCACGAGCCGCTGTTCCTCATCGCGGGCCGCGAGGTGGAGCACGCGCTGCTCGATCCGCGCGGCCTGCCGGCGCGCGAGCTGTTCGGCAACCGCGCGCGGCCCTCGCCGCTGGACCTCGCGAGCTGGGCCGGCGCCACGGCGCGCTGGCGCCGCGCGGTGCGCCAGGACGATCCAGCCGCCATCGTGGTGCTGGGCGGCTGGGTCGCGCTGCCCGCGGTGCTGACGGGCTTCTTCGGCCGGCCGTCGGTGCTCATCGAGCAGAACCTGCGCGCGGGGCGCGTGCAGCGGCTGCTGGGCGGACGCGTCGAGCACGCCTGCCTCGCCGGCGCGGGCGTCGACATGCCGCGCGGCCGCAAGAGCACGCAGGTCACCGGCAACCCCGCGCCCGACCTGCCGCGCTGCGCGCGCGACGTGGCCTGCGCGCGCATGGGGCTCGATCCGGCGCGCCGCACGCTGCTGCTCATGGGCGGCAGCCAGGGCGCGGGCGACCTCAACGCCCTGCTGCCGTCGCTGAGCGCGGTGCTGGCCGACACGGGCGCGCCGTGGCAGGTGCTCAACATCACGGGCAACCAGCCGGCCACGCTGGCCGGCCACGAGATGGTGCCGGTGGTGCGGCAGCGCTTCGTGGAGGACATGGCCTCGGTCTACAGCGCCACCGACGTGGCCGTCTGCCGCGCCGGCGGCAGCACGGTCTCGGAGCTGGCCGTCACGGGCACGCCCGCGATCCTCGTCCCCTATCCGCATCACGCCGACCACCATCAGGAGGCCAATGGCCGCGCGCTGGTGGAGGTGGGCGGCGCCTACATGACCGCGCGCGACGATCCGACGGGTCAGCGCGGCGCGCCGGCGCTGCTGACGCTGGCGCTGCCGCGCTTGCCCGCCATGAGCTCGGCGGCGCTGAGCGTCGGGCGGCCGGACGCGGCGCGACGCGTAGCCGACGTGGTCTTGGGCGCCGCCGGCGCCGGTCCGTGAAGCCCGCAGCCGACCTGCCGCGCCACATCCACTGCGTCGGCATCGGCGGCGGCGGCCTCTCCGCGCTGGCGGGACTGCTCGCGCAGCGCGGCCACGTCGTGTCGGGCAGCGATGCGGCGCCCACCTTCAGCCCCGAGCCGCTGCGCGCGCGCGGCATCGATGCGCGCCACGGCCACGCGGCCCTGCAGGTCGGGCCGGCGGAGCTGCTGGTGCGCTCGGCCGCCGTGCCCGACGACAACCCCGAGATCGCCGAGGCGCGCCGGCGCGACCTGCCCGTGCTCAAGTACGCCGAGGCGCTGGGCCGGCTCATGGCCGCGCGCCGCGGCGTGGCCGTCGCCGGCACGCACGGCAAGACCACCACGACGGCGCTCGTCGCGCACCTGCTGCGCGCGGCGGGCCGCGACCCCGGCTGGCTGGTCGGCGGGGTGCCCCTGTCCCTGCCCGCGGCCGCGTCCTGGGGCCAGGGCGAGCACTTCGTGGCCGAGGCCTGCGAGTACGACCTCTCCTTCCTCCAGCTCGACTTCGAGGTCGCGCTGATCAACAGCATGGCGCCGGACCACCTGGATTGCTTCGGCGACGAGCGCGGCGTACGGGCCGCCTTCGAGCGCTTCGCGGCCCGCGTGCCGGCCCAGGGCGTGCTGGTCCTGGGCACGGACGTGCCGGCGAGCCTGCCCTTTCCCGTGCCGGCCGGCGCACGGATCCTGCGCGCCGGCCGGGACTTGCGGCTGGCGCACCTGGGCGAGGACGAGCAGGGCTTCGCCGGCGCCGTCGAGGGTCCCGCCGGGCATGGCGAGTTCCGCCTGCCACTCCTCGGCCGCCACAACGTCGACCACCTGCTGGCGGCGCTGCTCGTGCTCGTCGCCTGCGGAGTTCCTGTGGAGGAGTGTGCGGAACACGCCGCCGGCTTCGGCGGCGTCGGCCGGCGGCTGCAGGACCTGGGCGAGAGTGGCGCGTCGCGCGCGCGCGGCGTCGCGCGTCACGTACGAATTGTGGACGACTTCGCGCACCACCCCGACGCGCTGCGCGCCGCCGCCGCCGCGGTGCGCGCGCGCTGGCCGGGCCGGCGCGTCGTGGCCGTCTTCCAGCCGCACCAGGTCAGCCGCACCTCCGATTTTCTTTCCGGCTTCGCGGAGGCTCTGCGCTGTTTCGACGAGGCCCTGCTGTGCGATATCTTCGTCGCTCGCGACCGGGAGCCGCAGCGCGCCGACGAGTTGATCGAGGCGCTCGCCGCGC
>DASUFI010000010.1:0-3094 GCA_036274635.1 Planctomycetota bacterium
GCTCCTAGGAGCCCCTCCCTCAGCGGCGCGCGGCCACCACGCGCTCGATGCCGGCGAGGTCGCGCCGCACGTCGGTCCAGCCGAAGCCCAGCACGGACGCAAGCTCGGCCACCCATGGCGCCTGACCGGCGCCCACCTCCGTGATCAGCCAGCCGCCGGGCCGCAGCACCGCGCGCGCCTCGCCCAGCAGGCGCGTGAACATCGCCCGCGCGGAGCCCTCGCCGGGCACCAGGGCGATGGCCGGCTCGTGCCGGCGCACGTCGTCGGGCAGGCGCGCGAACTCGTCGGGCTCCACGTAGGGCGGGTTGGCCAGCACGGCCGCCACGCTGGCGGGGCGCAGGCACGAGAGGCCGTCGGCGCGCACCAGCAGCCGGCGCGCGCGTGGCAGCAGCGCGGAAAGGTTCCCCGCGGCGACCTCCAGCGCAGCGACCGATACGTCCAGCGCCAGCACGGGCCGCCGGCCGCGCACGCCCAGCGCGAGGTTGCCGCTGCCCGTGCCGCGATCCACCAGCGGCCCCCGCGGCAGCGCGCCTGAAGCCAGCAGCTCGTCCAGCACCTCGATGATCAGCTCGCTCTCCGGGCGCGGCACGAGCACGCGCGCGTCCACGGCCAGCTCGAACTCGAGGAAGCCGCGCCGGCCCACGAAGTAGGCCACGGGGCGGCCGGTGCGGGCGCGCTCGGCGACGTCGCGCTCGAAGGCCTGCGCGGCCGGCGCGGGCACCGTGGCCAGCGTGAGCAGCCGTTCGCGCCCGACGCCCAGCACGTGGGCCAGCAGCAGCTCGGCCTCGAGGCGCGCGGCGGCGAGGTCGGCCGTGCGCTCCCGCAGCGTGGCGGTGGCCGAGGCGAGCAGCGCGGCGGCGTCCGACGGCGCGCCACCGTCGCCGGCCACTCAGAGCCCTTCGGCCAGCGCGGCCAGCTTGAGCTCGAGGTCGTGGCGCTGCAGGTCGGTGACCAGATCGTCGAGCCGGCCGGCGATGACCGTCTCGAGGTTGTAGCTGCTCTTGAGGCGGTGGTCCGTCACGCGGTTCTGCGGCCAGTTGTAGGTGCGCACGCGCTCGCTGCGGTCGCCCGAGCCGATCTGCGCGCGACGCGTGCTGTCCTCGGCCGCCTTGCGCGCCGACTCCTGCGCGTCGCGCAGCCGCGTGCGCAGCATGCGCATGGCCTTGGACTTGTTCTTGTGCTGGCTGCTCTCGTCCTGGCACTGCACGACGGTGTTGGTCGGCAGGTGCGTGATGCGGATGGCGCTGGAGATCTTGTTCACCGCCTGGCCGCCGGGGCCGCCGGCGCGGTAGGTGTCGATGCGCAGGTCGCCGTCGCGGATCTCCACCTCGACCTCCTCGGCCTCGGGCATCACGGCCACGGTGGCGGCCGAGGTGTGGATGCGGCCCTGGCTCTCGGTGGCCGGCACGCGCTGCACGCGGTGGCCGCCGGCCTCGTAGCGCAGCAGGTCCCAGGCCTGCGGCCCCGAGACACCCAGGATGATCTCCTTGTAGCCGCCCAGCTCGGAGGGGCTGCTGCCGAGGATCTCCACCGTGCAGCCGCGCGACTCGGCGAACCGGCCGTACATGCGCGCGAGGTCGCCGGCGAAGAGCGCGGCCTCGTCGCCGCCCGTGCCGGCGCGGATCTCCAGCAGCACGGCGCGGCCGCGGTTGGGGTCATCGTCGGCCAGCTGGCGCTCGAGCTCGCCCACCATCTGCGCCACGCGCTCGTCGACCGCGACCAGCTCCTCGCGCGCCAGAGCCGCCAGCGCCGAATCGCGGTCGGAGAGCATGGCCTGCGCGCCCTCGCGACGGGCCACCAGCTCCTGCCATGCGGCCCAGGTCTCGGCCTTGGCGCGCAGGCTGGCGGCCTCGCGCAGCAGGCTGGCGGCGCGGCCGGGCTGGGCGTGCACCGCCGGGTCGGCCAGGGCGTCCTGCAGGTCGTGCCAGCGCTGCGCGGGCTCGCGCAGCCGCTCGAACATGGACTGCGGGTCGGGGCGACGGCTCACGCCCTCACCTCGCCGCGGCACCGATCAGCACGCACCGCCGCCGGCGGCCGGCGCGGATCTAGTCCTTGGCGGCGACGGCCGGCGCGCCCTTCTTGGCTCCGGCGCGCTTCATGAACTTCTCGATGCGCCCGGCGGTGTCCACGAACTTCTGCTGCCCCGTGTAGAAGGGATGGCACGCGCCGCAGATCTCGACCGCGATCCTGGGCTTGGTCGAGCGGGTCTTGAAGGTGTTGCCGCAGCCGCACGTGACCGTGCACTCGACGTAAGTAGGGTGGATGTCGTCCTTCATGGCGCACCTCCAGCCGGGTCGGGCGGCCGGGCCGGGGATTCCGGACACCGATGTGCAGCCCGCGGGGCGAACCGCACATCCTAGCGCCGCCCGCCCGGCGATCAAGCCGGGCCGCGCAGCTAGCGGGCGAGATCCAGCAGCTCCTGTGGCACCTCGACGCGATCGCCCGGCTTGAAGCCGTGGTCGGCGGACCACCCGGCCCGCAGCTCGAGCACCATGCGCGCCGGCGCGTCGGACCAGACGCCCGGTACCTCGACCCCCGGCGTGCCGTGCCCCACGTTGATGAGCGTGCCGTTCGTGGTGAGGAAGGTGATGTCCAGCGGGATCAGCGTGTTCTTCATCCAGAAGGTGCGCACCTGCTCGTCGGGGAAGATGAAGAGCATGCCGGCGTCGTCGGCCAGCGCCGTGCGGTGCATCAGGCCGTGCTCGCGCGCCGCGTCGTCGAGGGCCAGCTCCACGTGCACGGGGCGGCCCGCGACCTGAAGCACCACGTTCTGCGGCGTCCCGGTCGGCGGGTGCAGCGGCGCCTTGTTGCCGTTGCAGGCGGCAGCCAGCAGCAGCGCGGCCTGCAGTGCGAAGTGGCGCGCGGCGCTCACGGCGCGTCCCCGGCCAGCTGCTCGAGCAGCTGCGCGACGAGCGCGACGTTCAGGCCGATGACCGTGTCGGCCTCGCCCTCGACGACGCGCGCGAAGCGGCCGGCGCGGCCCTGCAGCGCGTAGGCGCCGGCCTTGCCCTCCCACTCGCCGCTGGCGAGGTACGCGGCCAGCGCGGCCTCGTCGAGCGCGGCGAAGGCCACGCGCGCGCGGGCCACGCCGGCG
>DASUFI010000011.1:0-7006 GCA_036274635.1 Planctomycetota bacterium
TTAAAAAAACGACCCGCAGTCGCGACTGCGGGTCGTTTTTTTAATGTGCCGGATCCGACGCAGCCGCCGGATGGGACGCAGGCGCCCCAGCGGCGCCCTCGGTGTCCCTCGCCTCCCTCAGCGCGTCCCTGTGCGCCGCCGGGAACAGCCACGCGGCGTTGCTCGCCACGACCTCGGCGCACGCCGGCGCGGCGGCACGTGCCCAGCCGAGCCACGTGAGGCCGCGCACGAACGGCATCGCCAGGGTGACGAGGAGCGCCGCCACCACCAGCCCCGTCAGCGCGCCGAACGGCTTGTGATGCCCCTTGTCGCCGGCGCGCTTCTTGCCGGAGGCGCCGCCCAGGATGCGGCCGGCCAGGGGCAGGAGCAGGACGATGCAGGCGATGATGAGGAAGGCCGGCAGCTGGACCGCCGCCCGGCTGGAGGGATCGGCGGGGTCGACGGCGTTGGGCATCCAGTCGACGACGTGCGCGGAGAGGTGGTGGCCCAGCCACAGCGCGGCGAGGGTCCAGAGCAGGAGGCCGAAGGCGCGGGGCAGGCCGGCGGCGGCGCCGAGGAAGGCCCCGGCGAGGCAGGCGAGGAGGGACAGCCAGTCGAGCAGGGGCAGGAGGAAGTCGCTCGACGGGGACGGGGGCATGGGTTGGGTGCCTGGGCCCGGCGGCGACGACCCTCGCGGCCGACGCAGGCGGGCGGCCTATAATCCTCCGCTCCGCGCCGCGCGCTTCAACCGGCCCCCCTGGACACCGCATGCTCCCGCTCGCCCGCCTGCAGACCGAGATCCCGCACTGGAACAAGGTGGCGGATCTCGTCGACGAGTGCATCGACCTCTCGCTCAACCTCAGCCAGAGCGGCCATCCCGGCGGCAGCCGCAGCAAGGTGCACGCCCTGGTGACGCTGACGCTGAGCGGCGCGATGCGGTGGGACCTGCGGCACCCCGAGGCGCGCTTCGGCGACCGCTTCGTGCTGGTGGCGGGCCACTGCAACCCGGTCGTGTACGCGCTGCTGGCCGTCTACAACGAGGCGCTGCGCCTGCGGCACGCGAAGAGCGGTGACGCGCGCTTCGCGCACCCGTTGGGGCGGCCGTTCACGCTGCTGGCCGAGGACCTCCTCACGCTGCGCCAGAACGGCGGCCTGCCCGGCCACGCGGAGATGGAGGGGCGCACGCTGTTCTTCAAGGCCAACACCGGGCCCAGCGGCCACGGCGCGCCGGTGGCGGCGGGCGAGGCGCTGGCGCTCAAGCACGCGGGCGCCGGCAGCGTGCGGGTCTTCGCGGTGGAAGGCGAGGGCGGGCACACCGCCGGCGCGCACCACGAGGTGAAGAACAGCGCCTGGGGCCTGGGGCTGGGCAACCTCGTCTACCTGCTCGACTGGAACGACTGCGGCATCGACGGGCACCGCTGCAGCGACGTGGTGCACGGCACGCCCGACGACTGGTTCCGCAGCTACGGCTGGCGCGTGGCCGGCACGGAGCAGGGCAGCGACTTCGCCTCGCTGCTGCCCGCCTTCCACGAGCTGCTGGCCGACCGGGAGGGTGACGGCGGCCGCGGCCCGCAGGTGCCCGCCTGCCTGTGGTTCCGCACGCGCAAGGGCCGCGGGTATTTGAAGTACGACGAGAAGAGCCACGGCTCGCCGCACGCCTTCAATGCCAAGGAGTTCTGGCAGCTGCGGGCGGCCTTCGGCGAGAAGTACGGCCTGCAGTTCGAGGGCGCGGGCAAGGAGGCGCCCGCCGACCGGGCCGGCCGCGTGGCCCAGACTCGCGAGAACCTGCAGCGCGTGGTCTCGGTGCTGGAGCGCGACGAGGGGCTGCTGAACTTCCTCTCCGACCGCCTCGTCGAGCTGGGCGAGTCGGTGCCGGCGACGCTGCCCACCTTCACGTGGGATACCTCGAAGGACCCGTGCAGCGACGCGCGGCTCACCGACCCGGCGCGCCTGCCGGCGGACATCTTCTTCAAGCCCGGCGAGAAGCAGCCCAACCGCGCGGGCTTCGCGCGGGCCGGCGCCTACATCAACGCGCTGGGCCACGAGCACTACGGGCGGCCGCTGTTCCTCGTGTGCGCCGCGGACCTCGCGGACAGCACCAACATCGCCGGCTTCGGCAAGGAGTGGGGCGGCTTCAAGGGCTACGGCTGGTACCGCCGCGAGCCGGGCGACAAGGGCGGCCCGCAGGGCGTGATCCTGCCGCAGGAGATCACGGAGTTCACCAACTCCGGGATGATGACCGGCGTCGCGTCGGTGAACTTCTCCGAGCGGCCGCTCGAGGACTTCGTCGGCTACTTCGGCTCGTGCAGCACGTATGGCAGCTTCAGCTACCTGAAGTACGGGCCGATGCGCCTCTTCAGCCAGGCGGCGCAGGACAGCCAGATCCGGCTGGGGCGCGTGCTGTGGGTGGCCAGCCACAGCGGGCCCGAGACGGCCGAGGACAGCCGCACGCACTTCGGCATCTTCTCGCCGGGCGTCACCTCGCTCTTCCCGCGCGGGCACGTGGTCAACCTGCACCCGTGGGAGGCCAACGAGGTGCCGGTGGTGCTGGCCGCGGCGCTGGGCTCGGGCATCCCGATCGTCGTGCTGCACCTCACCCGCCCGCCCATCGAGATCCCTGACCGCCAGAAGCTGGGCCTCGACAGCCACCTCGACGCGGCGCGCGGGGCCTACGTGGTGCGGCCCTTCGACCGCGGGCGCGAGCCGGAGGGCACGGTCATCGTGCGCGGCACGTCGTCCACCAACTCCCTGGTCAAGCTGCTGCCGTGGTTCGCGGGGGGCGGGCCCAACGTCAAGGTCGTGGCCGCCATCAGCTCGGCGCTCTTCCGCCGCCAGCCGGCCAAGTGGCGCGAGCGCGTGCTGCCCGTGGCCGAGTGGGCCGACTCCATGGTGGTGAGCAACACCGCCCGCTGGAACATGCAGAACTGGATCCCGCACGCGGTGGCGGCCGAGTACGCCCTGACCCCGGACCACGACGACCGCTGGCGCACCGGCGGCTCGGTGGACCAGATCGTGGCCGAGAGCCACCTCGACCCGGCCAGCATCCAGGAGGCCGTGCAGCGCTTCGTGCGCGACCGTCGCGCGCGGCACGAGCGCATGCGATCGCTGCTCGGTCCGGCCTCGCTGCCGGCAGTGGAGGGCGTGGCCGGGGCCTGAGCAACGCGTGGTCGGGATTCGGAGCGTGCGGGTCGGCGGAGCCGCAGCTCGAATGGGCGGCGCCCGATGTGTACAAGCTGCGCGCGCCGGCTCCTGCGAACCGCCGCGTCGCGCTCGCGCACGGCGGAACGGTCGTTGCCCGGTTGACAGCGGAGGCAATCCCGCCTACACCGGGCCCTCGATACGCGGTGGGGTGACGACATCCCGGAAAGTGCGCGCTTTGGGACGGCGTGCGCGAAACGGAGGGGATGGCCCAGGCCGCGTCGCGGGCCGTCGGGTGTTCGGGCGATGTTGCCGGCGGGGCGGCTGTGGGTGCAGCCCTCCGGCGTGACGCGAGCGTCACGCTCGTCCACGTGACGGTGCCGGCGGACCTGCTAGACTCACCGGCTTTGCACGCGAGGGCGAAAACAGGTGGCCAGCACAGGCAGCACGAGCACGACGGAGACCACGCCGCGGCTGCGGGTGGCGGAGCGGATCCCCCGTTCCGTGGCTCTGGCCTTCCTCAAGGCCGAGCCGCGCGACAACGTCTTCCTGATCTCGCGCATCCTCAAGGCGGGCATGGACAACCCCCGCGACCCCACCCACGGCATCTTCTTCGGGGTCTTCGACGAGCACCAGTCGCTGCGCGGCCTGTGCTTCGTAGGCAACGGCGGCACGCTGGTGCTGTCCGTGGACGAGCCGGGAGTGGCCGAGCTCTTCGCCCGCACCCTGGTCGAGCGCGGTCGGCGCTTCACCCTCGCCGTGGGCCCGGACGAGGCCCTGCGCCTGTTCATGAAGGTCTACTGCCACGGCCTGGGCGTGAAGCCGGTGCTCGACCGCCGCCAGCCCTTCTACGTGCTGGAGAAACGCCACCTGGCCAAGGGCGTCAAGGAGATCGACATGGAGCAGGCCAGCCTGGACTCCATCGACGAGCTCACGGTGCTGGCCTGCGACATGGTGTGCGAGGACCTCAAGCTGGACCCCGTCGAGGTGGACCGGCGCAAGTACCGCCTGCGCATGACCGAGCGCATCGTCGACGGCCGCGCCTACATGTGCCGCGACGAGAAGGGCCGCGCCGTCTTCAAGTGCGACCTCGCCGTGTGCGGCCCCGAGGGCGCGCTGCTCGAGGGCGTCTTCACCCCGCGCGACCTGCGCGGCCAGGGCAACGCGACGCGCGCCATCTGGACGCTGTGCAAGGACCTGCTCAGCGACGACAAGGCCGACGACGGCAAGATCGTGCGCGAGGCCGTGCCCTTCGTCGCGCTGCACGTGGACGAGAAGAACAAGGCCGCGCGCCGCGCCTACGAGAAGGTGGGCTTCCAGCACGCCTGTGATTTCCGGCTGGTGCTGATGCCACAGATCGAGCCGGCCAAGCAGCCCATCACGGCGCGTTAGCGGCGGATCGGCGGGCCTTCGCCGCTACCGCGCTCTGTCCAGAGTCAGCGCAGGCACGTCGAGGCGCGGCTGTGCCGCGGCCGTCGGCTCCTGCGGCAGCTCCAGCGGCACGCACGGTCGCGCGTGCCGCAGGGCCCGACCGAGACCCAGCAGCAGCGGCACGACGCCCAGGCCGATGAAGATCGAGTCGGGCAGGATGCGCAGCCACAGCAGCGCGTGCACGGTCGCGCCCTGGTAGAACTCGAGGCTGCGCGCCGCGTAGAAGCCCTGCGTCGCCGCGCGCTCGAGCTGCAGCACGCCCACCGGCGTGAGCGTGAGCGCCACCATGCCGAGCAGGCCCGTGTTCAGGCCCCAGAACGACAGCGTGAAGAGCCGCCGCGACCAGCCGCTCTCGTCCACCAGGTTGCGCACGCAGTAGAGCGCGAGGCCGATGGCCAGCATCCCGAACACGCCCATGAGCGCCGCGTGCCCGTGGTTGGCGGTGAGGAAGGAGCCGTGCTCGTAGTAGCTGACGATGGGCAGGTTGATGAGGAAGCCCAGCACGCCCGCGCCGAACAGGTTCCAGAAGGCGACCGCGATGAGGAACAGGAAGGGGATGCGGTAGGCGAAGCTCTGCCCGCCGCGCCGCATGACGTGCCAGTGCTCCCAGGCTTCCACGGCCAGCAGCGTCAGGGGCACGACTTCCAGCGCCGAGAAGACGCTGCCCAGCCCGATCCACAGCTCGTTGGCGCCGATCCAGTAGTAGTGGTGCCCGATGCCCACGATGCCGCTGGCCAGCAGGATGAGCAGCTGGAACTTGAGCGCGCGCGCCGTCGAGCGCCGCGTCACGAGCCCCATGCTCACCAGCAGCAGGCCCAGCACGACCACCGCGAAGACCTCGAACATGCCCTCGACCCACAGGTGCACGATCCACCAGCGCCAGTAGTCGGCCATGGTGAGGTGCGTGCCCGGCGTCATGAGGAAGGTGGCGCAGAACATCAGGGGAATCGCCACCGCCGAGACGAGGAAGAGCTGCACGAGGCCGCCGCTTCGGGCGTCGCTGCGCAGCGCGTCGCGCACGCCGCGGTACACGATGACCAGCCACAGCACGAAGCCCGCCGCGAGCAGCACCTGCCACAGCTTGCCCAGCTCCACCAGCTCCCAGCCCGAGTGGCCCAGCCACCACCACCACGCGCCCAGCCGGTCGTGCACGCCCAGCCACTCGCCCGCCAGCGAGCCCAGGGCCACGGCCACCAGCGCGCCGTACAGCAGGTCCACCAGCAGGCCCTGGCCGCGCGGCTCGCGCCCGCCGATGAGCGGCGCGACGTAGATGCCGAGGCCCATCCACGCGGTCGCGATCCAGAAGATCGCCAGCTGCAGGTGCCAGGTCTTGGCCACCGTGAACGGCAGCCAGCGCGCGAGATCGAGGCCGTAGAAGCCGCTGCCCTCGACGTAGTGGTGCGCGAGATAGCCACCCAGCAGGGTCTGCAGCAGAAAGAGCGCACCGGCCGTCACGAAGAACTTCAGCGCCTTGCGCTGGCTCGGGTGCACGGGCAGCCAGGCCGGGTCCTGCGCCGCCAGCGGCCCGCCCCCGGTCGCGTCCTCCATCACGTAGCGGCCGCGCCACCAGACCAGCAGCACGATCGGCAGCACGAGCAGCAGCACGGCCACCGAGACGCCGCTCCACAGCATGGGTGCCGAGCCGGCGACGTTGCCGGCCGCCGGGTCGAAGGGCCAGTTGTTGGTGTAGGTGGAGCCGCCCTCGGGCCGCTCCACGCCGGCCAGCCACGAGGTCCACCAGAAGAAGGCGGCCAGCTGGCGCACCGCGTCGCCCTGCGCCACCCACGCGCGGCCCGCGGCGCCGTCCTGCTCGTCGATGCTGTGCGCGGGGAGCCCGCGCTCGGGCTCGCCGTCCACGAAGCGGTGGCGCATCTCGGCCACCAGCGTCTCGAAGGCCTCGGCCTCGGCGACGCTCACGTCCAGCCGGTCCGTCGCCGCGTCGTAGCGGTTGCGCTTGATGGCGGCGCGCACCGTCTCGCCCACCGCCGCCTGCGACGGCGCGTCCAGCGCCGCCCAGCCGCCGGGTCCGGCCGCCGCATCGCGCAGCAGCTCCACGCGCCGGTGCAGCATGTCGGCCGTGAAGTCCGGCCCGTAGTAGGTGCCGTGCCCCAGCACCGAGCCCCAGTCCATGAGCCCGTACTTCTGGTACACGGCCTGGCCGCCGCGGATCTGCTCCGCGGTGAACATCAGGCGGCCGTCGTCGGCCACCACCGTGCCGGGAATCGGCGCGCGGCTGCGCCAGAGGCTCCAGCCGCCGAGCAACAGGATGCTGAAGCCGAGGAGGATCGCGACCACGAGGACGCGTCCGACCGTGAAGCGCCTGAGGGAGAGCATGGTGTCCGTTTCCGGGAAGGCTTTGCGCGCCTGAGCGACGCGCTCACCGGAAAGGATCGTCCGACGGAGACCCGCGCACCTTGACCGAGATCAAGCCGCCGGCCGGTCGCGGCGGAGGGTCGTC
>DASUFI010000012.1:0-6517 GCA_036274635.1 Planctomycetota bacterium
CTTCACGTTGGGCGGCGGCAGCGCCTACCTGCGCGAGCGCGGCTGGCTGCAGATCGCCACCATGGGCGACGTGACGCTGGCCGACGTGGAGCGGCTGGCCGTCGCGCTGCAGCCGGTGGTCGGGAGCTGAGCGCCGGCCCATGAGCTCCGAGACGGCTCCCCACGTCTACGCGCCGCCGCGCAACTTCTCCGCCAAGGCGCACGTCAAGTCGCTGGCCGAGTACCGCCGCGTCTACGACGAGTCCGTGCGCGACCCCGAGCGCTTCTGGGCCGCCGTCGCGCAGCGCCTGCACTGGGAGAAGCCCTTCGGCCGCGTGCTCGACTGGAGCTTCGAGACCGCGCGCATCCGCTGGTTCGAGGGCGGGCGGCTCAACGTGTCCGCCAACTGCCTCGACCGGCACGTGGCCGAGGGCCGCGGCGAGCGCACGGCCATCCTGTGGGAGGGCGATGATCCGCAGGAGAGCCGCAAGCTCAGCTACCGCGAGCTGCTGGCCGAGGTCGGCCGCTTCGCCAACGTGCTGCGCGCCCACGGCGTGCAGAAGGGCGACCGCGTCTGCATCTACATGCCCATGGTGCCCGAGATCGCCGTGGCCATGCTGGCCTGCGCGCGCCTGGGCGCCGTGCACTCGGTGGTCTTCGGCGGCTTCTCGGCGCAGTCGATGCACGACCGCATCCTCGACGCGCGCTGCAAGCTGGTGATCACGGCCGACGAAGGCGTGCGCGGCGGCAAGAAGGTGCCGCTCAAGGCCACCACGGATACCTCGCTGGAGGGCGTGGACTGCGTCGAGCGCGTCCTCGTGCTGCGCCGCACCGGCGCGCCCGTGCCGATGAAGGCCGGGCGCGACCTGTGGTGGCACGAGGAGACTGCGCGGGTCAGCGCCGACTGCCCGCCCGTGAGCATGGACTCCGAGGACCCGCTGTTCATCCTGTACACGTCCGGCAGCACCGGGAAGCCCAAGGGCGTGCTGCACACCACCGGCGGCTACCTCACCTACGTCGCCTTCACGCACGAGCTGGTCTTCGACTGGCGTCCCGACGACATCTTCTGGTGCACCGCCGACTGCGGCTGGGTCACGGGCCACAGCTACACCGTCTACGGTCCGCTGTGCAACGGTGCCACGACGCTCATGTTCGAGGGCGTGCCCAACTTCCCCGACGCCGGGCGCTTCTGGGACGTGGTGGACAAGCACCGCGTCACCATCTTCTACACCGCGCCCACCGCCCTCCGCGCGCTCATGGCGGCTGGCGACGAGCCGGTGAAGAAGCGCAGCCGCAAGTCGCTGCGCCTGCTCGGCACCGTGGGCGAGCCCATCAATCCTGCTGCGTGGGAGTGGTACCACGAGGTGGTCGGCGAGCGGCGCTGCCCGATCGTGGACACGTGGTGGCAGACCGAGACCGGCGGCATGCTCATCTCGCCGCTGCCCGGCGCCACGCCCCTCAAGCCCGGCTCGGCGACCCTGCCGCTGCCCGGCGTGCGCCCCGAGCTGGTGGACGACGAGGGCCGCGTGCTCGAAGGCAACGGGGTCTCCGGCAACCTGTGCCTCACCTTCCCGTGGCCCGGCATCATGCGCACGGTCTACGGCGACCATCAGCGCTTCATCGACACCTACTTCAAGCGCTTCCCCGGCAAGTACTTCACCGGCGACGGCTGCCGCCGCGACGAGGATGGCTACTACTGGATCACCGGCCGCGTGGACGACGTGCTCAACGTCGCGGGCCACCGGCTGGGCACGGCGGAGGTGGAGAGCGCGCTGGTCTCGCACGACGCGGTGGTCGAGGCCGCGGTCGTGGGCATGCCGCACGAGATCAAGGGGCAGGGCATCTACGCCTTCGTGACGCTGTCGCACGGGAAGCACGGCGATGACTCCTTGCGCAAGGAGCTCGTCGAGACGGTGCGCAAGGTCATCGGGCCGATCGCGACGCCGGACAAGATCCAGTTCGCGCCGGGGCTGCCGAAGACGCGCAGCGGGAAGATCATGCGGCGGATCCTGAGGAAGATCGCGGAGGGGAAGACGGGCGAGCTGGGGGACGTGACGACGCTGGCGGATCCGGGGGTGGTGGAGAGCCTGGTCAAGAACAGGGTGTGAGCTGAGGGTGCCGCGCGCGTCGCATCGACATCCAGGCCGCCGCGAGTATTCCGCTCTTCACAGCGCGCTGATCATCGCTGCCGTGATCGCCCTGGTGCTCGTCCACGTGCGGCAGCCCGTCACCGGCGTGGTCAAGCGAATGCTGGCGGTTCACGCGGATCCAGCCCGGCTTCGCAGCCACGTCGAGACGCTCGCCCACATGGCTCCGCGCTCAGCGGCGCGCAGGGAGAACCTGGTTCGCGCGTCCGACTACATCCGGGACCAGCTCGTCGCGGCTGGCGCCGAAGTCTCCTTCCAGGCGGTCGAGGACGACGGCTCGACGTTTCGCAACGTGATCGCCCGGCTGGGGCCTGAATCGAAGGAGCTCATCGTGGTGGGGGCGCACTACGATGCCGCCGAGGCCGCCGTCGGGGCCGACGACAACGCCAGCGGCGTGGCGGGGCTTCTCGAGCTGGCTCGACTCGCGCAGGCGGAGCCGCTGCCGATGCGGCTCGAGCTCGTCGCCTACTGCTCCGAAGAGCCGCCCTCGTTTCGCACGCAAGCGATGGGCAGCTTCGTCCATGCGGACGGTCTGCGCAGGGAAGGGGCGATCGTCCGCGCCATGATCTGCCTGGAGATGATCGGGTACTTCTCCGACGCGCCGGGCAGCCAGCATTTCCCCTTTCCGGGCATGCAGCTGCTCTATCCGTCGAGCGCGAACTTCATCGCCGTGGTGGGCTGCCTCGGACAGGAATCCCTCGTGCGCGAGGTGAAGCGGGGCATGGCGGAGGTCTCGGAGCTGCCCGTCGACTCGATGAATGCACCCCGCTTCGTGGCGGGGATCGACTTCTCGGACCACCTCAACTACTGGGACGCCGGCTTCCCTGCGGTCATGGTCACCGACACGGCCTTCTATCGAAACCCGAACTACCACGAGGCGTCGGACACGCCGCAGACGCTCGACTTCTCGCGGATGAGGGACGCGGTTGACGGGGTGTTCGGGGCTCTGCAGCGGCTCAGCCGCTAGCCTCGGGCGATCGCCGCCTCACTCCCGTCAGCCACGCTCCAGCGCCGCACGATCCCACCCGGCAAGCTTCGCGCCCGCCTCGTAGGTGCTCTGCAGGAACTCCATGAGCACCTGCTCCGGCCTGGCCGCGCGTCGCACGTCGTCGTAGGGCAGGATGAACTGCGTCGTCTCGGCGTTGTAGTAGACGCTCGCCGGGCGGATGGCCGCCTTCGGGAAGCCCGTGGGCTCGGGCGCCGCGTAGGAGTAGAAGGCCGGCGTGAGGACATTGCCGCTGCCCGGCCAGAAGCCGTGGCTGATGACCTCGTGCGAGTAGCCCTCACGGGTGATGGCGTCGGCACCCGGGATCTCGGGCGCGCGGCGCCCCGAGAAGCGCGTCACCGCCAGGTCGAAGCTGCCCCAGAAGAAGTGGACGGGGCTGCACTTGCCGATGAACCGCGACCGGAACTGCTTGAACACCCGGTCCACCTGCAGCAGCACGCGCCAATGCCGCTGCGCGTAGTCCGCGTCGTAGGAAGCGTGCTGGCGGTCCTCCGCGAACGGGATCGGATCGTCCACCTCGTTCGGCGTGGCGTGGATGGTGACCGGCAGGCCCAGCGCGGCCAGCGTGGCCATCAGCTCGGCGTAGAAGTCGGCCACCGAGCGCGGCGCCAGGGCCATGGTCCGGGTGGCGCCGTCGCCGGTCTGGATGAGCAGCTCGTGCGCGACGAAGTCGAAGCTGATCTCGAAGCTGCGGGTGCCGTGCGGAATGATCGAGGTCGTCAGCCCGCGCGGCGTCACGTACAGCGGCACCTGCCACCAGTGGTTCACCAGCGGGCTCTGCACGAGCCGGATCTTGCCGACAACCTGGGTCCACATGTGGAGCGTGGCGCGCGTGGCTTCCCACTCGGGCAGGGGCAGGGCGGGCCAGGGCTCGAGACCGGCTACGTCGCCGCCTGCGGTCGAAGCACCCATCGCTCACCTCCGCGCGGTCAGCCGCTGCGCGACCCGCAAGGTCGCAGGCCGGCGGCCTTCAGCTCGTCAGCGACCCCTTGGTCCACTGGTCGATCTCACTGCGCTCCTGCATGACGTCGGCCTTGGTCGCCGGCAGCGTCTGCTCGGAGCCGCGGAAGAAGTTGGTGAACTTCCACCACGCCTTCGCCAGCTTGCCCTGCGGCCGGTACAGCCCCAGCGCGCGGCTCTGGTTGTAGGCCCACAGCCGGTTGTAGATCGGCTTCCAGTCCCACAGGTCCAGCACCCACTGCGGCGCGTGGCGGCCGATCCACTGCGCGGGCCGGCTGATGAGCGCGCGCTTGAACCAGCGCGGCATGACGTAGTTGGCGCAGCCGAAGCCGATGAGCACGTGGTCCACGTAGCCGTGGCCCTTGTGCTCGAAGGGCTGGAAGCTCTTGGCGTTGTACAGCTCGGGGTCGGCCGTGATCTCGCCGGCCTCCAGCGCGCGCTTGTACAGCGGGCTGCCGGGATAGAAGACGAAGGTGAAGACCGCGAGGCTCACCCAGTTGGGCAGCCGCTCGATGAGCTTCACCGTCTCGATCGTGTCGGCGTCCGTCTCGTACGGGCAGTCCACGATGAAGTCGAGCGTGACCACCATCTTGCGACGGTAGTACTTGTCGATCATCCACATCTTCTCGACGAACAGGTCGTTCGGGAAGTCGCGGTCGTAGATGCGCTTGTTGAACTCCTCGCTGCCGGTCTGCACGCCCACGGCCACCACGCGGAACCCGATGTCGTACATCAGGTCCAGCTTGTCCTTGGACAGCGAGGCCGGCGTGGCGGTGCTGCCCCACCAGGCGTCGAAGAGCAGGTCGGGGATCTTCTCGCGCGAGAGGACGGCGAACTCCTCCAGCGCCTTCTTGGAGCGCAGGAAGAAGTCGTCGTCGGAGAAGAAGAAGGAGCGGAAGAAGGGGAAGCGGTCCTTCATGTGCCGCAGCTCGGCCACCACGTCCGGCAGGCTGCGGAAGCGCACGGACTTCTGTCCGGCGAAGATCTGCTTGTAGGTCGCGTTGTAGCAGAAGGAGCAGCGGAAGGCGCAGCCGCGCGAGGACAGCACGGGGTAGGTGGGGAACCCGAGCGGCGCGTTGTTGTGGTACTTCTCGAGCAGCGCCACGGTCATCGGCTGCAGCTTGCCCTGGTCGAGGATCCAGTGGCTGTCGATCTCGTAGTCGGGCCACGGCATGCGGTCGAGGTCCAGCATGAGCGGCCGCATGGGGTTGGACTTGACCGTGCCGTCCGGCATCTGGAACCAGAAGTTGCCGACGTTGGTGGTGTCCTCGCCGTTCGCGAACTTCTCGACGTACTCGGGCAGCGCCTCATCGCCTTCGCCCTGGCACAGGACGCGGACGTGCTTGATGGCCTCCTCGGGCGCGATGGTGCAGTGCACGCCGCCCCACACCTGCGTGACGGACGGGTGGTCGCGGTAGATGCGCTCGGTGACGCGCGAGGCGCGCAGGAAGTTGTCCGAGAGGAAGGAGTAGAGCAGCAGCTCGGGCTTCTGCTCGCCGATGAGCGCGGAGAACTGCGCCAGCACCGTCTCGGGGTAGAGGTTCTCGCCGTCCTGCGTGAGGCACACGAACGTGACGTCGTGGCCCGCCTTGCGCAGCGCCGCGGACAGGATGCGCGACCCGTCCGCGAAGATGGTGTTGTTGAGGCTGGTGAAGACGATCTTCAGGCGGCGCACGGTGTCGCGTCCGGGTGGGGGCTCAGCCAAGGCGGAGCGGCAGAAGGAACTCTCATCCTATCCCAACCGTGGCTGTAAGGGCCGGCGCCTCGCGGCGGCGAGCGCCTTCAACCGAGCCCGCAGGCCCGCGTAGCGGCCGAGCGCAGCTCCTCCGCGACGGTCGCGCCGGTGAACAGCTCGCTCTGTCGACGGGCCTGCAGGCAGAAAAAATCCTCCCCGCGGGTCAGGTGTGCCCCCGCCAGCGTGGCGGCGCGCCGGAAGGGCGAGGCCTCGCCGCCATAGGCCAGATCGACCGCCAGCGCGCCGTCCCTGAAGAGCGCGGCGGTGAGCTGCAGCTCGCCCAGCTCGGCGCCCGGGCTGCCCACGGGCGTGGCGTTGATGACCAGGTCCGCCGGCGCGTGCCCCGGCTGGGGGACCGCAATGGACGGCAGCGAGTCGCGCAGCTCCTCGGCCAGCGCCTTGGCGTGGCTGAAGCGGCGCGACCAGACCGCCAGCTCCACCTCCTGGTCGGCCAGCGCCATGGCCATCGCGCGCGCGGCGCCACCGGAGCCCAGCAGCAGCACCTTGGGCACCTGCCCGGCGTGGCTGCGCCGCCAGCCGCGCAGCAGCCGCGGCAAGAGCTCGCCCGCCGCCTTCCAGTCCGTGTTGCGCGCCTGCCAGCCGGCCGGCGTGCGCAGCAGCGTGTTGGCGGCGCCCGTCGCGAGCGCGCCCGGCATGTGCGAGGCCGCCGCCGCGAGCGCCTCCTGCTTG
>DASUFI010000013.1:0-42874 GCA_036274635.1 Planctomycetota bacterium
AACATCCGCCGCCTGGCCACGCAGGACCTGCTCTTCCAGGTGCCGCCCGTGCAGGAGCTCAACTTCTGGTCCTACGTGATCCAGCGGCCGGGCGGCGACCTGCTGCTGCTGCCGGGCAGCGGCAACGTCGCGCTGTGGGGCCCGCGCCGCGAGCCGGCCGCCGAGGGCGTGGAGGACGACTACGAGCTGTTCGCCGACTGGAGCGGCGACGACCGCGCGCAGCTCTTCTCGGTCAAGGCGCCCGGGGCGCTGGTGGTCGCCGGCGTGGGCGCGCGCGTGCGCATCGACACGGGCGAGTCCGACGGCATCTTCCTGCGCGACGCGCCGACGGCCTTCGCGGCCATGCTGGAGGCCGACGCGCACTACCGCGCGCCGGCGCTGGTGGACGTGAACGGCGACGGCCGCCTCGACCTGCTGCTGCGCCGCGAGGACGAGCTGCGGGTGTACCTGGCCGATGACCGCGGCCCGCCCTCGACGCCCACGCGCGTCGAGCCACTGCCCGAGTGGCTGATCCAGGAGGACACCTCGATCGTGCTGCGCGTCACCGACCTGGACGGCGACGGCGACGTGGACCTGGTCGCCCGCGTGGCGCCGTCGCGCAAGAAGCTCGAGAGCGCCACCTTCACCTACTTCGTGATGATCAACGACGGCGAGCGCCTGTGCCCGGACCAGCCGCAGCAGGTGCTGCGCTTCGAGGGCAGCGGCACGGACTCGGAGGTCACCGACGTGGACGGCGACGGCCGCAAGGACCTGGTGATCACCAAGTACGTGCTGCCCACGCTCACCGACATCGTCTCGGGCTTCCGGCTCGAGCGCGGCGCCTACGTGTACCTGGCGAAGGACGGCAAGAAGGAGCCCTTCGGCCGCAAGCCCGCGCTGCGCGACGAGCAGAGCTTCACGCTCGAGTCGCTGCAGGACGCGCTCGTCTCGCGGCACATCCCCGGCGACCTCTCGGGCGACGGCGTGGCCGACCTGGTGGAGGCCGACCTCACCGGCCGCGTCGTGGTGCGGCGCATCGAGCCGGCGGGCGGCGCCTTCGGCGGCGGCGACCTGACGCTCGAGGCCGACCCGTGGAAGCGCTTCGACCTCGGCGCGAACCTCGAGCGCCTGCAGCTGCAGGACGTGAACGGCGATGGGCTGACGGACCTCATCAACTCGCGCACGGGCGCGCTCGACCTGGTGCTGTCGCGCCGGGGAGGCGGCTGATGCGCGCGCGGGCCCCGCGGCGCGCGCGCCCGTTGGGGGCGCTCGCTCGACGGGTTTGCAGCGGGCTTGGCCCGCCGCAATTCCCTGCGCTGGGACCTGCCGGAATCCTGCTGCTGGCCGCCGCGGCCGCGGGCCAGGACTTCGCCTCCACCATCTACCCGGTGCCCGACGCCACCACGCGCCTCGCGCTGCGCGACGTCGACGGCGACGGGCGGCGCGACCTGCTGGCCGTCGACGTGAACGGCATCGCGCTGCGCCGCCTGCGCGCGGACGGCACCTTCCCGGACAAGGACGACTCCGTGATGGACTGGCCCAGCTCCACCGTGGGCTGGACGCTGGCGGACCTGGACGGCGACGGCAGCACGGAGGTCGTCCTGCTCGTGGACGGGCGGCACGTGCTGGCGGCGCGCGCCGACGCGCAGGGCGTGCTGGCGCCCGGCGCGCCGCTGCTCGAGGACCCGCAGGGCTTCCTGCCGCGCGGCGTGCGGCGCGTCAACTTCGTGCGGGACGTGGACGGCGACGGCCGCCTCGACCTCGTGCTGCCGGGCGCGGGCCGCTTCCTCATCCACCGCAACCTCGGCGCGGCCGGCTTCGCGCCGGCGCTCTCGGTCGCCTTCCGCGCCGAGATCGGCCTCGAGCTGGGGGACCCGGGGCGCCTCGACAGCCGCTTCGCGCAGGACGTGCAGATCCCGTGGTTCGCGCTGGAGGACGTGGACGGCGACGGCATCACCGACCTGGTGAGCCAGACCGCCGACGAGGTGCTGGTGCACCTCGCGCACCCCGAGCTGCCCATGCAGCCGAGCTGGAGCCTCGACCTGGCCGCGCTGCGGGCCGAGCTGCCGCCGCGCGACGCGCTGGACCTGGACAACCTGCTGGCCAACGTCGAGCCGCAGATCAACTGGCGCACCGCCAACCTGGACGGCGAGCCGCCCAACGACCTCGTGGTGCAGGCCGGCGGCACGTTCCGCGTGTACCTCGGCGGCAGCGTCGGGCCCAACCTGGCCCAGCCCAGCCAGGTGCTGCGCGCCAGCGGCAACGTCATCTACTTCCTGCTGCGCGACGTGAACGGCGACGGCCGGCCGGACCTGCAGCTGCTGCGCGCCGCCACCATCTCGCTGGGCGACGCGCTGCGCATGCTGGTCGTGCCGGGCTCGCTGGACTTCGACGTCTTCACCTACCTCGACGTGCAGGGAGCCGGCAGCGAGCAGGGCGAGGTCTTCGCGCGCCGCCCCGACGCGCGCACCACCGTCGGCCTGCACATCCCGGCGCTGCTGGGCTTCGTGGACGACCTGAAGGAGATGCAGGACGACTACCAGCGCCGCAAGGCGGTGCCCGCCGCGGCCCTCGACCTGGACGGCGACGGCGCCCTCAACGACGTGGCCGACCTGCAGGAGGGCGGCCTGTGGTTCTGGCGCAACCGCGTGCCGGCCGACTTCAAGGGCGGCCTGCGGGAGCGCTTCGGCTCCTTCGACGTGGACGAGCTGCTGGAGGACTACGTGATCTCCGAGCTGGACCACATGGGCGACGGCGGCCGCATGGACATCGGCCTGGATGACATCCGCAAGCTGCTGGTGACTCCCGGCTGGGACCTGCGTCAGGCCGTCAAAGGCAGCGACCCCGACGGAAAGGCGCCCCTGGAGATCCCCCTCGACGGGGCGAAGATGCGCATCGAGGAGCTGAATGGCGACCATCGGAGCGACATCGTCATCACCACGCAGGCGGCCAGCGACGGCTCGCGGCAGGTGCTGTTCCTGGTCCGGCACTGAGCGGACGCGACCACCTTCGGATCGTCGCGGGAGCATCGGCAGCGTGGCCACCGCACGAGACATAGACTAGGTCGTGGGCGGGCAGGCAGGACACGAGTCCCGAGGCATGATGGCCCGACGGGCCTGGATCTTCGCGGTCGCTGGCATGGTGCTGGTCGTGCTCGCCGTCGCTCTGCACACGGCTTCCCGTGAGGCCGTGTCCGGCGCGCGTGGCGGGACGGCGCTGTCGTCGGCGCTCCCGGGCGAGCCGCACTCTCTCGCGCTGCCGGGCGCCGACTCACCGGGAGCGGCCGTGCTGGCCCCCTCGGGCGACGTGGCCGACGTGCAGGGCGAGACGGCCGTCCCGCCCGCGCCCGTGGGCGAGGCCATCACCTTCAGCGGACGCGTGCTGGACTCGCAGGGCCAGCCGCTGGCCGGGGCGGAGGTGCTGTTCGTGCCCTGCGGCCGCACGCTGCGCGCGCTCGGCCGGCCGCTGGTGCGCGGCAGCCGGCTGCACGGCGCGCTGCCGGAGGACATCGTCCGCGTCAGCACCGGTGCAGACGGCCGCTTCGAGCTGGGATCGCGGCTGCTGCACCGCAAGCCGGGCGAGCCCACGGACGCCGGCCAGCCGAGCCAGGCGGTGATCGTGGTGCGCGCGGAGGGCCTCGCCGACTTCGGCCATCCGTGCTTCGACGCGTGCACCAGCTCCTACGACGCCGGCGACCTGCAGCTCGTGGCCGGGGCCTCCCTCGAGGGGCGCGTGGTGGACGAGCACGACCAGCCGCTGGCCGGGGCACGCGTCGCCGCCGACGTGGAGAGCGAGCAGGACGACCTGCCGCCGCCGGACGTGTCCACCTGGCTGCACGCCGTGGACAGCGGCGCGGACGGCCGCTTCGTGCTGCCGGGCCTGCCGACGGGCGCGGTGCGGCTGCACCTCGCGGCATCGGGCTGCACGCGCCTCGACACCGACCCCGTCAGCGTGCAGGCCGGCTCCCTGGCCAGCTGCGGGGACCTCGTGCTGCGCGCCGGCAGCCTCGTGGCCGGCACGGTCGTGGACCCGCAGGGGAAGCCGCGGGCGAACGCGCGGGTCACCTCCGTGTGGATCGCCCTGGGCGGTCGCGACGAGCCGACGGAGATCGAGCAGGCGCTCGCACAGCTGCGCGACGCGTGCGCGGAGGCCGTGACGCTGACGGACGAGGACGGCCACTTCGAGCTGGGCGGCCTGTCCGGCGGCAATCTCTCGCTGGTCGCGTCGCTGGACGGCTACGAGGCCGCGCTGGTGCACGAGATCGCCCCCGGTCGCCGCGACGTGGTGCTGCCCCTGCGCGCGCGCGCCGAGCTGCACGTCACCGTCGTCGACCGCGCGAGTCGCGCGCTGGTGGGCGGCACGCTGGAGGCGCGCCGACAGGCGGCCTCGTGGGCCATGCCGGGCGAGTACGCCCCGCTGGACGTGCTGCCGGTCGACGGCAGCCCCGGCAGGTGGCGCGTGCTGGGTGCCGGGGCGATCGGCACGGAGCTGCGCTTCACGGCGCCGGGCTACGCGCGCACGAACGCGAACGCTCCGGGCCTGCCGCCGGGCGAGAGCCTCGACTGGCCGCTGGAGCTGGATCGCGGCGTGGACGTCACCGGCCACGTGAGCGACGCGCAGGGCCGGCCGCTCGGGGACGCGGGCTTGACGCTGATGCGCAAGTCGGGCCAGCAGCCCCAGTCCACGGACGAGCGCGCGCGCAGCGACGAGCGGGGCCGCTTCGCCTTCTGCAACCTGCCCGCGGGAACCTACGTCGTGCGCGGCGAAGCCTGCGGCTGCGTCAGCGGCCTCAGCGAGACCGTCACGCTCGAGCCGGGCCGCCAGCCGCCGGACCTCGCGCTGGTGCTCCAGCGCGCGGGCGCGATCACGGGCCGGCTGCTCGACGCGGACGGGCGGCCGCTGAGCGGCCGAAAGGTGTCGGCGCAGGGACCGCCCGGCGAGGCCACCTCCGCGTCGCGCTCGTCGCGCACGGACACCGCGGGCCGCTTCGCGCTGCGCGACCTCACGCCCGGCACGTGGGACCTGGCCGCGTCGCCCGGGGCGCTCGAGCACGCCGTCGTCGAGGCCGACGCCGTGACCCACGTCGAGCTGCACGTCGCGCGCGGCAGCGCGCTGCACGGTACGGTGGTGGCCGACGGCGTCGGCGTGCCGCACGCGGCCATCGTCGCGATGAGCAACGGCTTCCCACACCACACGCTCTCGGACGAGCGCGGCCGCTACGACCTGGCGCTCGATCCGGGCGCGTGGCTCCTGCGCGTCACCACCGCCGACGGCGGCCTGAGCACGACCGACGTCACGCTCGCGCCGGGCGAGGTGCGCACGCTGGACCTGCCGCTGCCCGTGGGCCGCCTGACGGTGCTGGCGCAGTCCGCCGACGGCCTGCCGGCCGTGGGCACGGCCCTGAACCTCGACTGGCTGCCGGCCGGCGCCACCGCGGACGAGAGCTGGAAGGACGTGCCCTGCCAGCTCGTGACGGACGCGAAGGGCATGCTGGTCTACGAGCACCTGCCGGCGGGCGACTACCGCGTCAAGGCGCTGGGCGAGGCGTGGCTGGATGCCGAACCCGTCCAGCTGACCCTGGGCGACGAGCCCCTCGCGCTGCAGCTGGCCCTGCAGCCGGCCGCCGTGCTGCACGGGCGCGTGCTGACGTCCGCCGGCCTGCCCGCGCCGGACCAGACCGTCGTGCAGGTCTACCAGAGCGGCGGCCGGCACGCGTACATCGGTGGTGCCACCTTGAGCGCCGGCAACGGCAGCTTCTCGGTCGGGCGCCTCGAGTCGGGCAGCTACCTCGTGGCGGTGCGGACGGACTGGGGCCGGGCCTACGACGCGTCCGCGATCCGCGCCAAGCTCGCCGTGGACGTGACCGAGGGCCAGACCACGGAGGCGACGCTGGTCCTGCCCTGAGCCGGTCGCGCGCTGGCGCCTGCGCGGTGCCGTGAGCTAGGGTGCAGGCGTGCCCTGCGTCATCGTGCTCGTCCTCCTCGGGCTGCCGCGCGTCGCGGTGCTGTGCGTGGGGCTGTTCAGCCACTACTTCGAGCAGGCGTTCTCGTATCCGATCTGGCCCTTCCTGGGCTTCCTCTTCGCGCCACTGACCACGCTGACCTACGCCTGGGCCCACAACACCTATGGCTCGGTCCAGGGCGTGGGCCTCGCGGTGGTGATCGTGGCGGCGCTCTTCGACCTCGGGCTGGTCGGCGCGGCACGCAGGCGGCGTTCAGCCTGAGTCGGCGCGGCCGTGAGGTAGGGTGGCGGCCGTGAGCCTGCAGCTGTCGACGGTGGTCACGTTGTCCGTGGCGGTCCTCGACGTGTACGCCATCGCCTCCGCGATCACGCGGCGCGTCGGCGTCGAGGCCACGCTGGCGTGGATCTTCGCGATCCTCGCGCTGCCGGGCGCGGGCGCCCTGGCCTACCTCATGCTCGCCGGGCCGAGCATCCAGCGCACCACGCGCCGCAAGCGCGCGGCGGCGCTGGGCGTGCGCGCGGCGGCCGCCACGGCGGCGCGCGCGGCGCCAGGCGCGCCCCCGGCGGCGGACGCGCTGACGCCGGCCGAGATCTCGCTGCTGCGCCTCGCCGCCGGCCTCACCGACCTGCCGCCGACCGGCGGCAACGAGGTGGAGCTGCTGGCCGAGAACACCCACGCCTTCGAGACCATGGAGGACGCGCTGCAGAGCGCGCGGCGCTCGATCTGGGCCGAGTCCTACATCATCCAGAAGGACGACACCGGCCAGCGCTTCCTCGACCTGCTCATCGCCAAGGCCAAGCTGGGCGTGGAGGTGCGGCTGCTGTACGACGCCGTGGGCTCCTTCAGCATCGACGCGCCGCGCCTGCGCGCGCTGCGCGAGGCGGGCGGCCGCGCGGCGGCCTTCCTGCCCGTCAACCCGCTGCGCAAGCGCTGGTCGGTGCAGCTGCGCAACCACCGCAAGATCATCGTGGTGGACGGCGAGGTGGGCTTCACCGGCGGCATGAACATCGGCAACGAATACAGCGGCCGTCTGCGGCGCAAGCTGCGCGAGGCGCGCCGTCCCGAGCCCGACCACTTCCAGGACGCGCACCTGCTGCTGCGCGGCCCGGCCGTGGCCGACCTGGCGCAGACCTTCGCCGAGGACTGGACCTTCGCCACGGACGAGGAGCTGTCGCGGCCCGAGACGCCCAGGCCGCTCGACGGGCACGGCACGCTCGACATCCACGACGAGGACGGCGCCGCGGTCGTGGCCGTCATCCCCAGCGGACCCGACCAGCGGCACAACGCCAACGGCCTGGTGTACTTCACCGGCATCGCGCTGGCGGGCCAGCGCATCTGGATCGAGTCGGCCTACTTCATCCCTGACCCGGCGCTGCTCACGGCGCTGGTGGCGGCGGCGCTGCGCGGCGTGGACGTGCGCGTCATCGTCCCCTCGAACAGCGACGTCGGGCTGGTGCGCGCCGCGGCCCGCAGCTACTACCCGGCCCTGCTGCGCGGCGGCGTGCGCGTCTTCGAGTACCAGCCCTCGATGCTGCACAGCAAGACGCTGGTCATCGACGGGCGCTGGGGCCTGGTGGGCTCGGCCAACACCGACATACGCAGCTTCCGCCTCAACTTCGAGGTGGGCGCGGTCGTGCTGGGCCGGCAGTTCGCGCGGCGCCTCGAGGAGCGCTTCTGCAAGGACATGTCCGACTCGGTCGAGATCACGGGCGAGATGCTGCGCACGCAGGGTTACTGGGCGCGGCTGCGCGACGGCTGCGCGCGCCTGCTCTCGCCGCTGCTCTAGCTACGAAGAGGAGATCCCATGCGCGGACGACGTCCGGGCCGGCCGGCCCAGTGGCTCTGGGCGGGCGTGCACGAGCCGATGCAGCTCGGGCGCACCGGCATCACCTTCGAGGTGTGGGGCAAGTGGAGGAAGAAGGGCAAGAAGCTGGGCACGCTCACGGTGTCCGTGGGCGGCCTGCGCTGGCGCCCGGCCAAGGGCAAGTGGACGCGCCGTCACGGCTGGCGCGAGGTGTCCGAGTGGCTGCGCGACGGCGTCAGCGCGCCGAAGCCCAGGCGCCGACGAGCCCGCCGTCGACGAAGCTGAGCGTGAAGCCGCTCGCCGAGGCCGGCGTGTACGTCCAGCACACCGCCCCGCCGTCCGGCGAGACGCTGTCCGGCGCGCCGAAGGTGGACAGGGCGCGCGCGTAGGACCATCCGAAGCACGCGCGCCACGCGCCCGGATCGCGGCCGATCGTGCCGGCCCACGCCGCGAGCGCCGCCTCGTCGCGTGGCGCGGCCGAGACCGCGTCGAGCCCGGCCATGCCCGAGCGCTGGTGCGACATCTCGGTCATCGAGCTCTGCAGGCTGGTGAGGGCAACGGCCACCGCACGCATCGGGTCGGATGGCGCCGCCGGCGCCGCCGTGGCGGGCGCATCCATCTGCTCCGCGGCGTCCGACGAGCCGTCGTCCGCCAGCGCGGTGCGCTCTCCGTCGAAGCGCTGCGCGAGGTCGTCGACCTGGCGCGACAGGCCTTCCAGCAGCGCCGTCTGGCTGTCGCGCAGGTCGGAGAGCTCCAGGCGCTGCTCGCCGAGCATGTAACCGATCCAGCCGGCCGCGAACGCCAGCAGGCAGACCATGGTGAGGTGGACGAGCTTCATGGCACATCTCCGGGAACGACCCGGCCCTCATCGGCCGGCGGGCCCGGATGGCTTGATGTCGCCGGCTGGCCGTGGCGCAGGCTCAGCTCCCCCGCCCCCGCCGGACGCCGCCCAGGCGCGCGGAATCAGGGGCGAGCCAGCTCCGCGACGTGCAGCTCGCCGTCCTGGCAGGGCCAGCCGGGCTGGTAGTCCATGCGGACGGCCTGCGGGCCCACGAGCACCAGCGTGCTGCTCACCGTGCGCGCCTCGGGGCGGTGCATGCAGACCGAGAGGGCGTCGCCCCCGGGGGCCTGCGGCCTGTGGCTGGCGTGGAAGTCGTGCAGCGCCGCGGCCAGCGCGTCGAGCTCGGCGGCGGACGCGTCCTCGCGCAGGTGCGGCCGCACCGCCTCCAGGACGTGTCCGAAGGCCGCGCAGCGCACCTCGGCCACCGCGTCCGGCTCGAGGGTGCTGCTGGTGATGCACTGCGGACCGGTCGTCGCCGCCAAGCTCAGAGCGCGGCCGTCCCACTCGGCGCGCCGCAGCGCGGCGGCCGCGCCGGCGCGCCCCGGCTCCACGACCACGAGCTTGAAGGGCCGATAGCGCAGCTCGCCGGCCAGGCCGCGGCGCCGCAGCTCCGCGCACACCGCGTCGGCGTCGCGCCGCTCGAGCAGCTCGAGCACGAGGCGGCCGCGCGACACGGGGTCCTCGGGCGGCGGCGCGGCGGCCGGGCGGTCGCCGTTCAGGATGGTGAGCGCGAAGCCCTGCTCGTCGACGCCGATCCACGTGCCGCCGGCGTCCGCGTCGCGCGGCGCGAGGACGAGGCGCCCGCCGATCTCCGTGGCGTACGGCGCCAGTGCGGGCAGGCGGCGCGGACTCTCGTCGCGGTTGGTGGCGAGCAGCCAGCCACCGCGCGGCAGGCCCGGCAGGAAGGTGACGGTGCACACGGCGCGGGCGCCGCGCTCAGGCGCTGGCCGGCTGCGGCTTGTCGACCGGGTGGCCGGCCGCGATCCAGGCCGCGGTGCCGCCCGGCACGTTGAAGACCTCGGGGAAGCCCGCGCGGCGCAGCAGGCTGGCCGCCGCGCTGCTGCGGTAGCCGGTCTGGCAGATGACCGCCGTCGGGCGTCGCGGATCCAGCTCGCCCAGCCGCCGCTCGAGGTCGGCCAGCGGCACGTTGACCGCGCCCGGCACGTGGCCGCCGGCGTGCTCGCCCGGGCGCCGCACGTCCAGCACGGCCAGCTCGCCGCGCGCAGCTCCCTTGTCCGCGCCGCGGCCGGCCTGCGGGGCGAGGCGCGCCAGCAGCGCGGCCGGCGGCAGCTGCGGCAGCGCCTGCGCGCCCTGCCCCTGGCCCGCCCAGCCCGCGACGCCGCCGTCCACGAAGCCCGCCACCTCGTGCAGGCCCACGCGCGCCAGGCGCACGACGGCCTCGTCCCCCTGCGCCGGGCCGTCGGCCACCAGCACCAGCGGGCGATCGAGCGGCAGCAGCGAGCCGGCCCACGGCGCGAAGCTGCCCGTCAGCCCGATGTTGAGCGAGCCGGGCACGTGGCCGGCGCCGAAGGCCTGCGCGTCGCGCACGTCGAGCAGCACCGCTCCGGCCTGCAGGCGCTGGCGCACCTCGGCCGGCGAGAGCGCGGGAGGCCTGGGCATCTCGGCCAGCACCGGCGCGCCGCGGCGGTTGATCTCGGCGTCGTGGCCGAAGTAGCGCGGCGGCGGGGCCAGCTCGGCCGTGGCCAGCGCGATGAACTGCTCGCGCGACATCGGCTGCAGCATGGTGTTCAGCTTGCGCTGCTCGCCGATGGTCGACGAGCGCGCCGACGAGATGTTCTTGCCGCAGGCCGAGCCGGCGCCGTGCGCGGGCCAGACCTCGGTGGCATCGGGCAGCGTGAGCAGCTTGCCCTGCAGGCTGTCGAAGAGCAGGCCCGCCATCTGCTGCGGCGTGCTGCCCTTGGCCGCGACGAGGTCCGGGCGCCCGACGTCACCGATGAAGAGCGTGTCGCCCGTGAGCAGCTTCTGCGGGGCACCGGGCGCGCCGCGGTCGGTGATCAGCACGCACGTCGACTCGGGCGTGTGCCCGGGCGTCTCGAGGAAGCGCAGCGTGACGCGGCCGAGGACGATCTCGTCCCCGTCGCGCGCCCCGCGGTGCGGGAAGGCGGCCCCGGCGCGGTGGCCGATCCAGATCGTGGCGCCCGTGCGCCGCGCCAGCTCCACGTGGCCGGACACGAAGTCCGCGTGCAGGTGGGTCTCGATCACGTGCCGGACCTTCAGGCCCAGGCCGGCGGCCGCCGCGAGGTATTCCTCCACGTCGCGGCGCGGGTCCACGATGGCGCACTCGCCGCCGTCGCCCACGAGGTAGGAGGCCTGCGCGAGACAGCCCAGGTAGAACTGCTGGAATTCCATGGGCGCGATTATCGCCCGGGACGCCGGGCGGAGCGAGGGGCCCGGGCTGTGCCGGGCCGCCCCGGCCGCTTACCGTGGCGCCCCATGAGCGCCGCCCCCGCCCGCATGCCGCGGCAGATCCCCTTCATCATCGCCAACGAGGGCTGCGAGCGCTTCAGCTTCTACGGGATGCGCAACATCCTGACCACCTTCCTGGCGGGCGCCTTCTTCGCCAGCCTGCCGAAGGACACCGCGGAGAGCGAGGCCAAGGACGTCTTCCACGTCTTCGTGCTGGGCGTCTACTTCTTCCCGCTGCTGGGCGGCTGGCTCTCGGACCGCTTCTTCGGCAAGTACCGCACCATCCTGTGGGTCTCGATCATCTACTGCCTCGGGCACGCCTGCCTCGCGGTCTTCGAGCACGACCCGCCGGGCTTCTACCTCGGGCTCTTCCTCATCGCGCTGGGCTCGGGCGGCATCAAGCCGCTGGTCTCCACCTTCATGGGCGACCAGTTCGACCAGAGCAACAAGCAGCTCGCGCGCGCGGCCTTCGACGCCTTCTACTGGATCATCAACTTCGGCTCCTTCTTCGCGTCGCTGGTGATGCCCAAGCTGCTGCAGGGCTGGGGGCCGGCGGCGTGGTGGGGCTGGCCGGCTCCCTCGGTGGCCTTCGCGCTGCCGGGCGTGCTCATGGCCCTCGCGACCATCTTCTTCTGGGCCGGGCGGCGGCGCTACGTGATGGTGCCGGGCGCGCCGCCGGACCCGCACGCCTTCTCGCGCGTCATCGCCTCGGCGCTGCGGGCGCCGGGCCGCAGCCGGCCCGGCGTGGTGGTCGCGTGGATCGGCCTCGCGCTCGCCGCCGGCTCGCTGGCCCTGATCCCGCTGCTGGGCTGGACGGGCGGCAAGGACATCGTCGTGGCGCTGTGCCTCGCGATGGTGTGCGTGATGTTCGGCGTGGGACTCGGAGCGTGGCTGCAGCTGGACCGCGCTCGCGGCAGCCACCCGGACGAGGCCGTCGACGGCGTGCGCTCGGTGCTGCGCGTGCTGGTCATCTTCGCGCTGGTCACGCCCTTCTGGTCGCTCTTCGACCAGAAGGCGTCCACCTGGGTCTTCCAGGCCAACGCGATGGTGAAGCCCGACTGGCTCACCTCGGCGCAGATGCAGGCGCTCAACCCGGCGCTGGTGATGCTGCTCATCCCCTTCAACAACTTCGTGATCTTCCCGGCGCTGAGGCGGCGCGGGCGCATGCCCGGCCAGCTGGTGCGCATGGGCTTCGGCATCGCGCTCGCCGGCGCGGCGTGGGTGGTGGTGGCGGCGCTGCAGCTGGTGCTCGACGGCGGCGGCAGCGTGCACATCGCGTGGCAGATCGTGCCCTACATCCTGCTCACCGCGGGCGAGGTGCTGGTCTCGGCCACGGGCCTCGAGTTCGCGTACAGCCAGGCGCCCGCCTCGATGAAGGGCGTCATCATGAGCTTCTGGAGCCTCGCCGTGACGGTCGGCAACCTCTGGGTGCTGGTCGTGAACGCGACCGTCAAGAACCAGGGCGTGCTGGACGCCATCGCGCGCACGGGCCTCGGCGTGATGGCCTTCCAGATGTTCTTCTTCGCGGCCTTCGCCTTCGCGTCGGCGCTGGCGTTCCGGGCGGTGGCGCGCAGGTATCGGATGCAGGACAACTACCGCGTGGCGTGAGGGGCGCGGCCGGGGGCGCCGGCCGCGTAGAATGCCCGCGCCGCTCCCGCGGCCCTTCCGGAGTCCGTGCCCTTCATGCGCATCGCCAGCGTCGGCGGAGGCCCCGCAGGCCTCTACTTCTCCATCCTGATGAAGAAGTCCTTCCCCGACGCGGACATCACCGTCTACGAGCGCAATCGCGCCGACGACACCTTCGGCTGGGGCGTGGTCTTCAGCGACGAGACCCTGGGGCACTTCGAGCAGGCCGACCCCGAGAGCTTCGCCGCCATCAAGGCGCAGTTCGCCTACTGGACGGACATCGAGACGAACGTGGGCGGGCAGTACGTCACGAGCACCGGGCACGGCTTCTGCGGGCTCTCGCGGCGGCGCCTGCTGAACATCTTCCACGAGCGCTGCCGGCAGCTGGGCGTGCGGCTGGTGTTCGGGCGCGAGGTGAAGACGCTGCAGGACGTGCCGGGCAATGACCTCGTGCTGGCGGCCGACGGCCTGAACTCGGTGCTGCGCAGGCAGTTCGAGGACCACTTCCGGCCGTCCATCGACTGGCGCGCCTGCCGCTTCGCCTGGCTGGGCACCACGCTGCCGCTGCGCGCCTTCACCTTCCACTTCAAGGAGAGCCCGCACGGGCTGTTCCAGGTGCACGCCTACCCGTTCGAGGCGGGGCTCTCCACCTGGATCGTCGAGTGCCACGAGCAGGTGTGGCGGCGCGCGGGCCTGGACACGGCCACCGAGGAGGACACGGTGGCCTTCTGCGAGCGGCTGTTCGCGCCGGAGCTGCAGGGCCACAGGCTGCTCACGAACAAGTCCGTGTGGCGCAGCTTCCCCACCGTGCGCTGCGAGCGCTGGCACCACCGCAACCTGGTGCTGCTGGGCGACGCGGCGCACACCGCGCACTTCTCCATCGGCTCGGGCACCAAGCTGGCCATGGAGGACGCCATCGCGCTGCGCGACGCCTTCGTGGCGCAGGCCGTGGGCGCCGGCCGGCTGCCCGCCGGCGCGGACGTGGCGGCGGTGCTGGCGACCTACGAGGCCAGCCGCAAGCCCGACACCCTCCGCACGCAGCGCGCCGCGCAGACCAGCCTGGAGTGGTTCGAGAACTCGGCGCGCTACGTGGGGCAGCAGCCGCTGCAGTTCACCTTCAACCTCATGACGCGCAGCAAGCGCATCACCTGGGAGAACCTGCGCCTGCGCGACCCGGCGCTGGTGGCGCGCGTCGACCGCTGGTTCTTCGACGAGGCCTGGGAGCGGCACGCGCCGCCGGGCGCGAGCAAGCCCAGCGCCGGCACGCGCGAGGCGCCCGCGGCGCCGCCGCCGATGTTCGCGCCCTTCCACCTGCGCGGCCTGCGCCTGAAGAATCGCGTGGTGGTCAGCCCCATGTGCCAGTACAGCGCGGTGGACGGCGTGCCCACGGACTGGCACCTCGTGCACCTCGGCAGCCGCGCGGTGGGCGGCGCGGGCCTGGTCATCGGCGAGATGACCGACGTGTCGCCCGAGGGGCGCATCACGCACGGCTGCACGGGCCTGTGGAACGAGGCGCAGCAGGCGGCGTGGAAGCGCATCACGGACTTCGCGCACGCGCACAGTGGCGCGGCCATCGGGCTGCAGCTCGCGCACGCCGGCCGCAAGGGCAGCACGACGCGGCCGTGGGAGGGCGGCGGGCCGCTGCGCGACGGCACCGGCTGGCCCACGCTGGCGCCGTCGGCCCTGCCCTTCCTGCCCGACTGGCCCGCGCCGCGCGCCATGACGCGCCGCGACATGGACAAGGTGCGCGACGACTTCGCCGCCGCCGCGCGCCGCGCGCTGGCCGCGGGCTTCGACCTGATCGAGCTGCACATGGCCCACGGCTACCTGCTCTCCAGCTTCCTCTCGCCGCTCACCAACCGGCGCACGGACGGCTGGGGCGGCAGCCTGCACAACCGCATGCGCTTTCCGCTGGAGGTGCTGGACGCCGTGCGCGCCGCATGGCCCGCGGACAAGCCGCTGTCCGTGCGCCTCACCGCCACGGACTGGCTGGACGACGCGGGCGGTCAGACGGCCGAGGAGAGCGTGGAGATCGCGCGCGCGCTGGGCCAGCACGGCTGCGACCTCGTGGACGTCTCGTCCTCGGGCAACGTGCCCGAGAGCCACCCCGACTTCGGGCGCATGTACCAGGTGCCCTTCGCGGACCGCATCCGCCACGAGACGGGCCTGTCCGTCATGACCGTGGGCGCGATCCTCGGCGCCGACCACGTCAACACCGTCGTCGCCGCCGGCCGCGCCGACCTGTGCGCGCTGGCCCGCCCGCACCTGCGCCAGCCCTACCTCGCGCTGGACGCCGCCGCGGCCTACGGGTACTGGGAGCACCCCTGGCCCGATCAGTACCTCCCGGCCCGTCCCCAGCCGCCGCGGCGCTAGGAGGCGCGAGCCTCAAGCCCGCGCGCCGGCCGGCCGAAAGACGCTGCGGGAGCGGTCCGTTGCCGTTGCCGCCCCAGGGAGCACCATGGCCAGGATCCTCGTCGTGGATGACAACGCCGTCGGGCGCATGCTGGTCACGGGCGTGCTGGCCGCGAGCAAGACGCCGGGCCTGGAGATCATGCAGGCCGCCAATGCCGCCGAGGCGGCCGTCGTCCTCGACCGCTTCGCGATCGACCTGCTGTTCACCGACCTGCACATGAACGACATGAACGGCCTGCAGCTCATCACCCGGCTGCGCCGCTCCGGCTACTCGCTGCCCATCGTGGTCGTGACCATGGAGGAGTCGCCCGAGATGCTGAAGAAGCTGCTCGACGCGGGAGCGAACATGGTGCTCTCCAAGCGCGCGCCGGCGGCCGAATTGCAGAAGACGCTCGCGCTCGTGGGCACCCGCAAGGACTGAGCGTCCGCCCGCCGCAGCCGGTAGGATGCGGCGCCGCAGGGCCCGCGCCGCAACCGCCGCGCCGGCCTCCGGTTCCCGCGTCCGTCCGGGACGTCGGGAAAGGGAACCTGGTTCGAGGATCGGCATGCTCAGCCTGCCTTCGCGCGCCCTCGCGGCGTGTGCACTCTCCCTGCTCGTCCCGCTCGCGGGCTGCGCCTCGCCGTCCGCCGATGCGCAGGCGCAGCCGGCCGCGTCCGGGGCGCGCGGGCCGGGCGAGGGCCTCGGCATGATCCTCGTCCGCGTGAGCGCCGGCCCGGAGACGCCCGATCCTGCGCGCGTGTCCGTGAGCTGGGCCAGCCTCGACCGGAGCGAAGGGGACTCCGCGCCCGCGAGCGGCACGACGACCGTCGCCCCCCATGGCCGGTGGCGCACCGACCAGCTGCCCTACGGCCAGTACGAGCTCACGGTGCGCTACGCCGACGGTCCGCCGGTCATCCGCCGCGTCACCGTGGACGAGCCGCGCGAGCGCCTGGACGTGGTCATGCCCCACGGCCACATCGTGATCCGCACCGATCGGCCGCTGCGCGAGCTGTCCGTGCGCTGCGCCACGAACTGGCAGGGCACCGCCGTCCGCACCTGGACGAACACCACGGACGCCGAGATCGTGGCCGAGGGCCTCGGCCGCGGGCAGTACATCGTCCGCGCCACCTACGACAACGGCAGCATGGTCATCGAGAACGTGCGACTCACGGACCTGGTGAGCGACGTCGCAGTCGACGTGCGGCCCGTGCCCCCCGGCGAGCTGCGTCTCACGCTGACCGGCTGGTCGGACCTGGACGACACGGAGTCCTTCCTCGTGGAGGCCTACGCGCAGACGCCCACGGATCGGCTGTTCGACTTCGGCGACCCGATCCTCGCGCGCACCATCCCTCGGGGCACACAGTCCGTCACGATGCGCCTGCCACCCGGCCGCTTCGGCGTGCTCATCAGCTCGCGCAGCCCGGCCAACGGTCGCACGGGGCTGCTGGGCTTCCTGCCGGACATCGTCAGCATGCCCGGCGGCAGCCTGGAGGAGACCGCCGACCTGGCCGTGCCGCGACGCGTGCTCCTGCGCGGCACCGAGGGCGAGCTCAACCAGCTGGACTTCAGCTTCCGCCTGGGCGCCGACCTGCTGCCCGTGCGCCTCGTCACCAGCTCACCCGACGTGCTGCGCACGCAGGGCGTGCTCCTCCCCACGCGCGACTGCGCGGTCGTGGCCGGCTTCATCCGCCGCCTGAGCGGCCTCGAGAGCGGCACGGTGGCCGACGTCGTGCCGGGCCCCGGCGCGCAGGAGATCGAGCTCGCGGTGCGCTGAGGCGCTTACTTGTCCGCCGGCTTCGCCTCCGGGATGGGCGTCCTCGAGTACATGCCCATCGGGTGGCCGGCGGGATCGACGAAGAGGCCGATGGCCCCGGTCTTCTCCGTCAGGTTGAAGGGGAAGCCGGGGATGACGTTGGCGCCCAGCTCCTTCGCCTTCGCGCAGGAGGCCTGGATGTCGTCCACCTGGACGTAGACCACGCCATTGAAGCCGCTGATCGGGCCCTCGGCGACGCGGAGCGTGCCGATGGGCACGTCGCCCGCGACGATCTCGACCGCGTACTCGGTGCCCTGCAGCCCGGTGAACTTCCAGTCGAAGAGCTTGCCGTAGAAGTCGCGCGACCTGGCCATGTCCCTGGTCGTGATGTCGAACCATGCGATGTGGCCGACACCCACGTCCAGCTTCGGTGGCGGCGGCTTCGGCGCGGGCTGCTGCTGCGCGAAGGCGAGGGGCAGGACGAGGGTCAGGGCCAGGAAGACGGGGCGCATGGGGCGGCTCCGGAAAGCTGGTTGGTGACGACGAGCTACACGCCGAACTGCACGAGATGGTGGTGCATGTGCTTCCAGCACAGCCGGCCCCACTGCTCCGGCGACAGCGGGCCGAACATCGGGTGCACCGCACGCGCCGAGCCGGTGCCCACGCGCTCGGCCAGCCCCGCGCACGCGGCGAGGTCGGCCTCCCACGCCACGGGGCTCGACGCGAGCATCTCCGGCGCGGTCTGGATCTTTCCTCGCGGCACGGGCAGGCCCGTGTTGACGACCATGAACTTGAGCAGCGTGCGCGACGCGAAGGTGTGCACCGGCGCGGCGGGCACGTCGCCGAGCGCCACGCGCAGGCTGTCCGCCAGGTGGCAGACCATGTGCGGAGCATCGAGCGTGCCCCAGGCCGGCCTGGCCTCGGGGCGGACGCGCCGCAGGCGCTGGAGCAGCTGCGAGCGGTCGGCCTCGTCGAGGAGGGTTCCGGTTGGCACGGCTTCCTCGTCAGCGCGCCGCGGCCTGCGACGCGCTCTCCATCGCCCGGTCGGCCTCGTCCGCGATCGCATCCGCGATCTCGCTCGCGAGCCAGTCGCCGAAGTTCGAGTGGCCGTAGACCCAGACCGCGAGCTGGGTCTTCCGGGTCGTCATCGCCTCCAGCTGGACCATCACGCCCAGGCCGCTCGCCGAGGTCCCGTGGAAGGACAGCTTGCCCTTCTCCACCTCCTGGCTCTCCAGCGTGACGCCGAGCTGCTCGAAGGCGGTCGGCACGCTGGGCTGGAGTTCGGTGAGCGGCTGGTCGAAGATGCGCGTGTCCTGCGGATCGAAGAAGTGCTTGTCCTGGTAGGCCGCGCAGCCGGGCAGGCCGGTGGCCAGGCACGCAGTCCACACGACGAAGGCTCCCGCGGATCGCGCGAACGCGCCGTGCTTCATGGCACCTCCGTCCCGGGCCATCCGCCGCTTGCCGCGCGGGACTGCGGCGCACGTTACGGCAGCTGAGGATTCCGGGCAAGTCGTCCGCCGCGTCCTGCCGCGCGAGTAGGCTCCTTCGGCATGCCCGCCCCCTTCGACGCCCTGCGCAACCGGCGCGCCGAGCGGCTCGCCGCGACCTTCCACCCCGCCGGCACGCGCCAGCTGGCCGTCATCGCGCACGGCATCACGTCCAACAAGGACCGTCCGTACCTGATCGAGCTCGCCGATTCGCTCGCCGCCGCCGGCACGCCCGCCCTGCGCTTCACCTTCTCGGGCCACCCCGGCTCGGAGGGCCGCTTCGAGGACGTGACCGCGAGCAAGGAGGTGGACGACCTCGGCTGCGTGCTCGACGCCGCGCAGGCTGCAGGCTTCGCGCGGGTCGCCTGCATCGGCCACAGCCTCGGCGCCGCCGTGGGCCTGCTGCGCGCGGCGCGCGACGAGCGCGTCGCCGCGCTCGTGTCGCTGGCGGGCATCGTGCACCTCGCCGGCTTCATGCAGCGGCACTTCGGCGCGCTCGCGGCGGGCGACCCCTTGCCCGGGCGGCCCGGCTTTGCCTGGGCGCCGGGGCTGGGCGCCGACGCCGCGCGCCACGGCTCGCTGCTGGTAGAGGCCGCGGCGGTGCGCGTGCCGTGGCTGCTGGTGCACGGCACGGCGGACGAGCTCGTGCCCGTGCAGGACTCGCGCGACGCGCGCGACGCCGCCGGCGGCCGGCCCCAGCTGATCGAGCTGCCGGGCATCGACCACCGCTTCACGGGCGCGAGCAGCGTCGTGGCGGCGACCGTCACGGGCTGGATCGCGGGCCTCGCACGCTGACGGCCGGGCCGGCGAGCTGCCTGGTCGCGTCCATGCCCGTCCTCCGAGCGGCAGGCCCGGCGCGCCCCCCCCGCCTCAGCGGCGGTACGGCGTGGCGATCGCTCCCGCACGACGGCCAACCCACGGGCCGTAGCCCCACGAGCTGGACGCGGAGTTCGACGAGATCTGGGAGCGCATCGAGAGCAGCTCCTCGTTCGTCGGGTCCAGGGCCAGGCCGGAGTTCACGACGCCGGAGGCATCGTTGTAGGAGCCGCGCTGGTTGTAGACGCTCGCGAGCTGCACGTCCGCATTGCAGATCTGCGCGACGAGCTCCTTGTCCAGCTGGCTGACGGCCTGCGGCAGGCCCGGCGTGGTGTTGCCCGAGGACGAGACGTTCTTCAGCTCGGTGCGCCCGTCGGTGGCGCGCTGCACGGCATTCTGGAACTGCTGGATGGCCCGGCCCTGGTCGGTGCCGGCCTGCAGGCCCTCTTTCACCATGCGCTGGCTGTCCTGGTACGCGCGCTCGGCTGGCGCGAGAGCCTCCTGGATCTCGGCGCTCTGGGTGGCGCTCTGGGTGGTCTGCCGCTCCTGGCTCATGCGGGTGTGCAGCGTGTCCAGCATCTGGCTGGCCTCCTTCGCCGACGAAGACTGCGGCACCTGCGTGAGGAGCAGCGAGAGGTGCGTGGCGGCGCCCGCCTGGTCGCCCGTCTTGAGGTTTTCCTGGGCCTCAGCCAGCAGCGCGCTGCCGGTGTCGTTGCGGAGCGCCTCCATCCTGGAGTTGAACTGGCTCTCCAGCGTCGCGTCGTCCTCCACCGCCTGGTGGTAGTGGCGCTTGGCGTTGGCCCACAGCCCGGCGGCCGCGGCCTCGTCGCCCAGCTTCATCTGGCCCTTGCCGTCGGTGAGGGCGATGCGGCCGAGGTCGACCTGGTAGACGGACTCGGGCGACATGTCCGCGCAGGGCAGGCCGAGCTCCAGGCCCTCCGTCGTGCGGAACATCACCTGCTTGCCGTCGTCCGAGATGACGCGGCCCTGGTAGACGTCGCCGGACTTCATCGTGATCACGGCATCCTGCGCGGACGCCGCGGCAGGAAGCGCCAGGCTCACGGCGAGGACCAGCAAGGCGATCGAGTTGCTGCGCATGATCAGTACCCCCCTGTCGCGGGCTTGGTCACGGTGATCGGGCCACAGTGGCACTTGGGGTTGTCGGGGTTGGTCTTGCCCTGCGCGCAGATCGGGTTCTGGCAGCCGTTCACGGCGGTCGCGAGCGTGCCGCACGTGCACTTGGGCACGTGCTGGTCGTGGCTGCCGGTGGACGAGCAGGCGCCCAGGATCAGGAGACCGGCCAAGGCGACCGAGCGCGCGAGTGTTCTCATCGGATGCGTGTCCCTTCGTCACAGCGGGTCGCCGCACTGCGCCGACCCGACAGCGGGGGCGCGACTATACCGCCGGGCGGCCCGGGGTTGTAAAGCCACGCGCCGCGCGCCGGCGGCGCCGGGCGCCGCGGCCTGACCGCCCTCCACCCCGAACTCCGCCGGATACCCGACGGCATTCCGCAGCCGCGTGCCGGAGAAGTGCAGCGTCGACCCGCGGTGGATTCGCTTCCACAGCGGCCCCAGCCGCTCGACCACGCGCAGCTCCACGCCCGCGTCGACGATCGCGGCCACGAGGTCGGTCAGCTCCTCCACGCGCAGCGGCAGCACGGTCTGCCGGCTGACGTAGTGCCCGCTGTCCGCGTCGCGTGCCGTGAAGCTGGCGGGCGGCATCTCGTAGCGGTACAGGACGGTGCTGCGGATGCGCTGCAGCCACCCGGCCTCGACGGCGATCACGAAGCGCGGCTGCAGGCCGTGCAGCCAACGCTCGCGGTCCTCCTCCGAGCTGCGCTCGCCCGCCCAGAAGCAGGCCCGCGGGCAGTCGCGCGGCAGGCAGTACATGGGCGCGTGCCACTCGTCGATGGCCCAGACCAGCGGCTCGGGCTGCGCGGCCGTGCGCGCGACATGCGGCTCAAAACGCACGAGGGCGGAGTCTTCCGAGAAGTGGAAGAGCCTCACGCCGGAGCCTGGTGCGTGTACCTCACCAGCTTGTCCCCCACGTCCTTCAGCCTCGGCGCAGCGGCGTCCTTGGCCGACAGCACCGGCTCCTTCACCGGCCACTCCACGCCGATGTCCGGGTCGTTCCAGATCACGGACAGCTCGCCGCCCGGATCGTAGAGGTCGGTGCACTTGTACTCGACCTCGGCGCGCTCGCTGGTGACGCAGAAGCCGTGGATGAAGCCCGCCGGCACCCAGAGCTGGCGGAAGTTGTCGTGGCTCAGCGTGACCCCCACCCACTGGCCGAAGGTGGGCGAGCCGCGGCGCGCGTCGACGGCCACGTCGAAGATCTCGCCGTGGAGCACGCGCACCAGCTTGCCCTGCGGCCGCCGCCACTGCGCGTGCAGGCCGCGCAGGGCGCCGCGCGTGCTGGCGGAGTGGTTGTCCTGCACGAAGCTCACGGCGATGCCCGCCTCGCGGAACTTCTGCGCGTGATAGGTCTCGAGGAAGAAGCCGCGCGGGTCGCGGTGCACCTGGGGCTCGACGAGGATGACGCCGGGCAGCTTCGTGGGCAGGAACTTCACGGGACCTCCGGCGGGCGGCGAGAGACTCTACCGGCGGCCCGCCCCCGCGGGAAGCGGCCCGTCGGCGCGGGCCCGCGCCGTTGACCTCCGGCCCGCGCATCGGGTTCGATGACTCGGTGCCGCTCATGGGCTTCATCCGCCGCCACATCGAGCCGGTGGACGTGCTGGACGAGGCGCTCTTCGGCCTCATCATGGCCGTGGGCTTCACCGCCGCGTGCCGCTTCGGCCTCGACGAGATGGACAGCCGCACGCTGTTCGTCAGCATCCTCGGCTGCAACCTGGCCTGGGCCCTGATCGACGGCTCGATGTACGTGATGACGACGCTGTACGAGCGCGGCCGCATCTCGCGCCTCGGCCGCAGCATCCTGCAGGCGCCCAGCGAGGCGGAGGCGCTGCGTCGCATCGGCGCCGAGCTGGACGACCGCTTCGGGCCGGTGGCCACGCCCGAGGAGCGCCAGCAGCTCAGCCGCCTGGTGCTCGGCATGCTGCCGCGCGTCACCGCCACGCGACCCCGAGTGAAGTCCGCGGACGCGCTCGGCGGGCTCGCGGTCGCGCTGGTGGTCCTGGCCGTGACCGTGCCGGTCATCGCGCCCTTCATCGTCCTCGACGACGTGAACCTGGCCGTGCGCACCGCGAACCTCGTCGCCACGGGCCTGCTGTTCGTGCTGGGCTACCGCTGGTCGCAGCACGCAGGCGGACACCCCTTGGCCGTGGGGCTGGGACTCGCGACCTTCGGGTTCATCATGGTGCTGGTCACCCTGCTGCTGGGCGGCTGAGCGCCGTCTCTGCGCCCCGGCCGCGGCGGCGCGTAAGATGCGCCGCCCATGCCCCACCGCCACCTCAGCCGCTTCGAGGCGCGCAGCTACGAGATCGATTCCTACCGCCACCTGAACAACGGCGTGTACCTCGCGTGGCTCGAGCACGCGCGCCTGCAGTTCCTGCAGTCGCTGGGCTTCAGCTACGACCTCTTCGCGGACCGCCAGCAGTGGATCGTGGTGGCGCGCACGGAGGTGGACTTCCGCGCGCCGCTGCACGCGGGCGACGTGGTCGAGATCTCCACCGAGGTCGTCGCGCTCGGCCGCAGCAGCGTGCGGTTCCGGCAGGTGATGAGGCGGCTCGTCGACGGCGCGCCGCAGGAGGCACCAGCCTGCGAGGCGCTCACGGTCATGGTCTTCAGCGGCGCCGCGGGCCGCTCGATCCCCATCCCCGAGGACTTCCGCGCGGCGCTGGGCAGCCTGCCCGGCTGAGCCTCTCGTGCCACCGCCGCGCCACCGTGCGCGTCGCGCCAGGAAAGCCTAGGCTGTCGCCTCACGACCCGAGGGAGACCCGTCATGCGCACGTCGCTCAAGCTGCTCGCCGTCAGCAGCCTGCTCCTGCCCGGCTGCATCCTCGTCACCGGCGATGCTTCGCCCGGCAGCAGCCACAGCAGGTCGTCGCTCGAGCAGCGCGTCGCCACGCTCGAGCACCAGCTGCACGAGATGCAGGAGTGCTGCGAGAAGTCCGCCTGCAAGTGCATGGACGAGGAGGGCGAGGAGAAGGACGAGGCCGAGGAGCACGCCGAGCACGCGGGCGCGCACTGACGAACAGAGCCGGCGCGGCGCCCCCCTCGGGCTGACCGCGCCGGCCCGTCCCTGTTCGCGTCGTTCAGCGCGCGCGCGGCGTGGACGACTCCACCGTGAGGCCCGTGGCCTGCGGCGCGCCGATCTCCACCACCGGCGCCGCCGGCGCCGCGGGCGCGGCCGGCTCCTGGCCCAGCTGCAGCCGCGCGACGTCCTCGTAGTCAAGCCGCTCCTGGTCCGAGGACAGCATGGCCAGCTGCGACTCCTGCTTGCTGCGGACCTCGGCCATGTGCGTCTGGATCTGCGCCAGGCTCCCGCCTTCGTAGCGGCTGCACTCGTCCATCGTCTTCTGCCGCCGCTCCATGAGCTCGATGAGGCGGTCGTTGCGCGCGATGGCGTCCACCTGCCGGTCCATCTGCCAGATCTGCGCGCGGAAGTCGGCCCGCTCGGTCTCCAGCTGCCCCAGCAGCTGCTCCAGCCGCTCGCGCTGCTGCCCGAGGTACTCGAGGTCGCGCGCGGCGTCGGTCGAGCGCGTCGCGTAGGCCGTGCGCGTCTGGCCGATGCGCTGGGCGCGCGCCATGGCCTCGTCCATCGAGAGCGAGTCGTCCGCGAAACGCACCGCGATCACGGTGCCGGGCGCGGCCTCCTGGCGCGCCGCCTGCGCCTGCGCGATGAGCGGCTTGAGCGACGAGAGATCGGCGTCCGCCAGCTGCACCACCTTGTCGGACACCGCGCGGTCACGCTCCACCTGGCGCTGCTGCTCCTGCAGCTGGGCCAGGTCGCCGCGCAGCCCGGAGATGCGCTCGGGGTACTGCTCCTCGAGGTCGCGCAGCTGCGTGCGCAGCGACGACGGATCGTCGATGGCCTCGTCCACCTTGTCGTTCACGGCGGTGCGCAGCGACTGGAAGAGCGCCGAGGTGCGCGCCGGGCCGGCGATGAGCACGGCGCCCCCGGCGATCACGGCCGTCACCACGCCCACGCGCACGATGGTCTTGAACACTCCCATGGCTCTCGTCCTTTCAGGCGTCCCGCCCACCGGGGGCGGGCGCGGGGCCCGGATGGCCCGCACGGCGGCGGGCGACGCAGCCTTGTTGGGAGGCGCAGGCGGGCGCTTTCACGACGGCCAGGTGCCGCGGCCGCGGGGACCCCGCCGCGTGCGTCCAGGAGCAACTCCGTGATGAACTCCTGGACGCCGACAGGGAAGGCCCGATTCGCGCGACACGACGCGCGCGGCGCCTCGGACGCCGGCTCCGTGCCGCAAGTGCCCCGCGGCCCCCCCTGTACAATCGCCGGCGATGCTCTCCGACCTGACGACGGGCTTCATCGGCCGTCTGCGCGCGAGGGATCCGCAGGCGTGGTTCGAGCTGTGGGAGACCTTCGGGCCCATCCTGCGCAGCCAGCTGGCCAAGTGGGGTGGCGGCCGCATCGGCGCCGAGACGGTGCAGGACCTGTCGCAGGAGACGCTGGCCGCGCTGGCCGACGCCATCGACCGCCACGACCCCGACCGCGGCGCGCGCTTCTCCACCTGGCTGCTGGCCATCGCCAAGCACAGCCTGTACGGCGAGATCGACCGGCGCATGGCCCAGAAGCGTGGCGCGGGGCGCGCCGCCGGCGAGCTGGACGAGGAGCTGCACGGCCGGGAGTCCGCGCCCGACGCGCCCTACGAGACGGCCGTCTTCCACGCCAAGGTGGAGGCCGCGCTGCGCCTCGTGGAGCGCGAGTCGGACTTCCTGGAGTTCTCGGTCTACCGCATGCGGGTGCTGGACGGCCGCACCGGGCGCGAGGTGGCCGAGGCGCTGGGGATCAGCGAGCCCACCGTGAGCCGCCGACTCGCCCGCGTGCGCGACGCCCTGCGGGTGCGGCTGGTGGAGGTCATGACCAAGTACTCCTTCACGGACGACGAGGCGCGCGAGGCCGAGCGAAACGGCCTGCAGACCAATCCCAACAAGGCCGACGACGCGCTCTTCGACGAGGCCGTGGCCGAGATCATGCACCGCCAGCAGGACCTGCGGGCGACCGATCGGGCGGCGGCCGCGCGACCGTGAGCGCGCCCCGGGCCGACGCGGCCCTTGTCGGCAGGTGGAGGTGAGCGGCGTGGGCGGCGTGATCGTCTTCGTCGTGACCGCTGCCGCGGCCCTGCTGGCCGTGGCGCTGGCAGGCTACGTCCTGTGGAAGCTGCTCAAGGGCATCTCCTGGGGCATCGCGGGCCTCGGCCGCGGCATCGGGTGGTGCGTGCGGCACGTCTTCGAGCTGGTGGCGGGCCTCATCGGCGACTCGCTGCGCCTCGCGGGCCACCTGCTCACGGCCTGCGCCTACCTGCCGGTCATCGCCATCAACATCCTGCTCGGCCGCATGTCCGCCGCGAACCACTACGGCTCGGCGCTGGAGTCGGAGGTACTGGGCAGCGTCAACTGCCTGTACCGCCTGGCCATCGGGCACGTCGCGCGCTTCCTGCTGCTGGGGCCCATGGTCGAGGGCTTCGAGCGGCGCATGCCGGACGTCATCGCGCGCGCGCCGGGGCCGGACCGCCCCAGCGGCGGCGCCAACGCCTTCGAGGGCTGGAAGGTCACGGGCTCGCTGGCCGGCGGCGGCAGCGGCGGCAAGCTGTGGCTGGCCGAGCCCACCTCCGAGAAGCGCCGCGAGCTCATCGCCGCGGGCCGCGCGTGCCCGGAGAAGGTGGTCATCAAGAGCTTCTCGCTCGAGGAAGGCAGCACGCTGCCGCAGATCGTGCGCGAGAACCGCGCCCTCGCCGCCGCGCGCGAGCTGGGCCTCGTGCTCGAGCACGAGCTGACGTCCTCGCGCTTCCACTACGTGATGCCCTACGTGCCCGGCGAGGACCTCGGCACGGCGACGGCGCGGCTGCACGCGCGCTCGGGCCCCATGGGCCTCGACGACGAGCCGCTGCGCACGGCCATGGGCTACGCCGCCGACCTGCTGGTCACGCTCGACCGCTTCCATCGCGCGGGGCTGTGGCACAAGGACGTGAAGCCCTCGAACATCCTCGTGGCCGACGGGCGAGCGCAGCTGGTGGACCTCGGGCTCATCACGCCGCTGGCCTCGGCCATGACGCTCACCACCCACGGCACGGAGTACTTCCGCGACCCGGAGATGGTGAAGCTGGCGCTCAAGGGCGTGAAGGTGCACGAGGTGGACGGCGTGAAGTTCGACGTCTACGGCGCGGGCGCGGTGCTGTACTCGCTGGTCGAGAACAGCTTCCCCGTGCACGGCAGCCTCTCGCAGCTCTCGCGCCGCTGCCCCGAGGCCCTGCGCTGGATCGTGCGGCGCGCGATGGCCGACATGGCCAACCGCTACGCCTCCGCGCAGGAGATGCTGGCCGATCTGCGCGTGGTGCAGGGCGCGCCGGATCCGTTCCGGGTGCGGCCGGCGGAGCTGCCCAGCCTCGTCGGCGGCCAGGACGTGGCCGCGCCGCAGCCGGCGGGCACCACGCCCACGGCGCCGGCGACCGCGAGCCCCCGCACGACCGACCGCTTCGCCGCCCGCGCGCCGCGCCGCCGCTTGCGCCGGCTGTCGCTCGGCCGCGGCCTGAGCAGGGGCGTGCTGTTCAGCTGCGCGTTGCTGCTCATGCTGCCGCTGCTCGGCACGTGGTTCACGCTGGGCGTGAAGTCGCTGCACCCGGCTCTCGTGGCGCTGCGCGACCAGGCGTCTTCGCACAAGGACCAGGTCGTGGATGCGGCGCCGGCCAAGGTGGACGTCGTGTCACCCGCGCCCGGCGGCGTGCAGACCTACGAGCCCGTCAGCCTCGACCACCTGGCCCCGCCGGCGCCTGCCATCCAGCCCCGCACCCCGCCGCTGGGCGTGGTGCTGCTGCTCGATGACCTGCCGGACACCGGCGACGCGATGCTCGGCTCCTGGCGCACCGGCCTCGCCGACGGCCTGCAGCTGGCGCGCTTCGCGCTGCTGGGCGCCGGCGCGACGCAGGACGACGAGCGGCTCGCGCTCACGGGCTTCACCGCGGCGCAGGAGATCGACCTGCTCGCCGGCGCGCGCGCGGCCGTGGGTCTCTCGGATCCCTCGGACGGCGAGGCGGCGCGCCACCTCGCCACATGGCTCGGCGCGCAGGACCAGCGGCTCGATGCCATCGTCTGGATCGGGCGCGCGGATCCGCAGCAGCCGGTGCACAAGCGCGTCGTCGCGCGGAAGGCGGAGATGGCCGAGCGAGTGACGCGGGCGATCGAGTAGGGGCCGGTCGCAGCGCAGGACACCCCCGACGTCGATGCGGCGAACAGGCCCCCTCTTCGCCGCAAGATCTGCGGAGAATCGCTGGCCGGCGCCCTCAATGCGGCGCTGGCGCCACGCCCTTCGGCAGCACGACCTCCTTCACCGGATCGCAGCGATCCGGCACCCCGTCCCCGTCGCTGTCCTTCATCAGCCCCAGCTTGATGTCCACCACGTCCGGCAGCCCGTTCCCGTCGCAATCCGTCTGGATGTCGTCGGGAATGCCGTCGTGGTTCCAGTCCGGCGCCCCCGCCGCCACCTCGGTCGCGTCGGGCACGCCGTTCAGGTTCTGGTCGTCCTCGGGGAGCATCCACACGGTCTCGCTGGTCTCGAGGCCCAGCGGGTCGGTGACCGTGAGTCGGATCTCGTACCAGTGGATGTCGCCGTCCGCGCCGTGGGGCTGCAGCACGGCCGACGCGAGGCAGCCGTCGATGGGTGGCTCGGGGTGCTCGTGGTCGTTGTGGTGCAGGATCACGTCCCAGGTGCACGTGGCCAGGAACGGCTGCTCGGCGTCGGTCGACTGCCCACGCAGCTTCACGATGCTGGTCACGTCGCTCGGGTAGGTCTGGCCGTTGACCGGTATCTGGATGTGCACCTGCGGCGGCGTGTTGTCGAGCGAGACGAAGAGCGACTCGTCGTCGGTGGCGCCGAGGCCGTCCGTGACCGTGAGGGCGACGGGCACGTCCACCGGCGCGGGCAGCGGTGGCGCGAGCGCCGAGACGCGCAGCTCGCTCACGCTGAAGAACTCCCACTCGCCGCCGGGCACGCCGTGCAGGCGGATGCCGTCGCCCTCGATCGGGTCGAACTGCAGCTCCCAGGCCTCGCAGGTGGGCGGCGCGGAGCCCTTGTACGCGGGCGCGATGACGGCGCTCGGCACGTCCACCCAGCTGCCGGCCTGGCGCACCTGCGCGGTGAAGTCGACGAAGTAGCCGCCGAAGGGCGGCCACTGCACGCCCTCCACGAACAGCATGCCGGTGAAGGTGCGCGGCTCGGTGTAGACGTAGCCGATCCAGTCCTCGCCGTTCTTGTCGGGCAGGCTGGTGGGCGGGAAGAAGTGGAAGGTGTCGAAGTGCTTCTGGCCGTCGAGCGTTCCCTCGGGCGGCACGAAGCCGTCGCGGATGACCTCGGGGTCGTCGTTGCCGATGCCCATGCTCCACGGCGGCGTCAGCTCGTCGAGGCGGCTCGCGATGCTGCCCTGCGCGGTGATGTCCTGCGACGGGAAGACGTGCTGCGGGCCCGGCAGGCGGCTGATGAAGGTGCCGTCGCCGAAGTTCCAGGCGTACTTCAGCGGGTCGCCCTCCGGGTCGCTGCTGGCGCTGGCGTCGAAGTGCACCTGCAGCGGCGTCTCGCCCCACGGCTGGCTGGTGGACACGGCCGCGAGCGGCGGCATGTTGCCCGAGAGGTAGCGGATGCGATGGACGGCGGTGTCGCCCGCCTCCGCGAGGTTGACGTAGTAGAGCGCGGTGCCCTGCGCGTCGGCCGCGATGCAGACCACGGCGCCGACGGCCTGCGCGAACGGCGCCACGTCGGTCACGCTGCCGTCGGGCGTGAGCTGCGCCGCGCGCAGCCAGCCGTGGCCGTAGTCGGCGAAGAAGAAGCGCCCCAGCCACTCCGTGGGGAAGGTCGTGCCGGGCAGGAACGCACCGCCCACGCCGCACACGCCGTCGAACACCTCGCCCGTGGCGGGCGAGCCCGGCGCGCCCAGCAGCGCCGAGGCGGCCTCGCCGGCAGGCCCCCACGTCGGCACCACCGCCTGCGCGCCGTCGTGCGACCAGCACAGCGCCGGCCGCGAGTGCACGAAGGCCGGCGCGTCCGGCGGCAGCGGCACGCCCGGCGCGCACGGGTTCTGCAGCACGGGCAGCTGCTGCGCGTCCTGCTGGATGAGATCCTGGAAGGCGAAGTCGGGCTCGCTGCAGCCGCCGCTGCCGAAGAGCGGGTTGGGCGCGTCGGGGTTGGCCACCGGCGCCGCCCACCCGGCCGGCCGCTCGAACTGCCCCTCGAAGAGCGGCCAGCCGAAGTTCTGCGCGGGGCCCGTGCCGACCTGCACGTCCTCCCACAAGAACTCGCCCACGTCGTTGATGACCAGCGTGCCCGGGTCGCCGTCCGCCGGGTGGCTGCTGCCCGTGCCAGGCCTGCGCGTGAAGCGGTACGGGTTGCGCAGCCCGACGTCCCACACCCGGCTGCGCCGCGCGCGCGGATGCAGCGGGTCGTACCAGGGGTTCGAGGGCAGGCCCGAGCCGGTGACCGGGTCGATGCGCACGATCTTGCCGCACAGCGAGTCCACCAGCTGCGAGCGGAAGGTGTCGATGTCCTCCTTGGGCTGCAGGATGCCCTCGCTGAAGCAGGTGCCGCTCGGGCTGGGGCCCTCGGGCGTGCCACAGCTCGCGAGCAGCGAGCCGTCGCTGCCGAAGACCAGCGAGCCGATGCCGTGGGTGAACATGCAGATGGGGAAGCCGTCCGACGCGTCCTTGCCCAGCAGCACGCGGCGGCTGCTCGGCACGACCACCAGCGGATCGTGCGCGAGGTCCACCGTCCAGCGCGTGATGCGCCCGATGGTGTCGACGTAGTCCTCGCTCAGGAGCGGGTTGTACTGCGGCGTGCCGAAGCTCTTCAGGAAGTAGTGGTCCACGACGTACAGCAGGTAGATCTGGCCGTTGCTCGCGAACTGCGGGTCCAGCGCGAAGCCGAGCAGGCCGTGGTCGCCCCACGCGCCGACCTCCGGGCTGATGTCGATCACCGGCGTCGTCTGCTTCACGCCGTCCTTCACCGTGTAGACGAGGCCCGGCTTCTCCCACACGAAGAGCCGGCCGTCGTCCGCGCAGGTGAGGCCGACGACCTGGCCCCAGTCGTCGCCCACCGCCTCGTCGAGGAAGCCGGGCGGCAGGCTGCCGGCGGCCTTGGCGGGCGGCGGCGCAGGCAGCTCGGGCGCGACCAGCGGCTGCGGCTCGCGCGCCGGCGCGACCTGGGCGGCCGCCGCCGGCAGCAAGGCCGCGGCGCACAGCACGAAGCGTGCACACGGTGCGAGCATGGACATCGGGTTCCCCGCTCTTCGGCCCGGGAAGACCGGGCGCCACGGCAGTTTACGTCGAGATGCGCGGGGTGCACAGGCGGGCGCGGAGCGGCGGGCGCGCAGGCGCGTCACGTTTCGTCACGCGGGCTGGGGTCGATGTCGCCAAGGCGCAGCCCGCTGTGCGTGAGGGCCGCTGCAACGCGCCGACACGGCAAGCGATCGCACACGGCCTCGCGATCTACGCCACCCCTGCAGCTTCCTGGGCACGTTAAAAAAATGACCCGCAGTCGCGACTGCGAGTCGTTTTTTTAATGTGCCGGAAGACGGCCTGCGGCTCCTCTGCGCGCCAGGCGCCCGACGCGCGCGCCGCGTTCGCCGACGCGCCTGCACCATCCTGGTCACATTGAAGAAATCTGTCGGAGTCGGGACTCCGACAACTTTCTTCAATGTGCCGGGACCGCGTCTGGCCGCCGGGACCGCGCCTGTGGCTCCCCTACTTCTCCGCCTTCCCCACCTTCACCGTCGCCGAGTACGCGCCCGCCGCGCCGTCGCGCAGCAGCGTGCCCTTGCCCTTCTTGGGCACGAACTGCCCCTGCTTCATCGAGCCGTTCACCTGCAGCGAGAGCGAGGCCAGGCCCCCGGCGGCGGCCGGGCCTTCCACCTGCGTGCCCTGCCACAGGCGCACCTTGGCGCCGTCGTCCTCCGCCGCCTCGAAGCCGCGGAAGACGAGGTAGCTGGCGCCGAAGACCGACGAGAGGTCGCTGTCCTCCGTGACGTCGTCGGTGAGCGCGAGCATCATGGTCCGCGAGCCGGGCAGCAGCGTGATCACGACGCTGGTCTCCTTGACCTTGGAGAGCGGCTGCCCCGCGCGGGCGAGCGTGCCCTTGAGCGTGGCCTTGAAGCGGTGCGGCGCGAAGGCCACGCACACGGGGTCGTCGAGCGTGGCGCCGCCGACGTGGTCGGACACCTGGCCATCGCTGAGGACGTGCACCTTGTCGGCGCCCGCGTCCGCCACGTAGAGCTTGCCGTCGGGGCCGAAGGCCAGGCCGCGCAGGTCCTCGAAGGAGGCGTCGGCGAGGGTGTCGGCCACGTTGCCGTCCGCATCCAGCACGACGATGTGGTCCGCCTCGCAGACGTGCAGCGAGCCGTCGGGCGCGACCGCCAGGCCGCGCGGCGCGCTGAGCTGTCCCGCTCCCAGCTCGCGGATCACGGCCCCCGTGGCCGGGTCGAGCTCGAGCACGGTGTCGGCGGACTGGTTGGAGAGCAGCACGCGCCCGTCCGCGCCGAAGGCGAGGCCGGCCTCGGGGTAGCTGCCCGCGGGCACGTCGACGGAGGGCTTGGGGATGCCGACGGTGTCGAAGCGCAGGAGCTCGTCGTGCTCGTCGTCGAGCACCCACAGCAGGCCGTCGGGGCCGAAGGCCAGCGCGGCGGCCGAGCTGTCCTCGGCGAGCGGGAAGGCGTCGAGCTTGCCGCCCTCGGCGTCGAGGACCAGCACCTCGTGCGTGCCGCTCGAGACGACGTAGGTGCGCCCGTCGGGCCCGAAGACCACGTCACGGGGCTGCTGCGCGACGGCGGGCGCGAGCGGCGCCTGGCCCTGCGGATTGCCGCCGGCACCGAAGACGTGCACCTTGCCGTCGCCGTCGCAGCCGACGGCCAGCCGGCCGCCCTGCAGCAGCTGGGCCTGGGCGTGCGGGAGCAGCGAGACGCACAGGCACGCGGCGAGCAGCATGCGCATGGGTGATCCTCCGGGAGCGGTCGCGCGAGGCGACCGCTGCTCATGGTAGGACCGCCCGATGCGCATTCCACCGCGCGCCCGCCACCCAGCACGGCGGCGGCGGGAGCTCAGTGCGATCGGCCGCTGCGCACGTCGCCAAGGCCCCACGCGGGCGTGAACCAGCCGGCCTCCAGCACGCCGCCATCGCCCTCGGCCAGCACCTGGCTGTCGAAGACGGCCCAGTCGGGGTAGCCGACGCCGGAGGTGAAGGGCGTGAGCGTGTCCAGCAGCCGCGTGCCCACCGGGCCGCTGTCGGCGAAGACGGCCACCAGCGCGTGCTCGTCCCCCGCGCGCGGGTAGACGAAGCAGGCGGCCACGTCCTCGCCGGTGAAGCTGCGCTCGCCGACGCGGATGCGGCCACGATGCGCCTGCACCGGGCAGGCGGCCGGCAGCACGGCGGACCAGGCGCCATTGCTGTCGGCGTTGCCGTACAGCACCACGTTGCGCCCCGCGAACTCGCGCGTGCCGGCGAGGCGCAGCCAGTCGTCGTCGGACAGCAGCGGCGCGCAGCCGTTGCCGCGGTACCACCACTCCGAGGCGTCGGCGCGCGCGCGCTCCAGCAGGCTGTCGGTCTCGAAGGCATTGCCCCGCGTGCCGTAGACCAGCACGAAGCCGTTGTCGAAGCCGCGCTTGAGCGGGCCGCTGCGCTCGGGCGTCTTCTCGCCGGCCGGCGGCGTGAGCTCGGCCAGCGCGCGCCAGGTGCCGCTCTCCAGCAGCAGCTGGCCGTGGCGCGCGGGGTGCGTCCATGCGCTGCGGAGGATCTCCTGCTCGTCGATCACCAGCCGTGCGGGGGGCTTGCCGCCGGGCCACACCAGCGCGAGGCGCAGCACGTTCTGAGTGGCCACGCGGATCTCGTCGTCCGCCGGCCGCCGCTCGGCGGCGACGTGGCAGGGCACGCCGTACTGCAGCGGCTGCAGCAGCACCACCCAGCCGTCGCGCGCGTCCGAGGACGGGTCGGCCGCGGTCCAGTCGATGACGTCCGGCTCGGAGGGGCGCCGCGCCGCGCGGAACAGGTCCCAGATGCCGGGCCAGTCCACGCAGTCCACGCCGGGCGCGGCCTCGCCGTCCCACCAGTGGCCCGCTCCCGCCTCGTAGTGCGCGAGCGGCGCGCCGCCGGACGCGCGCAGCGCCTCCTCCATCGCCTGCGCCTCGCTCACCGGCACGTTGTCGTCGGCGGTGCCGTGCAGGATGAAGACCGGCAGCTGCGCGAGGTTGCCGATGAGCGCGGACGTGTCCGAGGCCCCGTCCGCGCCGCGCCACAGGTCCGCGAGCTGGCCCGCGGGGCGGCTGCCGTAGGTGTCGAAGCTGCGCCAGCCCGCCGAGGGCGCCAGCGCCGCGAAGCGGTCGGGGTCGTTGCCGCCGAGGTGCCACACGCCGTGGCCGCCCATGCTGTGGCCCGTGAGCATGACGCGCGCGGGGTCGGCGTCGCTGAGCACCAGCGCCTCGGTCAGGGCGTCGTAGGCGTCGCGCCGGCCCCAGTCCTGCCAGTCGAAGCCGTAGGGCCGGCGGTTGGTGGGCGCGCAGATCCAGAAGTCGGGCTGCGGCGTGTACGACTGCGCGTGCGCCAGCTCGTCGACGCCCGCGCCGTGCAGGGCCAGCACCAGGCCGGGACGCTCGGTGGGCGCCTCCGCCCCGCCCGCCGGCTCCACCAGCGCGAACTCCTGTACGCTGCGGTCCACCTGCGACACGTAGCTGACGCGCCGCGCCGCGCCCGCGGGCCGCACGACCAGCGGCAGCTCGAGCGCCTGCGGCTCCTCCTCCGTGTGCCCGCCGATGCGCAGCGGCAGCCGCAGCTCCTGGCCCGCCTCGGGCGGGGCGGCCTCGGCGTGCCACATGATCGGCACGGGCAGCTTGATCACGGACAGCGCCGGCAACATGAGCTGCGTGGACGGCGCCACGTGCTCGAAGGGCGTGGCCGTGCCGTCGGCCCGCGGGCCGCCGCTCTCCAGCACCAGCTGCGGCACGTCCTCCAGCGAGGCGTTCATCACCAGCACCGCCGCGCTCGTCCCGGGCGCGGGGCGCTGGCCGTCGACGAGGTCGGGCACGGTCGCGTCGGCGAGGGTCGCGAACAGCCGGCGCGGAGGCGCGACGAAGCGCAGCGAGACGTCGCCGCGGCAGCCGGACACGAGCAGGTCGTTGCGGCCCGCGCGCAGCGCCACCGGCAGGCCGGGCGTGCCGAGGCCGTACAGGTCGCCGGGCACCGTCACGCCGTTCACGTGCAGCAGCGACGCGCCGCGCAGCTCGGACAGCATCACGCGCGGGGCCTCGCTCCACACGGTGGCGTAGGCCCAGCCCAGCGGCGCGTCGTGCAGCGGCGCCACGTCCAGCACGCCGTCGGCGCCGGCGCGCGCGGGCAGCCAGGCGCCGTCGCCCAGCTCGCCGTGCACCACGACGTTGGCCACCGGCGGCGGCTGGTCGGGCAGCAGCAGGTAGCGGTCGAAGACGGCGTCGGGCCGGAAGGGCCGGCGGCCGCGGCCGTCGACGGCCTGCAGCACGAGCCAGTCGCCGGGGAGCAGCACCTCGGGCAGCGGCTCGCCGCCGACGAAGGGCTCGAGGGGGGCGCGCGGTTGAGAGTCGGGCGGGGGGGGGTCAGCGGGCGCGACCGGCTCCGGCTGGACAGGCGCGGGCTCGCTCGCGGCCACGGGCGCGGCGGCCGGAGGCGCCGGTTGCGCGCACGCGGCAAGCGCGGCGACGAGCGCGACCGCCCAGGGCGCACGCTGCGCCGCCCGACGACCGGGTCCTCCCGACCGCATGGCGCTCAGAGCTGCCGGAAGGCCTCCACCGGCTTGAGCGACGCCGCCCGCAGCGCGGGCAGCGTGCCACCGATGAGACCCAGCGCGAAGGCGAGGATGAACGAGGTCAGCGCGAGCTGCGGCGTGAGCCGGAAGGCGAAGGAGACGTCCGTGAAGGTGTTCCAGTTGGCCATGCCGGTCTCGAGCCCGTCGAAGGGCAGGGCCAGCAGGATGCCGAGCACGCCACCGATGAGCCCGATGAGCGCCGACTCGAACAGGAAGGTGAGGAAGATCGAGAAGCGGGAGTAGCCGATGGCCCGCAGCACCCCGACTTCGTGGGTACGTGCCGCCACCGAGGCCAGCATGGTGTTGATCGAGCCCAGCACGGCGGCCGCGCCCATGATGATCGTGAGAAGCCCGGCGAGGAAGTTGAGCATGAGTCCGCTCACCTCCGTCTGCGCGGCCAGATAGGTCGGCTCGTCCTGCACCTGCACGGGCGCGCGCTGGTCGTGCTCGAGCTGGGCGCTCAGGGCCTTGCAGTCCGTGTCCGGCACGACCCGCGCCACGACGCGCGAGAAGAGCGTACGGTCGAGCGCGGCGAGGAAGCGGTCCACGTCACCCCAGATCTCGCCGCCCTCCGCGCCCGGGTGCTCGAAGACGCCCACGACCTTGAAGGGCGTCATGTTGATCCGGAGGGTGTCGCCCACCTTGCAGTTCACCATGCGCCCCGGCAGCGGGCTCCCGACGACGACCTCGTCCGTGCCGAACTGCAGCCAGCGGCCCTCCACCAGCTTCAGGCGGTCGCCCTGCAGCAGGATGGAGGCGGGCTGGATGCCGCGCAGCGGCGTGTTGGTCTGGCCGCCGGCGAGCTTGTCCATGTAGACGGCGAGGAACAGCTCCGCGGCGGCGAGGGGGTGGCCCTGCGCGTCGCGCTCGATCTCGGGCCGCTCCTTCATCAGGATCTCGGTCTGGTCGCGCGGGATGGCGGACTCGCCCTCGGAGGCGGAGCCCGGGCGCATGTAGATGGCCACGCTGGCGTCGCCGCGCGGCTTGTACAGTTGCTCGAAGCCCGCGCGCAGCGACAGCACGCCCGCGAAGACGGCCACCGTCATGGCGATGCCGAAGGCCGTGAGCGCCGCGGACGACCGCCGCACCACGACGTTGCGGAAGGTGTAGGCCAGCGGGAGCGCCATCAGCCCTCGCTCCTCAGCGCGTCCACCGGCCGCAGCCGGCTTGCGGTGAGCGCGGGCATGATGCCCGCGAGGACGCCGATGCCCACCGTGATGGCCAGCCCGAGCCAGGCCGTCTCCGGGTGCACGCGGTACTGCGGGAAGAACTGGCCCATGCCCTTGCGCAGCGGCTCGGCCAGGAGCCACGCCAGCACGACCCCCGTCCCGCCCCCGAGCAGCGAGAGGAACAGGGACTCGACCATGATCAACCCGCCCACCGCGCCGTTCGTGTAGCCGAGGGCCTTGAGGATGCCCATCTCGTGCGTGCGCTGCCGCGAGGCCATGAGCATGGTGTTGACCACCGAGAACACGACCGCGAACACGACCGCGCCGCCGATGGTGCCGAGAAACAGCGGCACGTTGCCCATCATCGAGACGAAGAGCTGCTGGAAGGCCGCCTCGGTCATCGTGTTCGTGCGCTGCGGGCCATTCCTGAACATGCCGTCGATGTCGGCGATGACCTGGCCGCTGTCGTGGCCGTCCTGGACGTTCACGACGAACACGCCCACGCCCTCGCTGCCGAGGCAGCGGCCGGCCTTGCGCATCTCGTCCAGGTAGTCGTAGCGGAAGAAGACCTGCCGGTCGTCGAAGTTGGCCTTGAGCGGGTGGTAGACGGCGACGACGTTGAACTCCCAGGCCGTGCCGTCGGTCATGGCGAAGAAGGGAGTGTTCACCTGGATCGTCTGGCCGACCTTCCACTCGAATTTCGGGTCGCGCACCAGGCCCTCGCCGATGATGCAGGCGCGCCGGTCCGCGTTCAGCGCCGCCTGCGCGGCAGCGCGTGCCTCCTCGCTGGGCTGGCCGTCCGGCCCGATGATCACCATCTCGCGCCGGTACATGTCGAGGAAGCGGTCGTGGTCGATGCCGAACTGCGCGAGGAAGTTCGAGCGGTCCTTGTAGTAGCTGCCGAACCACTGGAACTTCGTGACCGTGGCGGCTCCCGCCACCTGCTCGATCTTCGGCTGGTAGTCCAGCGGAATGTCCTGGAACAGCGAGACGGCGCTCTGCACGAAGAGGCGGTTGGTGGCGGACTGCTTCACCTGGTCCTCCATCGTGGTCACGATGGACACGAGGAAGCAGAAGAGGAACAGGCTGAAGACCAGCGACGTCACCGTGAGCCCGGTGCGCAGCCAGTGCGACCGCAGGTGGCGGCGCACGAGGATCCAGGGCGTCTTCATGTCGCGGCGGCCCGCGCCGGCGTCGGGTTGGCCACCTCACGCGCCAGCACCCCCTTGTCGAGGTGCAGCACGCGGCGCGCCTTGTCGGCGGCCACCGCGTCGTGCGTCACGACCACCAGCGTCTTCTTCATCTCGTCATTGAGGCGGCGCAGCAGGTCCATGATGGCGTTGGCGCTGTCGCGGTCGAGGTCGCCCGTGGGCTCGTCGGCCAGCACGAGGTCGGGATCGGTCACGATGGCGCGCGCGATGGCCACGCGCTGCTCCTGGCCGCCAGACAGTTGCCGCGGCCGGTGGTGCATGCGGTCCTTGAGCCCCACCACCTCCAGCGCGAACTCCGCCTGCTTGCGGCGCTCCGCGCGCGAGAGGGGCTGCAGGTTGAGCGGCAGCATGACGTTCTCCAGCGCGGTGAGCACGGGCACCAGGTTGAAGGCCTGGAAGACGAAGCCCACGTGCCGCGCGCGCCACGCCGGCAGCGAGCCCGGTGGGATGGCGGTGATCTCCTGCCCGGCCACCGTGATGCGCCCCTCGTCCGGCGTGTCGAGCCCGCCGAGGAGGTTGAGGATCGTGGACTTGCCCGAGCCCGAAGGCCCCATGAGCGCGACGAAGTCACCCTGCGGCACCTGCAGGCTGAGCTTGTCGAGCACCGTGAGGGTCTGGCCCCCGCGCTCGTAGCGCTTGCTGACGCCCTGCATCTCGATCATCGCCATGAGCTGTCTCCCGTGCGCCCGGCTCAGCGCCGCGCGACGACCGTGATCTCGATGCGCGCGCCGCCCGGCAGCGCGGTGACGCCCACGCAGGTGCGCGCCGGGTACGGCGCCGCGAGGCGCCTGGAGTAGACGTCGTTGAGCGTGCCGTACAGGTTCATGTCGGTGAGGTGGATCGTGACGGAGGCCACGTCCTTCCAGCCCAGCCCGACGCGCGTGAGGTCGGCCTGCACCGCGTCCAGCGCGGACTCGACCTCGGCCGCGAAGGGCCCGTCGCGCGTGTCGGCGACGCCGATCTTGCCCGACAGGAAGACATCCTCGCCCGCGACGACGCCCGACGAGTACGGGCCCAGCGCGCCGGGCGCCGACAGATGCTCGGAGGCCGACGAGCAGGCCGCGAGCAGCAGCAGGGACGGCAAGAACCTCATGGCTTCTTCTCCGCGAGGCGGACGGCCTGGCCGTCGCGCAGGGATGCGGGGGGATCGAGCACCACGGTTTCTCCGCCCTCCAGGCCGGCGGTGACGCGCGCGTTGCCGCGCTGCGGCGGGTCGACCTGGATGTCGCGGCGCGCGACGTGCTCGCCGTCCAGCACGAAGACCGCCGCCACGTCGCCCGCGCGCAGCACGGCGCGCTCGGGCACGAGCACCTCGGGCTCGGCGGCGGCCGCCTGCTCGTCGCCGGTGAAGACCACGCGCACGCCCATCTCGGGCAGGATGTGCTCGTCGCGCTCGAGGAACTCGGCGCGCAGCTCCACGGTCGCCTTCTGGCGGTCGGCGGTGGGCCAGATCTGCCGCACGCGGCCGCGGTAGCCCTTGTCGGGGAAGGCGTCCAGGTAGATGAGCACCGGCGCGCCCTCGCGCGCGGCCTTGAGCGAGGTCTGCGCCAGCTCGATCTGCACCTCGAGGGTCTCGAAGTCCACGAGCGTGGCCACCGAGCCGCGGCTGTTGGCGCCGGCCGAGATGGAGGAGACCACCTCGCCCTCCTCGGCGTTCTTGGCGGTGATCACGCCGTCGAAGGGCGCATAGACGGAGGACTTGTTGATCTGCACCTCGATCTCGGCCAGGCCGGCCTCCAGCGAGGCGACGTGGGCCGCGGTGCGGTCGCGCTCGACGCGCGCCTGGTCCACGTCGGCCTGGCTCACGGCGCCGGCGGTGATGAGCGGCGCCTTGCGCTCGTAGTCGATGCTGGCCCACTCGGCCTGCGCCCGCGCCGTGAGCAGGTCGGCCTTGATGCGGTCGCGCGTGGCCTCCTGCTCGCTCGTGTCGAGGCGCGCGATGACGTCTCCGGCCTTGACGTGGTCGCCCTCCTCCACCCGCAGCTCCACGACGCGGCCCTGGATGTCCGTGGACAGCGCGGCCTGCCGGCGCGCGACCACGTAGCCGTTGGCCGCCGTGCCCGACACGGCCGCCGCGCCGCCGGTGCGCACGACGCGCGCCGTCTCCACCTGCGGCGGGCCGCCCAGCCGGCCCGTGGCCCACAGGGCGCCGGCGCCCAGCAGCAGCAACAGCAGCAGCACGACCAGGACGCGCACGAGCTTGTTCCGGCGCGGCGGCGCCACCGGCTCGCGCTCGATGCGCAGGCGGGAGAGGTCGGGCGCATTGGCGGCGTCGGACATGGGAAGGGGCGGATTGTAGCCATGCCCCTGTGCCGGCCGCGATGGCGGCGGGCTGCCGTCCGCCCCCTGCACGGAGAGGGCACATGGCGCATCCTGATGGAGTCGACAGCGCTGCGCCCAACCCTGGCAGGAGGAATAGCCATGCGCCGCTTCGTGCCCGTCATCGGCCCCTTCCTTCTCCTCGCGCTTGGCGCCTCCAACCAGGACGCGTCGGGCATCGACCTCGCCCTCGCGCGGCAGTACTTCGAGGAGGCGCGCCAGCGCTGCGTCGACGACGGCGGGCGGCTGTGGGGCCGGGACCTCTATGGCCCGATGATGTTCGCCGACTCCGCGTCGCACACGCTGGTGGCCAACCGCGCGGATCTCGAGGGCACGCACCTGCGGCCGCAGGACGGCGTCTTCGTCGGCGCGCAGCCCGACGACCTGCTCGCGGCCAACACGGCCACCGACTGGCTGGGCATGAACTGGACCATGCTCGGCTGGCCCATGAGCACCGACGCCGTCGGCCGCGCCAACCTCATGGTGCACGAGCTCTTCCACCACGCGCAGGAAGGGCTGGGCTTCCCGGGGCGCAACGCGGTGTGCGGGCACCTCGACACGCTCGAGGGCCGCGTCTGGCTGCAGCTCGAGTGGCGCGCGCTGGCCGAGGCGCTGCGCGCCGCGCGCCCGGCGCTCACCGCCGGCTGGCGCGACGACACCGCCGCGCAGGCCGCGGCAGCCGCCGCCCGCGACGCCGCCCTCGCCGACGCGCTGCTCTTCCGCCGCGCGCGCCGCGCGCTCATCGCCGGCGCCCAGGAGCCCGAGCACACGCTGGAGATGAACGAGGGCCTGGCCGAGTACACCGGCGTGAAGCTGCGCGGCACGACGGATGCCGAGTCGCTCGTGGCCGTCGCCGCGCGCCTGCCGGAGAAGGCGGCTTCGTTGCGCACCTACGCGCGCAGCTTCGCCTACCAGAGCGGGCCCGCGTGGGGCCTGCTGCTCGACCAGGTCGCCGACGGCTGGCGCAGCACGCTGAAGCTGGACGACGACCTCGCCGAGCTGGCCGGCGCCGCGACGCACGCGCAACTGCCCGCCGACACGGACGCGCTGCTGGCCGCCGCGCTCACGCGCGCCGGCGCCTACGACGGCGCCGCGCTGCGCGCCGCCGAAGAGGAGCGCGCGCGGCGGCGCGACGAGCAGCTCGCGACCTGGCGCGCCGCGCTGGTGGACGGCCACCGCCTCGAGCTGCCGCTGGGCCACGACATGAACTACGGCTACGACCCCAACAACGTGCTGACCCTGGACGGGGTCGGCACCATCTACCCCACCGGCTCGCTGAGCGACGCCTGGGGCCAGCTGTCCGTGGACGGCGGCGGCATGCTGCTGGCCGATGACTTCCATTGCGCGTGGGTGCCCGCCCCCGCAGCCCGCGCGCCCGGTCCGGACGGCCGCCTCGCGGGCGAGGGCTGGGAGCTGCACCTCCAGCCCGGCTGGACCATCGTGGACGGCGCGCGGCCGGGAGACGGCAAGCTCGCGACGGCCCCGTCGCCGCCGCCGCGCTGACGTCGTCGGCCCGGCCCTCTCCTCGGTTCCGGGCGCGGCTTGCTAGAGTGTCGCCCCGCGGGCGGGAGACCCCAGGCCAGACCCACTGCAAAGGAGGAGAGACGTCATGAAGTTCGGTATCGCTATGTGTGGTGCGTTCGTCGCAGGGGCGGCGCTGACGCTGCTCGTCGCGACGCCCTGGCAGGACGCCAAGGCCAAGGACAAGCCGGGCGCCCCCGCCGGCATGAGCGCCGACGAGATGGCGGCCATGATGAAGGCCGGCACGCCCGGACCCGAGCAGAAGGCGATGGAGGGCATGGTCGGCAAGTGGAGCGTCGCCAGCGAGTGCACGATGGCGCCGGGCGCTGCGGCCGAGAAGAGCTCGGGCACGTCCGAGTTCAAGATGATCCTGGGCGGCCGCTACCTGGTCGAGGAGACCAGCAGCACCAGCTCGATGGGTCCCTTCCACGGCATGGGCATCTCGGCCTTCAACAACGCCACCGGCAAGTACGAGCACGTGTGGCTCAACGACATGAGCACGGGCATGATGTTCGCGACCGGCGACAGCAAGGGCGACACGCTCGAGTACAAGGGCGACTTCTTCGATCCGGCCAAGAAGGCCATGTGCTCCACGCGCTTCCTCGTCCACAAGACGAGCGACACCGAGCGCGACATGGAGATGTACTGCAGCTACTCGGGCCAGCCCGAGTTCAAGTGCATGACCATGAAGTACACGAAGGCGGCCGCCGGCGCGCGCTAGGCGCCCGACGCGCGGGATTCCGCTCCGAACGGCCCGTCCGGGGGCTTCCCCCGGGCGGGCCGTCGTCGCTTCGCCGGGCCTCTCCACCACAGCCGCCCCGCAAGTCTGCTAAAGTGCGCCCCTCTCGGGACGTCGATGGAAGTCCAACATCGGGCCCCCCCGCCGTCCGGGTCGGCCGGGCTGACAGTGCCCCGCCGGGCCTCTCGCCACCCTGGAGCATGCGCCATGAAACTCGTCCCCAACACGCTCGGCACGGCGCTGGCCGGCATCGCCTTGCTGGCCACCATCGCGTGGGCCACGCAGGACGGCAGCAAGCCGCAGAACCAGCCCAAGCTCAAGCCGGCCGCCAGCGCGCCGCAGAACGCCCCCAAGAAGGCACAGGTCGCCACCGCGCCGCCGCATCAGGAGCCGGCGGGCGACATGGCCAAGGCCGACGCCGACGGCCATCCCACCCGCGCGGACGCCGACGCCGCCTTCGCCGCGCGCTACGCCAAGGCCGCAGCCGTCGGCGACGAGCAGAAGTGGCTGGCGGGCTTCGTGGGCAAGTGGAAGACCGTCACCAGGCAGACCCTCAAGCCCGGCACGCCCCCCATCGAGTCCGCCGGCTCGAGCGAGTTCAAGATGTTCATGGACGGCCGCTTCCTGGTCGAGAGCAACAACTCCGCCGGCGGCGTCGGCAACTGCTCGGGCATGGGCGTCATCGGCTTCAACAACCTCACCGGCAAGTACGAGCGCGTCTGGTTCGACTCGCACTCCACCGCCATGGTCAAGAGCGAGGGCAGCTTCACCAAGGGCCGCGACGAGATCCGCTGGGTCGATCAGTTCACCGATCCGGGCCTCGGCAAGGTCATCGCGACCACCTCCTCGCTGCGCCGCCTGAGCGACAAGGAGATGGCCTTC
>DASUFI010000014.1:0-7624 GCA_036274635.1 Planctomycetota bacterium
CTCACGCTGCGCCTGCAGAGCGACGCGACCTTCCGCACCGACGGCGCGGACATCGAGGCCGACCTGCCGCTGGCGCCGTGGGAGGCGCTGGCCGGCGCGAAGGTCGACGTGCGCACGCCGGACGGCAGCGTGACGCTCAACGTGCGCCCGGGCACGCGCGCCGGCACCAAGCTGCGCATCCGCGGCCGCGGCCTCGACGACGGCCACGGCGGCCGGGGCAACTTCTACGCCGTCGTGCGCCTCGCGCTGCCCGAGGACCTGACGCCCGAGCAGCGCGAGCTGCTGCTCAAGGCCGGCGCCGGCGGCGCGGCTCCCGTGCACGGCGGCGCGCGGGAGGACGGCCGATGAGCGAGGGCCTCGTGATCCGCGGCGAGCGCTACGTGACCGCGACGCGCGTCGCCGAGCTCTACAGCGTGCGCGTCGAGTGGGTGCGCGAGGTGTGCGACTACGGCCTGCTCGAGCCGCTCGAGCACGTGGGCGACGAGCCGGCCATCGCGGCGCGGCTGCTGGATCGCGTGGCCGTCATCCAGCGGCTGTCCGTCGTGCAGGGCGTCAACCTGCCCGGCATCGCGATCATCCTCGACCTCATGGAGCGCGCCCCGTGAGCGAACCGTCCCTGCAGGATCGCTACGCCCCGAACAACCGCTGCTTCGGCTGCGGCCCGGCCAACGAGAAGGGCCTGCGCATCAAGTCCTTCGCGCAGGGCGACGAGCTCGTCGCGCGCTGGACGCCCTCGCCGTGGCACGAGGCCTTCACCGGCATGCTGAACGGCGGCATCATCGGCGCGCTGCTCGACTGCCACAGCAACTGGGCGGCGGCCTACCACCTGATGCAGAAGCAGGGCGCACACGAGCTGCCCAGCACGGTGACCGCCGACTTCCACGTGAAGCTGCTGCGCGTGACGCCGTCGACCGAGGAGGTCACGCTGCGCGCCAAGGTCGTGGAGAGCCAGGGCGACCGCGCCGTGGTCGAGGCGAGCGTGGCGTCGGGCGGGAAGGTGACGGCGACGTGCCGGGGGACCTTCGTGGCGGTCAAGCAAGGTCATCCGGCGTGGCATCGGTGGTGAGGCGCAGCCGCGCCTGCGCCCGATCACAGGTGGGGCGGCGGATCTGAATCCGGTGGCAGCTGCGTCCCGCCGCCCTTCCCGATCCAACCCTTCCGCCTGAAGAACAGCACCATCACCACCACCGTCGCGACCATCACCGCGAGCGCGAACGGATACCCCCAGTACCAGCGCAGCTCCGGCATGTTCCACGGCGAGCTGTCCGGGTCGAAGTTCATCCCGTACAGGCCGACGACGAAGGTCAGCGGGATGAAGATGGTCGAGATGATGGTCAGCACCTTCATGATCTCGTTCATGCGGTTGCTCACCGCCGACAGGTGCAGCTCCATCAGCCCCGCGCCGATCTCGCGCAGGTTCTCGAGGACGTCGAGCAGGTTGATGACGTGGTCGTAGACGTCGCGCAGATAGAGGCGCGTCTCGGCCGTCACCGCCGCGTCCTCCTCGCGCTGCAGGGCGGAGATCACCTCGCGCAGCGGCCAGAGCGCGCGGCGCACGGTGAGCAAGTTGCGGCGCACGCTGTGGATGCGACCGACGAGGCCCTGCGGCGAGACGCCCCGCAGGATGTCCTCCTCGAGTCCATCGAGGCGCTCGCCGGCGATCTCCACCACGGGGAAGTAGGCGTCGATGATCGCGTCCAGCAGCGCGTAGGCCAGGTAGTCCGGGCCGGCGCCGCGCAGCTTGCCCTTGCCGTCGCGCAGGCGCTGGCGGATGGGGTCGAGGCAGTCGCCCGGTCGCTCGTCGAAGGTGAGCACGAAGCCCGCGCCGAAGAAGATCGCGAACTGCTGCGTGGTGGCCTCTTCGCCTTCCATCTCCGGCATGCGCAGGAGCAGCAGGTGGAAGCCTTCGTAGTGCTCGAACTTCGGCCGCTGGTGGGTGTTGAGCACGTCCTCGAGCGCGAGGCGGTGCAGGTGGAAGATCGCGCCCAGCTTCTCGAGGACGCTGACGTCGCCGAGGCCCGCGACCTGGACCCACGTGACCGGCCGCTTGCCGAGCAGCGGCGGGATCTCGGCGGGGCTGGCGATCGGACGCTCGTCCACGCCGTCCGGCCCGTAGGCGAGGACGCGGATCACCGGCTTGGGCGCGTCGGGATCCGCGATGAGCATGCCGGGCGGCATGCCGGCCGGCCTCTCGCGGCGCTTGCGGGAACGGCGTCGCGGGCGCGGCTGCGGATCGCGCGGGTCGAGCGCGCCGCCCGGCTCCTCGGCCGGCGGGCCGGTCCTGCCCGTGTCCGCCATCGCGCGCCCTCCTACTCCTCGAAGAAGACGTGCTCCCGCCGCCGCGAGACGTCCAGCACGCACGCCAGAGCCAGCGCCGTGGCCAGCACCGAGCTGCCGCCGTAGCTGACCAGCGGAAGGGGTAGCCCCGTGACGGGCAGCATGCCGGTCGCGATGCCCAGATTCATCAGCGCCTGGCCGCCGATCAGGCCCGCCACGCCCACGCACAGCATGCGTCCGAAGGGCTCGCGCGTGCGCCAGCCCACGGAGAGGATGCCCGCGACGAGCCAGGCGTACAGCCCGACCACGAGGGTCGCGCCCAGCAGGCCCCACTCCTCGCCGATCATCGCGAAGATGAAGTCGGCGTGGCGCACGGCCACGCCGTAGGGCCGGTTCTGCAGGCCGTCGCCCAGGCCCTCGCCCAGCAGTCCCCCGCTGCCGATGGCCATCACCGAGTAGAGCTGCTGGCGCCCGGTGCCGCGCTTGAGCAGCGCCACCTCGGCCTCGACCTCGGCCGCCGCCGCGTGCTCGCGCTTGTTGTGCAGGTCGCGCGCCTCCTCCATGAGGGCCGGGATGGGGCGGATGAAGTTGTCGATGCGCTCCTTCTGGTAGTCGTGCAGCACGCCCGGCACGAAGTAGGCGCCCAGCACGACCAGCACCGAGCCCGCCGCGAGCAGCGCCACGTGCCGTCCGCGCGCGCCGCTCACCGTGACCATGGCCAGCAGGATGGGCACCAGCACCAGCGACGAGCCGAGGTCCGGCTGCCGCATCACGAACCACCACGGCACGATCATGAAGGCGAAGGGGGCCGCGTAGCTGGACCAGGTGTTGGTGACGCCGCGGTGCCGCAGGTGCCGCGCGAGCACGAGCACCAGGCCCAGCTTGATGAACTCGCTGGGCTGCAGCTTGAAGCCCCACGGCAGCGCGATCCAGCGCTCGGTGTCGGTGGCCGACCGGTCCGCCAGCCACGGCATCGCGGCCAGCAGCGCGAGCAGCGCGAGGTAGATCACCCAGCTCGCCTCCGCGAGGCGCCGCACCCCGACGCGCACGATGAGGAAGGCGCCGAGCGCCCCGGCGGCGAGGAAGGCCAGCTGCCTCCCCCACAGCGGCTGGCTGGAGGCGTGCGTCGTGCTCCACACGAAGAGCACGCCCGTGCCCGCCAGCAGCAGCGCCGGCAGCAGCACGCTCCACGCCAGGCCGCGGGTGCTCATGGCGAGAGCGTCTGCGCGAGGTAGCGCTGCACGGCGGGCTCGTAGAGCAGGTCGGCGAGCACGGGCACGCAGGCGTCGCCGCCGTGCCGGCCGGTGTGCTCGAGCAGGACGGCGAAGGCCAGGCACGGGTTCTCGCGCGGCAGGTAGCCCGCGAACCACGAGTGGTCGGGCAGCATCGCGTCGCGCGACTGCGTGGCCAGCTCGGGATAGCGCTGCGCCAGCCAGCCGCCCGCGCGCGCGCGCCCGGACACCTGCGCCGTGCCGGTCTTGCCTGCCACGAGCCGCGCCAGCCTGGAGGGCTCCAGCCGCGGCGTGCCCTGCTCGGCCGGATGCCGTTGCGCCGAGACGGCCAGCTCGGCGGCGAGGCCCGCGGCCGTGCCGGAGTCGACCACGGCGTCGAGGGCGTCGCGGACGATCGCCAGCTCGCCGGGCGTGCAGCCGAGGTCCACGGCCGTGCGCGCCGGCACGTCGCCGTAGCCCTCGATGGACTGCACCAGCTGCGGGGGCCGCAGCGTGCCGTGGCCCACGGCGCCCAGCGCCACGGCCACCTGCAGCGGCGTCACGTCGTCGATGCGCGCCTGGCCGATGCCGCAGCGCATGGCCTCGCTACCCACCGGCACGCTGTCGACGTCGAGCTTGACCGACGACTCCGGCAGCCCCGACTCCGCGCGCACGCCCAGCGAGGCCAGCGCCTCGTTGCCCGCGAGCAGGCCCGTCGGACGGCCGTAGCCGAAGAGCTCCGCCGCGCGCAGCACCTCCGCGCCGCCCACCTTGTCGGCGAAGCGGTAGAACCACACGTTGCAGGACTTCACCAGCGCCTCGCGCAGGTCCGCGCCGGGGTGCGCGCCGGTGCAGTGCAGCGTGCTGCCGCCGACGGTGATCGAGCCGGCGCAGTCCCAGGTGTCGTGCGGCGAGATGAGGCCGTCGCGCAGCGCGACCAGCGCCTCGAGCGGCTTGAAGGTGGAGCCGGGCGGCGGGAGGTTGCCGCTGTCGCCGGGTCCCAGCGCGCGATTGCACAGCGCGCCCCAGGGGTCCTGCAGCAGCTCGCCGTAGCGCGTCATGAGCTCGGCGCGCGTCGGACGCGGCGCGGAGGCCAGGGCCAGCACCTCGCCCGTGCGGGGGTCCAGCAGCACGATCGCGCCCGGCCAGCCGCGCGCTCCGCCCGCGCCGTCGCGCTCCAGGGTGTGGTCCAGCGTGCGCTCGACGGCCTCCTGCAGCTCCACGTCCAGCGTGAGCACCACGTTCAGGCCGCGCTGCGGCGGCATGGACTCGGCCACGTCGTCGTTGGGCAGCGTGGAGATCCAGCCGCGCTTGCCGCGCAGCACCGGCTCGAGCGCGGACTCGAGGCCCAGGATGCCGCGCTCGTCGGTGGCCCTGTAGTCCACCTCGCGCACGAGCACGGAGAGGCGGTCGTACTCCTGCTGCTCGGCGTCGGTCGGGTCGTCGATGGCGGCCAGGGCGGCGAGGCGCTCGCGGTTGGCCTCGGCCTTCTCGATGTCGCCCGGCGCTCCGCCCGGGCCGCTGGCGCGCGGCGCGCCGAGGCGCCCGACCAAGAGCGCGCCCGTGTCGGCCCAGCGCTCGGGGTAGACGCGCTGCTTCTCGGCGCGCACCGCGAAGCCGCGCAGCGCGCCGGCGCGCACGGCCAGCAGCGTCTGGCAGTCGTGGCTGACCTCGTGGCGCACGTCGATGCTGTCCGCGTCGAACTCCGTGTGCAGCTCGCGGCGGCGGCGGAACGGGTCGGCCGGCCGGTCGTCGTCGGCCGCCTCGGTCTCGCGTGCCAGCGCCGCCTCCACGCGCTCGTCCGAGCGCCGCACGACGCCGTCGATGAAGTCCAGCAGCTCGCGCCGCGAGAGGCCGGCCACCGGCCCGAGGTCCGCCAGCGCGTCGTCCTGCTCCTCGGCGCGGCGCTGCGCCGCCGCGCGGCCCTCGGCGAAGCCGCGCACCTGCGAGACGGTCACCCACGGGTCCAGCGTCTCGTCCTTGAGCAGCTTGCGCAGCGAGGTGTCGAAGGTCTCGCCGTAGACCCACTCGAGGTAGGAGAGCACGTCCGCGCGGCGCTGCCGCGGCTGCACGGCGCCGATCTCGGCCACGGTGATCCGGCCCACCGCGTCCAGCAGCGCGGCCACGCCGGCCGAAACCTCCGGCACCGAGGGGCGCTGACCGTCCAGCAGCCAGAGCAGGGACATGAGCTGCGCGCTCACCGCGCCGCCCTTCTGGCGCCAGTCGCGGAAGCGGAAGACGAGGTCGCGCGTCTCCTCGGTGCGCGCCAGCGGCTCGCCGTTGCGGTCGAGCAGCCACCCGCGCTCGGCCGGCAGCGTCTGCAAGACGCGCGTGCTGCGCAGCGACTCCTGCTGCCAGAAGTCGTTCTCCACGACCTGCAGGCGCATGAGCCGCAGCTCGATGCCGGCCAGCCCCGCCAGCAGGACGAGCGCGACGACGGTGACGCGCTGCTGCCTCACGCGGGCGCCTTGCGCAGCCGCCGCGCGGCGGCCCGCGCCGGGAGCGAGAACGGCAGGGCCAGCGCCGCGCCCAGCAGCAACGCCCAGCCCGCCGTGAGCGGCGCGCCCGAGAGCGCGCGCAGCAGCGCGCCCATCACGATGAGCGTCAGCGCGGCGATCAGCGCGCCGATGACCAGGGCGACGCCCTTGCGTCCGTCGAGCCCGCCTCGCAGGGCCAGCAGCAGGGACACCGCCGCCGCCACCGCCAGCACGTGCCCGCCCACCGGCTCCGCCAGCGCCAGCGCGCGCGGCCAGGCCAGCAGCACGACCGCGCCCATGAGCGAGCGCCGGGGCCAGGCGAGGCCCACCAGCGCGACCAGCACCGGGAAGGGGTCCGGCAGCGCGGCACCCGTCCATGTCACCAGCCAGGCGTGAAGCTGGGCCAGGGCCAGCGCGGTGACGGCCAGGGCGATCATCGCTGCGCCCTCATGGCCCCGAGACCGTGACGCCGCGCGCGTCGTCGAGCGCGGGCCGCTCGAGGCTCAGGCCATCCTCGTCCGCCGCGGCGACGAGACCCACCAGCAGGCCCCCGAGGCCGGGCCGCCCCAGCGCCAACAGGTCGCCGCGCGCAGGCTGCCAGCCGGGGGGCCAGCTCTCGGGCGACAGGCCCACCACGCGCACCTCGCCGTCGCGCGTGACGCACAGCAGCGGTCCGGCGGGCGGCGAGAGATCCACGATCGCGCTGCCGCCCGTCACGGTGGTCACGCGCCCCAGGTACAGGCCGTCCTGGCTGACCCAGTCGCCTTCGCGCACGCCAACGCGCGTGCCGGCTTGCAGGCGCGCGGTGCGGCGGCCGTGCGAGGTGGCCATGAGCCGCGTGTCCAGCTGGCGCGGCGTGCGCGGCGCGGCGGGAGCGCCGGCGATGGCCAGCAACTCGAGCGAGAAGGGATCGGCCAGCGGGCGCAGGCACAGCTCGTCGCCCAGGCGCAGGCGCGCCGCGCCGCCAGGCTGCTCGTCGCGCGCGCCCTCGAGGCGCCCGAGCAGCAGGCCCGCGGGCAGGTTGTCGCCCAGCGAGGACACGTCACGCGTCCAGCACAGCTGGTCCGGCGGCGGCGCCACGCTGCTGGTGCGCGCGAGCAGCGACAGCGCCGGATGGCGCGGGTCGTCGTCGGCTTCCGACGGGCCCACGAGCACCTCGATCGGGCGCGCGCCCGCGCCCGGCTGCCACTGGCCGGCCACGGCGCGCAGGTCGCGGCGGCCGAGCGGCGCCACGATGGCCAGGTCCGTGCCCGGCTCGGGGCCCGCGCGCAGCTCGGTGACGAAGCCCACGAGCATGCGGCGGTGCGTGGCCGGCGCGCCGGGGCGCACGCAGCCGGACGGCACCACCACCGACAGCTCGCGCCGCGCGAGGTCGCGTGCCACCACCGGCGCGGGCAGCGTCTGCAGGCCGGGCGCGGCCGCCGGACCGTCGCGCAGCACCGCCTGCTGCCAGCCGTCCCACGCCAGGCGCGCGTCGGAGACCAGCGCCTGCAGCGTGGCCGCCTCGTCGGGGGAGCGCGCCGGCAGCGCGGTGTCCACCAGCTCCTCGAGCGGCCGCAGCAGCGCGGCGGGCGCCTGCTCGGCGCGGCGCAGCGGACCCCAGCCCGCCAGCGAGATGGCCGCGAGCAGCAGCGTGCCCGCGGCGGCCGAGCGGCGCAG
>DASUFI010000015.1:0-2362 GCA_036274635.1 Planctomycetota bacterium
GACGGTTCTCGAGGAAGATCGAGAGCTGGGTGATGCGCTTGCGGGTCTGGTCGTCACTCGTTTCGTACATGACGGGTTGTGCCCTCCGCGTGCGCTGGGTGTGCTCGGAGCAACTTTTTCACTCTGCGGAGCGTGGTGCCGGGCGCGCTCGTTGGTGGCGCAGAGTGAAAAACTTGCTCCGAGCACCATACGTCGAGCGGCGCGGGTTGTCGGTGCGCGGGCTTTCCAAAGAAAGTGCGCATTCAGACTGCCACCGGCTCCTTCTCCATCGCCGCCGTGTACTTGCCCAGGGCCGCGGCGCCGTTCATGCGGGCGCGGTGCAGGAAGGCCTTCTGCGCGGCGGCCACGTTGCCGGCCTGGCCCTTCCACGCGTGCTGGGGCGCGTGCTGCAGGGCGCGGCCGTAGCTGAAGGACAGCGGCCAGGGGTTGGGGCCCATGCGGTTCATGGCCGAGAGGTGCGCGGAGGCCACCTCGTCGGACTGGCCGCCCGAGAGGAAGACGATGCCGGGCACGGCGGCGGGGACGGTGCGGCGGAAGCAGCGCAGGGTCTCGGCGGCCACGCGCTCGACGTCCGCCTGCTGCCGGGACTTGTCGCCGGCGATGACCATGTTGGGCTTGAGCAGGATGCCCTCGAGCGGCACGGCGTGGTGGTGCAGGGCGGCGAAGACCAGGCGCAGGGTGTGCTCGGTCACCTCGAAGCAGCGCTCGAGGCCGTGGTCGCCGTCCATGAGCACTTCGGGCTCGACGATGGGCACGACGTCCTTGTCGACGCAGATGGCGGCATAGTGCGCGAGCAGCGAGGCGTTCTTGCGCAGGCAGGCCTCGGTGGGGATGCCGTTGCCGATGGTGATGACCGCGCGCCACTTGGCGAAGCGGCAGCCGAGCGTCTTGTACTCGTCGAGGCGCTTGCCGAGGCCGTCGAGGCCCTCGGTGACCTTCTCGTCGGGCGACAGCGGCATCGCGATGGTGCCCTTGTCCACCTTGATGCCGGGGATGATGCCGCGCTTGGTGAGGATCTCGTGCAGCATCCCGCCCTTGGCGCCCTTCTGCCGCGCGGTCTCGTCGTACTGGATGACGCCGGAGATGTACTTCTCGACGCCGGGCGCGCTGAACATCAGCTCGCGGTAGTCGCGGCGGTTGGGCTCGGTGTTTTCGACGCCGATGGCCTTGAAGCGCTTCTCGATCGTGCCGGTGGACTCGTCGGCGGCGAGGATGCCCTTGCCGGGCGCGACGAGGGCGCGGGCGGTGTCGTTGAGGACCTTGAGGTTCATGGGAGGCGGTGTCCGTGGAAGGGGAGACGAGCGCGCTGGACGTCGCGGGACCGCGTGCGGTCGCGTCGCCCCGTCCGGCACCTCACCCGAGAGACGTCCGGCGCGGGGCGGGATTCTAACCTCCGGGGCCGGCGGCGTTGAGGCCCCCGTCAGAACATCCAGCTCATGCCCAGCACGGCCACCCCGTCGGTCTTGTGCTCCAGGCCGTGCACGTTGTCGATGACCGGCACGCCGTACGAGGCGTACCAGGACATGTGCCTGGTGGTGCTGAGCCGCATGCCCGGCGCGAGCAGGACGCGGTTGCCGCCGGTGTTCTTGTCCACGTCGCCGTCCACGTTCACCGACTCGTGCCACATGCCGTTGAGCTCGACCACGAGGTCCCACTGCTGGTCGGCGGTGCCGTGCATGTGCACGCTGCCGTCCTCGTGGATGTGCTCGTGCTTGAGCTCCTCGCTCAGCCGGTAGCCCCAGGCCAGGTCGTAGCGGAAGACATCGCCGGTGTTGGTGCGCTGCGTGCCCTGCGTGGCCTTGAGGTAGATGGCGTCGGCCGTGAGCGACGCGCGATCGAAGCTGCGTGTGGCGGAGACGCCTGCGAAGGGCTCCAGCGTATGCGGGCTGGGCTGGTGCTCGGTCTCGAGCAGCTCGCCATCGGCGTGCTCGCGGTCGGCGCCGGTGGGCAGCTTGAGGCCGCCGAGCAGCGCCACCTCCATCGTGCCGGGGTCGTCCTCCATCGTCTCGTTCAGCACGCGCACCTGGCCGTAGACGGAGAGGTCCCCCATCCCCTCCACGTCACCGAGGTCCTCGATGCCGCCCGCCCCGTCGGCCTCGCGCAGGTTGCGCAGCGCGACGTAGGGCACCGAGGCGCCCACCGTCACGTCGGGGTGCAGGCCGTACGCGATGGACAGCGTCGCGGAGTCCTCGCGGTCCGTGCTGTGCACGTCGATGCCCTGCGCGCTGAGCTGCTGCAGCTGGGCGTTCGAGCGCTTGTTGAGGTCGATGAGGTCCATGCGCAGCGACATGGCCCACTGGCCTTCGGGCAGCGTGCCGGCCGGCACGGCGTTGATGGGCCCCGCCGCGCCGCCGGCCACGCC
>DASUFI010000016.1:0-8437 GCA_036274635.1 Planctomycetota bacterium
AGGTGGCGTGGTCCTCCAGCGCGGCGGCCGGCGGCGCCGGCGGCGGGCGCGTGCCGAGATGATCGTAGTGTGCGCTGATGACCACCACCTGCTGCGCCAGGTCCGGCTGCTCCTGGGTGCCGGCGCCCGGCAGCAGGCCCACCACGTTGTAGGCGGGCACCGGGCCGTGGCCGCGCACCGTGATCTGCACGGTCGCGACGCCCGCCACCAGCGCGTCGCGCAGCCTGGCCAGCAGCAGGATCCGCACCGGACGCGTGGGCTTGCCGTCGTCGGTGATCTCGCAGGAGCCGCGCAGCGCCAGCGGGCGCGGGGGGGCATTGGGGGACGCCGTCAACAGCAGCGCACCCCAGCCCTTGCCGTCGGGCGCGCCGCCGGCTTGCAGCCACGTGCCCACGTCGCGCCGGCTGCCCTGCAGCAGCAGCGCCGTGTCCGCGCGCGGCGGCACCGGCGCATCCTTGCCCGCCGTCTCCACCAGCACCTTGAGCGTCGCGTCGCAGGGCGGGCCGCCGAGGTAGTCCCACTCCGCGCCGCGCGCGGCCGGCGTGCGCGTGCCGTCGGCGGCCAGCGTCGCGAGCGCCGGCTCACCGTCGAAGTCGAAGCCCGTCCAATCGATGGCTTGAAGGAAGCCGTCGGTGCCCGCGGGCTGCAGGCCGGCGGCCTGCAAGCGCGCGGCCAGCGCCTTGGCGCAGGTCACCGACTCCGTCGAGCCGGTCGCCCGGCCGGCCGAGGCGTCGCTGGCCAGCAGCTCGACGTCCGCGCGCAGGTCGGCGGCGGTGATGGGCGGGATGGACTGGGCGCCGGCGGTGGCGGCGAGGAGCAGGACGGCGAACGCGACGCGGTGGGCGGCGTGGCTCATCCGCGCCATGGTCGCCGGCGTGTCGCGCGCGGGCAAGCGACGGAATGATGAGCGCGCGGGCGAACCGTCAGAAGCGGACGACGATCACGGCTACGTTGGCCGGCAGGTGGCCCGCCGCCGGCGTGCACGCAGGCCACGCCGGGCCAGCGTGCACGCCGCCCGGGAGCCTCACCACCGGATCAGCGGGCTCACCGGGTTGGTCACGACGACTTTGCCCGGCAGGGCCGCCGACGCCAGCCCGCCGAACACGGCCTGCACGTGCAGGTCCAGGGCGTCCAGCCCGGTCGGAAGGGTGTAGGGCAGGACCACGGGCGAGCCGGCGCCCTGCGTGACGAGCGTGAAGATGAACAGGCTGTGATCGGCGGCCAGCCACAGCGGCGCCTCGAGCTTCGGCACCGTGAACAGCTCCGGAAGGATGCTGCCGAAGAACAGCGCCGGCGACGCGGGCGGGCCCTCGAGGCTCAGCTCCAGCACGTCGCCCGCGCCGGCGGCGTCGTTGAGCGTGAGCCACGGCTCGGCGTGACCGGCATCGAGGAGCAGTCCGCCACCGCTCACGAGCACCTTGCTGGGCTGGTACTTGACGCCACTGATGACGAGCTTGCCGCCGGTCAGCACGATGTCGTTGCCCGGCGCGGAGGTGGCCGGGTCCCAGGGACCGTCGCTGATGGAGTCCGTCGGCGCGCCGCGCACGAAGGTCAGCGAGCCGGCGACCACGAGGCCGTCGCCCGCGTCGCCATCCAGCGCGGGCGGACCACAGCTCGCGCCGCCCTTGCCGCCGCGCACGATGCAGTTGGCCAGGATGAGCTTGGAGTCGTTGGCGCGGATCGCGGGGCCGCCCTTCTCGCCGTCGCCCACGCAGCCTAGCGCGGAGGCGGGCGCGCCCTTGCCGCCCAGGAGCTGCGTCGCCACGATGGACACGCGCGAGTCGGCGACGTGCAGGCCCATGCCGCCCGCGTCGTCGAGGCCGTAGACCACCGAGCGCTGCAGCTCCACCGCGTCGCACGACAGCAGGTCCACCGTCGAGGGCGAGGGACTCGGCACGATGGGTGAGCCGAAGGTGCAGTCATCGAGGAGCAGCGTTCCCGTCACGGACTCGGCCGCGAAGGCGCCGAAGTCCAGCCCGCCGATCAGCGCCCCGCTGGAGTCGTGGACCACCGAGCGGCCCAGGACCTTGGGGTGCGGCCCATCGGCCGGCCCCATGATCGTGATGTTCTTCGTCAGGGTGAACGAGTCGTAGGTGCCCGGGTGCACCTGCAGGATGTCGCCGTCCTTCGCGGCGGCGACGGCCGCCACGAGCGAGGGAAAGTCCGCGTGAAGCCCATCGTCGTCCACGGTGAACGTGTCGGCGGGCACGCAAAGAAGGAGCGCAAGCAGCAGCGACATGGTGTCTCTCCAGGTGCGGGGGCAGGCAGGGACGCGAGGCAGCCGAGCGCTGCGCGCCTCACGCGGAGGAGTGCGCGGCCGACGCGCGCAACATACGTGCGCGTCGCGTCGCGAGGCAAGATGCGGACGTCGTGGTCGCGACCGTGACGTGGCGCGTCGGCGTCGCGATCACACGTCCGCGCCCAACCCGCGTGTGCTCAGCTCTCCGCCGGCGCCCCGAAACAGACCACGTGACCGTCCGGATCCAGCACGTCGAGCTCACGCATGCCGTAGGCCATCGTCTGCGGCCCACGCTCCAGCGGGACACCGCGGCGCTGGACCTCCGCCCCCAGCTCGTCTACGCCGTCGCACCAGACGTAGGCGTCCCACACCTCGCGCGGCGCGTTGCTGCGGATCTCGCCCGGCGCCCCACGGCGGAAGTGCAGCTTCGCGCCGTCGCGCCCGGCGATGAGGTAGGTCGGCGGGTCCCCCCACAGCCTGGTCTCGGTGAAGCCGAGCCCCTCGCGGAAGAAGGCTGCGGTGACCTCCGGGTCGGCCACCGGCAACTCCGGCGACACGGCCACCGCGCCCGCAGGCCACTCGCCCGTGAGATCGCCGCCGAAGCACAGCACGTGCCCGTCCGGGTCGCGCACAAGCAGCTCGCGCTGCTGCCACGGCTGGTCGCGCGGCTCGCCCAGCACCTGCACGCCGGCCTTCCCCAGCGCCATGTGCAGCGGGCGGATCGCGTCGCCGTGCATGCGGATGCAGGCGTCGAGCTTCGCCGTCTCCGCCGTGGGCGCGGGATCCAGCGCCGGCATGTGCGCGCCGGCGGACTTGAAGTGGAAGCCGACGCCGTCGCCCATCCTGGCGATGCCGAAGGCCTCGTCCCCGTCGCACCAGACGCCGCCGTGCTGGAAGCCGAGGACCTTCTGGTACCAGGCGACGGTGCGCGCGACGTCGGGGACGAGGAGGCAGGGCATGGCGGCGTGGAGGACGGGGGCGGCGTCCGTCATGGGCGCGGTCCGAACTTCCTGAAGCTCCCTGCGTGCCGCGCGGCGAGGTCCGCGAACGCCCTCGGGTGCACGCACGCTGCCATGATCTCGAGGCTGTCCACGATGCGCGGCCCCGGCCGGTTGAAGAAGGCGTTGCCGTCCGCGATCCACACCTCGCCGTTGGCGACGGCGGGCCAGGGCCGTGGCGCGAGCAACGCCTGCAGCACGTCCGCTTCCTGCGCCGTGCGGTCGAGCGGAAACCCGCACGGCTTCACGACCACCACGTCCGGCGCGGGCTGCAGCGCCGCGAGCTGCTCGCGCGTCAGCGTGGGCGCGTGGTCGCCGGCCTGCGTGACCAGCGCGCGCCCGCCGGCCAGCTCGACCAGCTCGGGCATCCAGGTGCCGCCGACCATGACGGGGTCGAGCCACTCGATGGTCAGCACGTTGCGACGCGCGGCGCCGCCGGCGAGGTACGCGTCCGCGCGCCGCTTCACGTCGGCCACTCGCCGATCCATGTCCGCGAGCACGGCCTCGGCCTCACGCTCCCGCCCCAAAGCCTCGCCGACGCGCCGGATGTCGGCCCAGATGTCCGCGAGGCGCAGCGGCCGCAGGTTCACGACGCGCACGTCGGGGCGGCACAGCTTCTTCGCGGCGGCCACCACGTCGGCGAGGCTCACGGCGCAGACGTCGCACAAGTCCTGCGTCACGATGACGTCCGGCCGCGCGGCCGCGAGCTTCGCCTCATCGATGTCGTAGACGGCGAGCGCGTCCTTCAGCAGCGCGCGGATGTCGCGATCGATCTGCCCGCTGCGCGGCGCGAGGTGCACCTTGCTGCTGGTGAGCACGGGGCGACCGACGACGGACGGCGGCCAGTCGCACTCGTGGCTGACGCCGACGAGCTCGGACTCCGCGCCGACGGCGCAGACCATCTCGGTCGCGGAGGGGAGCAGGGAGACGATGCGCATGGCGCGGGATGGTAGCAGGGTCGTCGGCGGGAGGCTGGCGTCGAAGGCTCAGCGTTCGAGGTGGACGGCCAGCCACCGCAGCCATTGGCGCGCGACCGGATCCTTTCCGGTGGCATCCTCGGTGAGCACCGGACCGTCTCCCATCCAGGTCCGCAAACGCTGGTCGAGCGCATCGTCGTCCAGGTCGTGCGAGAGGCCGTTCCCCTTGCTGATGCGCTGCAGGGCGCGTCGCAGAGGCCGGGGATCGTCGGGTGTCAGCTCCATCAGTCCCCACGCGCTCTCCCAGATGAGCGCGGTGTTCCGGTTGCGGGCGAGTGTCTGCTCCAGCATCGAACGCGCACGAGGATCACGAAGGGCACCGATGGCGGCGAGAGCCCAACGCTGGTCCGGCGTGTACACCTGGCGGCCCTCGAGGTACGTCTGCGCGATCCGCTCGAAGTCCGGCTGGCGCAGTGCGTCCACCTGCACGAGGGCGGCGCGGGCGACACGGCCGCATGTCGACGCCGGGTCGAGGTCGACCAGTCGCTGGAGCAGGCACACGCCCTCGGCGTCTCGCCCCGCCTCGAGCAGCAGAAGACCCAGCAGCACCGGGCTCGCTTCGTCGCCCTCATCGAGCACGGGCCCTGCAGGCCCTGCCCACGAGGACTCGACCTTCACGAGCAGCGTGAGCGCAGCCTGGTGGTCACCGCGCAGCACGGCTGCGTAGGCGCGACAGAGGTCGATATCGCGCTCCATGCTCGCGACCGCGTTGCCGCAGCATCCATGGCAGACGATCTCGATCGTCGCCAGACGCGCTTCCGCCGCGTCGCGCCGGCCGGACAGCTCGAGCAACAGCCAGCGGAAGAGCTGGCCCTCGACATCCTCCTCGGGCCTCGCCAGCGGCGAGCCGCAGGAGTCGCTCTCCGCGAGCAGGCCTTCCGCATCGGCGCCCAGCGGCAAGAAGGCCGCGAGCGCCTGCGGCTCGGCGTGGAAGCGCCACGCGAGGAGCGCCAGCGGTCCCGCGATGCGGTGCACGGCGTGCCATGGGATCGACGGATCGCCGTCCCGCATGCGCTGCGCCGTCGAGAGGAGTTCGGCATCGAGCCGGGCGAGGAGCATCTCGGGTGTGTCGCTCGTGCCCGCATCGAGCCAGGACGGATCGAAGGGACGCTGCAGCTCGGCGATCGGCGCCTGGCCGCAGGCGGCCAGCATCCAGGAGCGCGAGGAGTCGGTGGACGAAGCATCGACGTCCTGCGGCGCTGCGCAGACCGCCGGGGCGGCGGCAAGGGCGACCACCAGCGTGAGCGCACGAGGCCCGATGCTCATGGGGCCGGCGGACGAAGGCTTCGAGAAGAACGGATGTTTGATTCGGCGTGCGCGGCGGCGGTGCTGCTGGCGAATTGTTCCTTGCTACCGCGGCGCCTCGCCGCTCGACAAAGCCGCGATGCGCTCGCGCCACTGCGCGGCCTCCTCGGGCCGGCCGGTGGCATCGCACACGTCGGCGAGCGCGCCGAGCGCGGCGGCGAGTTGGTCGGGGCGTCCGCCGTCCTGCAGCAGGTCCAGCTCGGCATGCAGATGGGGCTCGGCGCGCGGCAGCTCCCCCGCGGCCAGCCAGCCGAGGGCCAGCTGGTGGTGCATCTGCGCGCGGCGCGCGTCGGCGGCGGGCGGGTCGGACATCAGGCCCTCCACCGCCTCGAGCTCGAGCGCGGCGTCGTCGGGACGTTGCAGAAGGGCCAGGATCTTCGCCCGGAAGGCGCGCGGCAGGAGCCCGCCCGGATCGTCGGCGGCCTGCAGGCGCTCGCGCACGAGCCGCGCCTCGTCCAGCAACGCCAGCGCCTCGGCGTACATGCCCCACTCGTCGAGGTAGCGCGCGAAGTTCTCCAGCGGCGTGGCCGAGAGCACGCTGGTGGCCTGCGCACCGGCGCCGGTCGCGAGCAGGCGCTCGACGATGGCGCGCACGCCGTCCGCGCCGTCGCCGCGGTCGTGCACGAAGCTGCCCAGGTTGGCCTGCATGACCAGCAGCTCGGGCTGCCAGGCCGGCTCGTGCGCGAGGCGGATGGCCAACACGTCCTCGAGCTGCGCGATGGCCTCGTCGTACTTGTGCTCGTAGTAGCGCAGCGTCGCGACGTTGGCGCGCGTGGCGAGCAGGGCCGGGTGGTCGGGCGGCAGGCGGGCGGCGCGCATCGTGGCGGCCTCTTGCATGAGGTCGGCCGCCTCGTCGAAGCGCTGCTGCCGCGCGCGCAGCCCGGCCAGGTTGTTGAGGGCGGTCAGGGCCATGGGATGGTCGGCGCCGAGCTGCGCGCGCAGCGTGTCGAGCGCCGACACCAGCAGGGGCTCGGCCTCGGCGAGGCGCAGCTGGTCGAGCAGCAGGCCGCCGAGGTTGCCGGCGATACGCGCCGCGTCCACGGTCAGCTCGTCGGCGCTCTTGCCGCCGCTGTCACCGCGCGCCGCGCCGCGCTGCACGACGTCCAGCGCCTGGCGGTAGTCGTCCTCAGCCTCCTTCAGCCGGCCCTGACGGTGCCGCAGCAGCGCCAACGAGTTGAGGAGTGTGCCGGTGCGCGGGTCGTCGGGGCCGTGGCGCGCGCGGCGGTCGGCCAGCTCGATCTGCAGGTCCGCCTCGGCCTCGTCCAGCTTGCCCAGATCCACGCGCGCCACGGCCAGGTTGCCCCGGATGTCGGAGCGACGTTGCACGGCCTCGGGAGAGGTGTCGCCGCTCTGCGCATCCACCTCGAGCGCGCGCACGAGCTGCGTTTCGGCGGCATCGAGGCGGCCCAGGTTGAAGTCCAGCAGGCCGAGCGAGCCGCGCAGCTGCACCTCCGCCCGTGGGTGGTCCTTCAGGAAGGTGCTGATCTTCGCCTCGGCGCCGTCGAGCGCGTCCACCACTTTCGTGTCCTTGCCTCCGGCCTCGGGGTCGGCCGAGCCGAAGACGTCCACGAGGAACTGCGTCACGGCCTCGGATTCGGCGGCGGAGTCCTCGGCCTGCTTCCGCGCCGCGGCCTCCAGACCGCGCGCCTCCTCGGCATCGTGCTGGCGCGCCTCGGCGTCATGCCGCGCGTCGAGAGCCGCCAGCAGCCCGCTCGTCGTGCCCGCGATGCCGCCCACGAGCAGCAGCACGACCACTGCCGCGAAGCCCACGCCCACGCGATGCCGCCGCACGAACTTGCGCGCGCGGTACAGCCGGCCCGGCTCGCCGGCCGTCACCGGCTCGTGCGCGACGACGCGCCGCAGGTCCTCCGCCAGCGCCGCGGCGCCCGCGTAGCGGCGTTCGGGATCCTTCTCGAGCGCCTTGCCCACCACCCAGTCCAGCTCGCGCGGCAGCTCCGGGCGCGCGGCCGAAGGCGGCGGCGGCACCGCGTCGCGCACGCGCCGCGCGGCCTCCACCAGCCCGACGTCCTCCACCAAGTACGGCGGACGCCCCGCCAGCAGCTCGTGCAGCAGTCCGCCGAGCGCGTAGACATCCGAGCGCACGTCGGCGCGGCCGTCGAGCTGCTCGGGCGCCATGGTCGCCAGCGTGCCCACCAGCTCGCCCGCCTGCGTCTGCGCCACGAGCCCCTCGCCCGTGAGGCGCGCGACGCCGAAATCGATGACGCGCGGCTGCCCGTCGCTGCCCACGAGGATGTTGCCGGCCTTCAGGTCGCGGTGGATGACGCCGTTGCGGTGCCCGTGCTCCACGGCGTCGCACACGCGGCTCAGCACCTCGACCGCCTCGCGCCACGCCAGCCGCCGCTCACGCGCCCACTCGGTGAGCGGTCGCGCGCCCGGCACCAGCTCCATCGCGTACCACAGGCCGCCGTCCTCGCGCTCGCCGGCCTCGAGGATGCGCGCGATGCCGGGATGCTCGAGGCGCGCCAGCGCGTCGATCTCGTCGCGGAAGCGCTGCAGCGCGCGCGGCCCGGCGCGGCCCGCGCGCATGACCTTCAGCGCCGCGCGGCGGTGCGGGCGCTGCTGCTCGGCCTCCCACACCTCGCCCATGCCGCCGGCGCCGAGACGGCGCAGCAGGCGCCACGTGCCCAGCGTGGCGCCCTCCGCCAGCGGCGCGCCGCGCGCCAGCGCCGCCAGCAGCTCGTCGGCCGCCGGCGGCCCGGGCGAGCTGCCGCGCCGCTCGTCGGCGTGCAGCGCCAGCAGCCGCTCGACCTCCGCGCGCAGCGTCGTGTCGCCGCGTGTCGCCGCGCGCACGAAGCTCTCGCGCGTGTCCTCGGGCTGGTCGAGGGCCTCCTCGAACACCCGCCGCACGACGCCCCAGCGCGCGACGTCCATCAGTCCTCCAGCGCGCCCCGCAGGAA
>DASUFI010000017.1:0-2006 GCA_036274635.1 Planctomycetota bacterium
CGCGCACTCTCCCTGCGCGCCGGGCGCCCTCACGACCGGGGACCGCCCGAACCGGTCCCCTCCGGAGGAGGACGAGCCATCAGGGCTTGTGGCCCGGCTCCTCCCCGGACTGTGGTGCGGCCGACTCGCGCGCGGCGAGGCGCTCGAGCAGCTCCTCGAGGCGCGCGAGGCGCTCCTCGAGCTGCTTGAGCCTGTCGTCGGTAGCCGTCAGGGCGCCGGCCGCGGCGCCGGCGCCCAGCGCCTGGCCCTGCGGCAGCATGAGCACGCGGCCACCCGCATGGCCCTGCTCGATCAGCGCCATTTCGCTGCTGCGCCGGGCGACTTCAGCCTCCATCTCGGCCTGCCGCGCGGTGAGCTTCGCTTCCTCGGCGGCCAGCTCGGCCATGTGGCGCTGAGCCTCGGCGCCCTTCTTGTCGGCCAGCGCCTTGCTCCTGTCCTTGAGGTCGGCCAGCTTCGTGGCCAGCTCCTCGCGCTCGGCGTCCAGGGCGGACTTCTGCGCGAGCATCTCCTTGAGCGCCGCGGCGCTGTCCGGGTTGTCCCAGCCCGAGAAGCCGCGCCAGGCCTGCCCGCTGCCTTCGGCCGACGGCCAGTACATGCCTGGAGCGGCGCGCGGCTCCTCCACCGTGAGGGTCAGGTCCTGGCTCTTGCCGCTGCGCAGAACGGTGAGGACCAGGGTGTCGCCGGGCTTCTTGTCGTCCAGCGCCTTGCGCAGCTTCTCGGTGCTGGCGCCCGCGTCGCCGTCGATGGCGGTGACCACGTCCCAGGGCTGCGCGCCGGCCTTGGCCGCGGGCATGTCGTCGTTCACGCTCTCGATCACGAAGGCATCGCCCTCCAGGCCGAGCTGCGCCCGCAGCGCGGAGTCCACCGAGCCCGTGCTCACGCCGATGAGCTTGCGGCGCGGGCCCGCGTTGGACAGCGTCGTCACGCGTCCGCCCGGCCCGGTCCAGTTCACGCCATTGGAGGTCGTGACGTAGTAGTTGGCGTCGTAGGGGTAGATGAGCGAGTGCGTGTCGTCCAGGACGCGCACCGTGTAGAGCGGCTGGCCGGAGGCGTCCTCGATGGTGAGCTTGTCGCCGTCGCGCGTGACGCGCTCGGCCGGCAGCACCTTGCCATCGAGCAGGGCCGTGACGCTCTTGTCGTGCAGGATGACGAGCAGCTGGCCCTTGCCCTCGTCGATGGTGAGCTGGGTGTAGCCGTCGCCGGTGCCGGTGGAGCTGGCGGTCACGGCATTCTGCACGACGACGGCCGCCGGCTCCGGCGGCACCGCGCGGCAGGCGACGGGGGACACGAGCAGCAGCGTGAACAGCAGGCTGTTCATGAGGAGTTCTCCGGGAGCGTTCACAGCGATTCGTGCACGGCGTAGGAGGCGGGGTCGGCGGGGACGGGCGTGGGCTGGCCGTGCTCGTCGGTGCCGATCTGGTAGACGCCGTCGACGCGCGCGCGGCGCACGACGGGCTGGACGTAGAGCACGTCGAGGCCGGCGCCGTCGCGGGCCGGCTGCGTGCCCACGAAGTGCAGGGGCAGCTCGCCCACCACCGGGTCGGCGACGGGCTGCGCATCGCGCGGCCGCGGCCCGCCGTGCAGTCCCGCGTCGGGCAGGTGCGCCAGGTTGTCGCGCGAGGGGAAGCCCGACGCGGCGTCGTCCCGGCGCAGGTCGCCGGACAGCCAGACCAGGGCCAGGGCGGCGGCGGCCAGCCAGCCCGTCCACGGGCGGAGCTGGCGCAGCACGCCGCGCGGCGCGGTGGGCGCTGCGGGCAACTCGACGCGCTCGGCGGGCTGCAGCGAGTCCACCAGCGCGCCGTGCAGCACGTCGTCGTCACGCAGGGCGGCCAGCAGCTCGTCCCAGTGCGCCGGCGCGCTGCGCGCCAGGGCAGCGAAGCCGTCGTAGTCGGAGGGGGCGGCCGCGCGGTCCACGATGCGCGCGATGAGCTGCGCGCCGGGGGCGGGGGCGTCGTCGGCGGTCAAGGTGTCGTTCATGCTGGGCGGGCTCCGGCGGAGGCGCGCGT
>DASUFI010000018.1:0-14832 GCA_036274635.1 Planctomycetota bacterium
ACTGCCGGTACGGGCCCACGGGGCCGCCGGGCGCCGGGCCCTCGTCGGGCGCGAGGCCCAGCCACTCCAGCGCGTGCTGGATGGCGGCCTCGTGCTCGGGACGGCTGCGCGCGGCGTCGGTGTCCTCGATGCGCAGGATGAAGATGCCGCCGTGGCGGTGCGCCCACGAGCGGTTGAAGAGGGCCACGTACGCGGTGCCCACGTGCGGGTCGCCGGTGGGCGAGGGCGCGATGCGCGTGACCACGGGCGCGCGGGAGGCAACAGGCGAGTCCGTGGAGTCGGCGGTCGGGCTCATGGCGGCGCAGAGCTTACTTGACCGGGGGTGCGGACCGCCTGCCACATCCTCGGCAGGCGCTGGTTCAGCAGGCCGACGCTGCCGCAGCACGACTTGGCGAGCAATGCGCTGACGGCCGTCACTCCCTGAGCGCGCTGCGCGCCCGCTGCTGCGATCGGATGCGGGCCTTCGGCTTCGGCGACCTCGGCGGTGATCGCCTCGTGTGAGGCGCCACGATCACATTGAAGAAATTGGTCGGAGTCGGAACTCCGACCAATTTCTTCAATGTCATCACACGGGCCCTGGGAAGGCGCTCACAGCGCTGGCGCCGAGTGTCTCGCAGCGCGCCAAATCCGATCGCCGGCCTCCACATGCCGCGCAGCAAGACGCCAGTCGACGCCGGCGCTCCGCTGCGAGCCGGCGCCGGCGCGAGCGCGCCTGCGGCCCTCGCCGCCTTCATGCCCGCGGCGGGCGCGCCAGATCCAGCAGCCGCTTCAGCTGCGCCAGCCGGCCCATGCACACCATGACGTCGCCGGTGGCCAGCGGGCGGTTGGGGTCGGGGTTGAAGCGCGCCGACTCGCCGCCGAGGCGCATGGCGATGATCAGGATGTCCAGCTCGGCGCGGATGTCGGCCTCGCGCAGGCTCTTGCCGGTGAGGGGCGAGCCGGCCTCGATGGTGATCTCCCGCACGCGGACCTCCTGGTCGGCCTCCTTCTCCTCCGCGAAGATGCGCATGAGGTCCGTGACGGCCGGCCGCACGAACTCCGCGCCGATGCGGCGGTCGGCCTTCTCGAAGGGGTTCACGACGCGGTCGGCGCCGGCCCGCAGGAACTTGGCCTTGGCGTGGGCCGAAGTGTGGGCGGCGATGATGAAGACGTCGGGGTTCAGCTCGCGCGCGGTCATGGTGGCGAAGAGGTTGTCGGACTCCGAGGGCAGCAGCAGGATGAGGCCGCGCGCGCGCTCCACGCCGGCCTCCTTGAGGGCGTCGGGGTCGAGGACGTCGCCGACCACGCCGACGTGGCCATCGTCGGCCGCGCTGCGCACGGCCTCGGTGGCCTTGTCGAGCACCACCACCTTGACGCCCTCCTCGCGCAGGTCGCGCGCCACGATCTGCCCGGTGCTGCCGTAGCCGCACACGATGACGTGGTCGTCGATGCTGAACAGCCCGTCCATTCGGCTTCTCCGGCTCCCGGTCAGGGCTCGTCGTCGGCCTGCAGGCGCACGTCCGAGAAGGTGGTCGTGCCGTTGCTGCCGAGCAAACCGATGTCCCCGCGCAGGGCTGCCAGAGGATACTTGACGCCGGTCACGTACTTCTTCCCCACGATGGCCTTGAGCACCTGGCCGTTGATGGTGACCGTGACCTCGCGCCCGCGCACCGTGACCCCGAGGTCCACGCCCTTGGCCGGATCGTAGTCGGCCTTCAGCGCGCCGTCGTTGTGCGGGTGCGTCCAGGCGCCTTCCGCCATGGCCCCGAAGTCCACGCGGTTGGTGCCGTCGTCCCCGTGGCGCAGGACGATGGCCTCGTAGTGGTCCTTGTCCTTGGCGCCGAAGATCAGCCCCACGATCTGCCACTTCGCCTCGGTCTGGATGTGCGCCGTGACGGTGTAGTCGCCCGCCACCTCGCGCGTGCTCAGCAGGGCCTGGTAGGTGATGCCCTCCTCGGCCGGCGGCGGCGGCGCGTCCTTGCCCTTCTTGTCCTTCTTCTTGCCGTTGTCCTTGGCCTCCTCCGCCTCCCTGGCCCGCGCCGCGGCCAGCGCGGCCGAGTCGCACACGATGCCGTCCGGCTTCGAGAGGAAGGCGTCCCCGCCCTCGGCCCCGTACCAGCCCTTGAGGTCGAAGCCGTTGTACAGCCGCTCCCAGCGCTGGATGGTGCGGCCCGTCTCGCGCTCGACGCGGGCGGTGAGCGCGCGCGCCGAGGGCTCGAGGGTGTCCACCTTGAGCACCATGCGCGCCAGCGCCATGGCCGTCAGCGGCCGCCCCGCCGTGTCGTGCTCCAGCGCCAGGGCCGTCATGCCGCCCGCCAGCGACACGCGCGCCTCCTTCCACTGCGCGTCCAGCGGATCCAGCTTCGCGACCCGCTCCAGGCCTTCCTTCCGGCGCGCGTCGCTGTCGTCGATCATGGCCAGCACCTTGCGCCACGTGGCCACGGCCCGGTCGGTCTGCTTCAGGCCGTCGCACGAGACCGCGGTGGCATACAGCGCGCCGATGTCGTCCGGGTCGATGTCCAGGGCCCGCTCGCAGAAGGGCAGGGCCTCGGCCGGCTCCGGCTTGCACACGGACAGCGCGCGGGTGCGGTACTCCACCAGCCGCTTGTCGCTGGCCCGGATCTCGTCGTAGAGGCCGAGGATCCAGGCCTTCCACGTGGTCTCGAACTCGTCGAAGGTGCGCAGGCCCTCGATGTTGGCCGGCTCGAGGAAGAACTTCACGAAGTGCTGGTCGAGGTTGCCGAGGTCGCCCTTCTTGAACTCGTAGATGTAGTCGTCGAGCTTGTCGCGGAAGGGATAGCGTCCGCCGCTGTCCACGTACATGCGGACGAAGTAGAAGACGCCCCAGCGATACTTGTAGAGCTTCGGCTCGTTCTCGTTGGCCTTGAAGACGTCCCTCAGCTTCATGGCCGAGCCGTCCTGGAAGGCCTGGCAGAGCGGGATGAGGTAGCCCATCACGGGCAGGTCGCGGCGCACCTCGCCGTTGGGCAGCACGTCGATGCCCTCGAACAGGCTGGCCACGCCCTCGTTCACGAAGCCCGGAGTGCCGCCCACGCACTCGCCCATGAACTGGTGGCTGGCCTCGTGGAACAGCACGTGCATGGTGGCCGGGATGCCGTTCTTGCCGCCGCTCTCGCCCTGGTCGTAGGTGTTGACCTCGCCGCCGTTGTAGTGGCCGCCGGACCAGTCGGACTTGCCCGTGCCGGTGCGGTGGATGTACTCGTCGCGCGTCTTGAAGATCTGCACGTCCAGCGTGGGGATGTGCACCTGGCGCAGGCCCTCGGGCGCCTTCTCCGGCGGCGGGTCGGGCAGCACCCCCCAGATCTCGCGGTAGAACGAGGCCACCAGCTCCATGGCCGTCGACGCCGCCTGCAGCATGCGCCAGCCGGCGTTGGTCTTGATGCGGTAGTGCGGCGTCTCGGCCAGCAGGCAGCTGCTGAACTGCGCGCTCTTCTTGTCCATCGCCGCGATCCAGGCCTCGTCGTGCTCCTCCTTGACCACGCCCGGGTCGAAGCGCTCCGCCACGTAGCCCGGCGAGGTCTTCCTCAGCCGGTCGATGGCGTCGATGGCCTCGGCCCGCTCGGGCGAGCCCGTCACGCACGAGTTCATGCGGCGCGTCCAGGCCATGATCGCGTTGGCCGGCATGCCCTGGGCCTCGTAGCCCGTCGCCAGCTCCTTCTGCGACTCCGAGTACTGCGCCAGCAGGCCCTCGCGCCGGTCCAGCGTCGGGTCGATCGCCGCCAGCCGCTCGCGCGCCGCCGCCAGCGGCTTCACCTGGTTGATGTCGCCCTGCGACACCGCGCGCTGCAGCGCGTCCACCAGCTCGAGCCGCGCCAAGATCTCCTGGTCGAGGTCGCCCGCCGCCTGCGCCGACTCCACCAGCCCCTGCAGCCCCTCCAGCGAGTGGCGGTCCAGCTCCAGCACCGCGTCCCACGCCCGGAACGCCGCCGGCCAGTCCTTCTTGCGCTCCGCGACGCCGGCCGCGTCGGCCTGCTTCTTCAGGAAGCGGTCGAAGCCCGACGACTCGCCGCCGCCCGGAGGCAGCAGCACCAGCACCGCGACCAGCAGCGACCCGATGCGCAGCATGGCTCCCCATTCAAGCCGATCGGCCTCGATCGTGCGAGGGGCGGGGGCGGCGAAAAGGGCGGCGCCGGCCCGAACGGCATGCCGGCGCGGCCTTCACGGACTGGCTGGAGTGTGACGGCTGCGACGGGCTGAGTCGCGGGCGGGCCGCAAGGGTGTGGGCGCGGCGCCGCGACTCAAGCGACGCACATGCAGTGCTTCAGTTCAGCTTCCGTGCAGGCGGCCCGGTCCGAGTCCCCGCCGCGGCCCGCTGCGCCCCCGCCGTCACTCCGGCGGCAGCCCCTCGCACAGCGCCTGCAGATCCGCTGGCCAGGGCGACTCGATGCGCAGCGGCTGCCGGGTCCCCGGGTGCACGAACTCCAGCGCATGGCTGTGCAGCGCCTGGCGCGGGTGCTGCAGCGCCGCGTGGTCCTCGTCCGTGAGCGCCCTGTCGGCGTACCTCAGGAACAGGCCCTCGTCCGTGCCGTACAGCTTGTCGCCCACCACCGCGTGGCCGATGGCCGCCATGTGCACACGGATCTGGTGGTGGCGGCCGGTGAGCAGGTCGATGTGCAGCAGGCTGTGGTCGCGCCAGCGCCGCTCCACGCGCCAGCGCGTGCGCGCCGGCTGGCCGCCCTCGTCGTGGCGCACGGCCACCTGCGTCGTCAGGCCGCCGATGGCGGGCCCCAGCGGCAGGTCCACGAGACCGTCCTCCCCCGCCACCCGCCCGTGCACCAGCACCAGGTACTCCTTCTTCACCGTGCGCCGCTCGAACTGCGCCTGCACGAAGACCAGCGCGGCCTGGGTCTTGGCCACCAGCAGCACGCCGCTGGTCTCGAGGTCGAGGCGGTGGCACAGCTTGGGGATGACGTCGCGCGTGGGGTCGTCGTAGTCGCGGTACTCGCGGTGCAGCGCGGTGATGACGGTGTGGTGCAGCAACCGGCCGGCAGGGTGCACCGGCACGTCGGGCGGCTTGTCGATCGCCAGCAGGCACTCGTCCTCGTACAGCTTCACGAGGCCGGCCGCGGTGCCGCCGCGGGGGACGAGGGCCTCGTCGCGCACGGGGCGGGGCAGCTGCACGATGACCACGTCCCCCACGGCGACGCGGCGGTTGGCGCGGGCCGAGCGGCCCGAGAGCGCGACCAGGCCGTCGTCCAGCAGGCGCACGACGGAGCTGCGCGAGCGCCAGGCGAGGCGCTTGGCGAGGAACTGGTCGAGGCGCAGGCCCTGCTCGCCGTCGGCGACGCGGTAGCTCAGCGTCTCGCGGCGGCCGTCGAGCACGCGCACGTCGAAGTCGTCGCCGCCCTTGGCCTTGCGCGGCCGGCGGGCAGCGTGGCGCGGCGCGGCGGGACGCGGCGCCGGAGCCACATCAGTGCGGCTTGGTCAGCCGGACGTTGAAGCGCAGGCCCTGCGGCACATCGGGCTCGAAGATGCAGTCGACGGTACCGTCGGGCAGCAGGGCCGCCTGCCCACCGATGGGTCCCTTCACCTCCTCGGCCACGTAGCCGGCGGGCAGGTGGGCGCGCGACTGGCGCGGCTGCCGGCTGCCGAGCCGGATGACCTGGATGCCGAACAGCTGCTTGGAGACCACGAACTCCTTCATCTCCAGCGGGCCGTAGCGGCTGGGCAGCTGCGGGATCTCGAGCGCGCCGCGCTCGGGGATCTGATCCTTGCTGATGGCGGGGAAGATGTGCAGGTCCTCGCCGTGGTCGTCGATGAGCATGTCGCGCATGACGGACATGAAGGCCATGCTCCAGGCCGCGTCGGCCACGCCGCCGGGCACCATGGAGCCGAAGCCCCTCACCGAGGTGGCGTCCACCAGTGGCGAGAGCAGCCTCCAGGCCTGCTCGCCGTCGTGCGCGCTGACCGCGCGCCGCACCGCGACGAAGGTGGCCTCGCGCGAGCCCTCCGGGGGCGTGGCCCACTTGAAGTGCGGCAGCGTGTAGCCCTGCAGCGCCGGCGCGTCGTCGAGGATGGCCTGCAGATCCTGCCGGACCTTGTCGGGATCGAGCCACGGCCGCACGACGGCGCCCTCGGCCGAGGCGTCCAGCAGGGCGTGGATCGCGCCCGCCAGCGTCTCGGCGTCGGCGCGGTTGATGCCCAGCCGCACGCAGCGCGCGAGGCCATGCACCAGCGCCACGCGCCGGTCCGGCGGCAGCCCCTTGCCGCGCGCGACCGCCTCGCCCAGCAGCTCGTGCAGGAAGGGCACCGTCCACTCGCCCCAGCCCCAATCGGCGAAGAGCGCCAGCGCCTCCGCGTCCACCGCGGCGTCACTGGCCGGGTGGCCATAGGGCCGGTCGGTGAAGGCGCGGATCTCCTTGTCCGCGTCGCCCAGCTGGCGCAGGTTCTGCAGCGCCGCGACCAGCGTGTACCACAGGTGCGGGTCGTGCACCTGGATGTCCGCGTAGTGGCCGCGCGAGCCCGACTGCCAGCCGAGCTGCTCCTCGGACTGCGCGTACGAGCCGCTCTTGAAGCCCTCGCGCCAGGCGGACTCGTCCACCTTGTCCCGCGCCGGGGGGCCGGCCAGGGTCAGCTCGATGAGACGAGCGTTCTGGGCGGCCACGTCCAAAGTCCACTCGAAGCGCACGGCCTCTTCGTCGGCGCTCGCCACCGTCGGCTTCACGGAGATCTGCGGCTCGGTGCCGGTGTATCCCAGCAGCACGTGGCCGTCGCGGGTGATGAGCTTGCCGTCCTGCGCGAAGGCCGACGTCGGCTTGAACTCCGCCGACGGCTCCGGCCGCTGCAGCGGGTCGCCGCCGCCGGGGCGCACCACGGCCGCGAGCTTGACGGTCAAGGGCGCGTCGGTGTGGTTGGCCACCGCCGTGCGCACCGAGACCTTCACGCGCTCGTCGCCGCCGCGCGTCACCCCCACGGCCAGCAGGCGCACTTCCACGTCCGCGCCCTGTACCTTGGTGGTGAAGCCGGCCCACAGGTCGGGCATCGGGCCGTAGCGCAGGTCCTTCGTCTCGAGCGGCTTGCCGGTCTCGCCGTCGAGCAGCTGCAGCACGCCGAGGCCGCTGTCCACGCTGCCGTCGGCGTTGAGGCGCGCTGCGCGCATGGACGACATGCTCGACAGGTGCAGCGCCTCAGCGCGCGGAGCGTCGGCCTTCGGCGCGGGGGCAGAATCGTCGTCCTGCGGAGCCAGGAGCGCGGAAAGCAGGCAGATCGGGAGGAGCAGCATCATGGGCGGCCGATCATAGCGACAGGGAGGTGCGCAGCCGACGGATGGGGCCCCCGCCATGTTGGCTAGACTGGTCGAACCATGCGCTACGTCGGCAAGGTCTACCGCCCTCCGAGCGAGGCGGACAGCCTCATCCTGCAGGCCACCATAGGCTGCAGCTGGAACCGCTGTTCCTACTGCGCCATGTACCTGGACAAGCGCTTCCGTCCCCGCCCCCTGGACGAGCTGAAGGAGGACATGGACCTCGCCGCCTCGTACCTCGGGGCAGAGAACGTCCGGCGCGTCTTCCTCGCCGATGGAGACGCCCTGATCCTCCGCACCGCCCGCCTGCTCGAGATCCTGCGCGAGCTGCGGGCGCGCTTTCCGAATTTTCAAAGAGCTTCGGTCTACGCCAGCCCCCAATCCCTCCTTTCCAAGTCCGTGGCCGAGCTGGCTGAACTGAAGTCGGCTGGACTGCCGCTGCATTACATGGGGCCGGAAACCGGCCACGACGAGGTGCTGAAGCGCATCGCCAAGGGCGTGACGGCGGCCGAGATGATCGAGGGCGCGCGGCGGGTCATCGACGCGGGCGCGAAGATCTCGCTCATCTTCCTGCTGGGCATCGCGGGCACCGAGCTGTCGCACGAGCACGCTGTGGCGAGCGGGCGGCTGACCTCGGCGATCGATCCGCAGTACGTGTCGGCGCTGACGCTGGTGCCGGTGCCGGGCACGCCGATCCACGAGGAAGTGGAGAGCGGGCGGCTCGTGCTGCCGGACCCGCGCGGGCGGCTCATCGAGCTGGCCACGATGATCGAGCACATGGACGTCACGCGCGCGATCTTCCGCAGCAATCATGCGAGCAACGCGCTGCCGCTGGGCGGGAATCTGCCGGCGGACAAGGGGAACCTGCTGGCGGCGCTGAGGCTCGTGATCGCCGACGAGTCGATTCCGCTAAGGGCGCCGCCGTCCCCGCATCGGCTGTGAGGGCAGCAGGCGAGTCAGGCCGCGACGAGCGGGGACACGCGCAGGTGTCGGGACAGGGTGAGGACGCATCGGCGCTGACCTTGAAATCGTAACGCAGCACGTTATGATTTCAACCCATGTCTGGGCCCCGTGCCGCCGTGGATCGCCCGCGCCACGAGCGCGATGTCAGACAGCGGCTGCGCCATGCTCCGATCGTCGCCATCCTCGGCGCGCGCCAGGCTGGCAAGACGACCCTCGCCGGCAAGCTCGCGGCGGCCTCACGGAAAGCAACGATCTTCGATCTCGAGAACGAGGCTGACGTGGCGCGGCTCGGCGATCCCGGTCTCGCACTCCGGGGCTTGCGAGGGCTGGTGGTGCTCGACGAGATCCAGCGCCGACCCGAGCTCTTTCCAATGCTCCGCGTGCTGGCCGATCGGCCCGACACCCCTGCGCGATTCCTCGTCCTGGGCAGCGCCTCGCCCGAGCTGTTGCGTCAGTCGTCCGAGTCCCTCGCCGGCCGGATCGCCTTCTACGAGCTGGGCGGGTTTGATCTCGAGGAGGTCGGTCCATCCGCTTGGCGTCGCCTTTGGCTGCGCGGCGGCTTCCCGCGCAGCTTCCTGGCGCGCAACGACGCCGAAAGCCTCCTGTGGCGCCGCAATTTCATCGGCACCTTCCTCGAGCGAGACCTGCCGCAGCTCGGCATCGGCACTCCGGCTCCCACCTTGCGCCGTTTCTGGTCCATGCTCGCCCATTGGCACGGCCAGATCTGGAATGCCACGGAGTTCGCGCGAGCGTTCGGCGTCTCGGTGCCGACCGTCGGCCGCTACCTCGATCAGCTCGAGAGCACCTTCGTCGTACGCCGACTGCCTGCCTGGCACGAAAACATCTCCAAGCGCCAGGTGAAGGCGCCCAAGGTCTACGTCGCCGACGGCGGCCTGCTGCATGCGCTGCTCGGACTGGGGAGAGAGCACGACCTTCTCGGTCACCCCAAGGTGGGCGCTTCCTTCGAGGGTTTCGCGATCGAGCAGGTGCTGCGCCGCCTCGGCGCGCGGCGCGAGGAAGCCCACTTCTGGGCGTCACACGCGGGCGCTGAGCTCGACCTGCTCGTCGTCCGCGGCCGGACGCGACTGGGCTTCGAGATCAAGCTGACCGAGGCGCCGACGGTTACGCCTTCCATGCGGACGGCCTTGGCGGACCTCCGCCTGCAGCGCCTCGACGTCGTGCACGGTGGCGAGCAAACTTTCTCGCTCGCGCCGCGGGTCCGGGCGGTCGCCGTGTCGCGGCTGATCGAGGATCTGCGACCGCTCCCGTAGCGTCTTGGTTGCACGGACTGGCCGAGCGGCGTCGTCCGCGTAGGATGTCGGCATGCGCAAGGCCGTTGACGAAGTACTTGCCGAAGCCCTGCGGCTCGACCTCAAGGCTCGCGCCGAGCTTGCCTCGGAGCTGCTCGCCAGCCTGGAGTGGCCTCCCGATCCCGATGCCGAGGCGGCTTGGGACGACGAGATCCGTCGGCGTGTCGCGGCGATCGAAGCGGGTACGGCAGAACTCGAGCCTTGGGATGCCGTCAAGGTCCGAGTCGAGATGGTGCTCCGGAAGCTCGGATAGCGGCAAGCAGCCGGTCGAGTGTCGACCTTGAAATCTTGCCGCGACGTGGACAGATTTCAAGGTGCGTCGACGAGCGGCGCCTGACGACTGACCGCGACGAGGCGCTAGCCAGGGCGCCTTGCCTTGATTCGCCCACTCAGCCCTCGAGCAGCCCTCGGCCAGCAGCGAGGAACTCCCGGGCCTGATCGATCATCGTCGCGACCTCGGGCGCGGAGACTTCCTCATCCACGGAGTAGTCCGCAAGGAGCCGGCGGGCGAACGCGGCGATGAGCCACTGGTGATACTTGGCGTCGAGGCGGCCCGACTTCGCGAATCGCTGACCGAAGGCCGCTTGCACGGCAGCATGCTTCCCGAACTGCTGGCCTTCCTCGAACAGCAACGCCTCCGCGACATAGAACATCGCGTAGTAGGCGCGACCCGCTGAGCCCTCGACGTCGCCGGCGCGAAGCAGCAACTCGGCCGTCGAGATGGTCCGTTCAGACTTGGCCAGCAGCTTGGCCGAGTATTCGTTCACGCCGCGACGGCCTCGCGCCGCACGTTGGCAAGGAACGGGGTCTCCCCTTCCAGCCACTTCCGCTCGGCCACGAAGACGAGGCTGATGCTGACCGCCGAGCGGATCGATAGCGCCGAGACACCTGGAGTCGTCCGATCCACCTCCTCGCCGTAGCTGGCCATGCGATCGAGCACCACCAGCACGTCGATGTCTGACTCGGCGTCCTGGTCGCCGCGTGCGTACGAGCCGTACAGGAACAGGCCTCGAAGGCGCGGGCCGTACAGCGCCTCGAGGCTTGCACGAAGCTCGGCGAGGATGGCAGCGAGACGGCGGTCCACGAGCGACTCCCCGGGGTTGCCTGGCGCATGGATTCTAACCGCGCCTTAGGCACGACGAGCGGACGTGAGGCCCCGCCACCAGAACAGCTACGCTACGGCGCATGAATCGCCGTATCGAACGCCACCGCGATGAGCGCCTAGACCCCGCTCCCGCCAACCTCGCCTCGCCGAGGGCGAGGAGGACCTGAGCCCGTGAGCGAAGTCGGCGAGCTGCCGTTCTCAGGAGAGCCCACCGGCCCCGCCACCCTCGAAGGCACGCTCCTCTCCATCACCTTCCGTAACGAGGACAACGGCTACACCGTCGCCCGCCTCGAAGTCCACGGCCTGCGCGCCCCCATCACCGTCGTCGGCTCCATGCCCGGCCTCGAGCCCGGCGACAGCCTCGCCGTCTCCGGCCGCTGGGTCACCCACGCCTCCTTCGGCCGCCAGCTCGAGGTGAAGCGCTGCGAGCTCCGGGTCCCCTCCGGGCGCGAGGGCCTCGTCAAGTACCTCGGCTCCGGGCGCATCAAGGGCGTGGGCGTGCGGACGGCGGAGAAGATCGTGGACACCCTCGGCCTCGACTGCCTCGCGCTCATCGAGCAGCAGCCGGCGCTCCTCGGCCGCGTGCCGGGCGTGACGCGGGCGAAGGCGGCGGCCATCGCGGCCCAGCTCGGCGAGCAGCGCGAGGCGGCGGCGGCGCTGGTGTTCCTGCAGCAGCACGGCCTCGGCGCGGCGCTGGCCCAGCGGGTGTGGAAGCGCTACGGCGAGCGGACCGTCGCGCAGGTGCGCGAGGACCCCTGGCGGCTGGCGGACGACGTCTTCGGCGTCGGCTTCCGCACCGCGGACCAGCTCGCCCGCGCCCTCGGCCACGAGCCCCACGAGCCGGCACGGCTGCGGGCGGGCCTCCGCCACCTGCTCGGCACCGCCGCGGGCGAGGGCCACTGCGGCATGCCGCGCGAGGAGTTCCTCGCGGCGGCGGCGCCCTTCCTCGAGGTGGACGAGTCGCTCGTGGCCGAGGCGCTCACCACCGCCCTCGCCACCGGCGACCTCGTCGAGGACGGGCTCGTCTACCTGCCGGACCTGCTGGCGGCCGAGCAGGCGGTGGCGTCCGGCCTCCGCGCCCTTCTCGACCACGACGCCCCCCTGGTCACCCTGCACCTCGACGCGGCGGTGGACTGGTGCGAGCGTCGGGCGCGCATCGCGCTCGCCCCGGACCAGCGCGCGGCCCTCGGCACGGCCCTCGGCGCGCGCGTCTCGGTCATCACCGGCGGCCCGGGCGTCGGCAAGACGACCCTCGTGAGGTGCCTGATCGATGTGCTGGCGGCGCAGAGGCGGCGCGTGGCGCTCGCGGCCCCCACCGGCCGCGCGGCGCGGCGGCTCAGCGAGGCTACGGGGCGCGAGGCCTCCACGCTGCACCGGCTGCTGGGGTTGATGCCGACGGGCGGCGGGTTCCGCGTGGAGCGCTCGGAGCCGCTGTCGCTCGATGTGCTCATCGTGGACGAGACGTCCATGGTGGACGTCGCGCTCATGGCCGCGGTGCTGCAGGCGCTGCCGCCGGAGGCGGGGTTGATCCTGGTTGGGGACGTGGACCAGTTGCCTTCGGTCGGGCCGGGGGAGGTGCTGAGGTCGCTGATCGAGTCAGGGGTCGTGCCGGTGGCGCGGTTGAGCACGATCTTCCGGCAGGCGCGGGATAGTGGGATCGTGCGGGTGGCGCATGAGCTGAATGCGGGCGAGGTGCCTCAGTTCGACGAGGGGCCGGAGGGGCAGGCTTTCTTTGTGGAGCGGCCGGATGCGGCGCAGGCGATGGCGGCGATCTTGGCGCTGGTGACGGAGCGGATTCCGCAGCGGTTCGGGTTGGATCCGCTGCGGGATGTGCAGGTGATCACGCCGATCCACGGCGGGCCGCTGGGGACGCAGGTGTTGAACGAGCGGTTGAGGGAGGCGCTGAATCCGGCGCGGGAGGGCGTGAGCGAGATCTCACGGTTCGGGAGGTTGTTCCGGCGTGGGGACAAGGTGATGCAGGTGCGGAATAACTATGATGCGGGGGTCTTCAATGGGGACATCGGGATCGTGATGGCGATTGACGAGGATGAGGGGAAGGTCAGCGTGGGGTTTGATGAGCGGCGGGTGGAGTATGGGATGGATGGGCTGGATCAGTTGGAGCCGGCGTTCGCGATCACTTGCCACAAGTCGCAGGGGTCGGAGTTTGCGGGGGTGGTGATGCCCTTGATCACCGGTCACTTCATGATGTTGAGGAGAAATCTGGTGTACACGGCCTTTACCAGGGCGCGGCTGGTGTTGTGCGCGGTTGGGCAGTGGGAGGCGCTGAGGAGGGCGGCGCAGGCCGAAGGAAGCGGGGCGAGATGGACGAGGTTGGGGGAAAGGGTGAGGGAGGTTCAAGGAGGCTGAATGCCGAGCGACTTTGGTCCCAAGTCCGCCGAAAACTCCCACCTGTCGGACCTCGGTTGCTATGGGCCGAGCATCGACCCGTGCCACCTTCGTCTTCACGACATCGGCGAGGTCTTGCGGCGCGAGGGCTTGAAGCAGGGCTTCGTACCCCTTTCCGAGTACAAGGTAGGCATCCGGCCGGGTGGCAAGGGAACGGCCAAGGTCGACTGGGTCTGGCGTAACGGCGACGGTCAAGTCATCGCTGCCTTCGAGATCGAGGGGCGTGATGCGGCCTACAAGAGTGCAGGTCATCCGAGCTTGATCGCCGATCACTGGAAGCTCATGCAGCTTCGATCGGCGAGGAAGTGGTTGGTGCTCTTCCAGGTCGATCATGACTTGGGCCCCAAGGCGAACCGAGGCGGCTTCGACTACCGCGCCGAGGCTTCCCGTGCGCTAAATGCTATGGGCCCCCACGACATCCGAGTCGCGATGGACGTTGATTTCTGGGATCCGCGATTTCGATGTGGGCTGGCGGCATCAGTGCCTGGCGCGTAACGGCGTTCACAGTGATGACGTACGGTGTCTTTCGCACTTTCGCGCGTGGTTGGTGGTCCCCCCTCGAGTCGGGTACACGGGAGTTGTCGAGACACCGAGCCCTCACGAAGGAGGACCACCGTGACCGAGCGCGAGTCTACCACCAAGCCCCTGGCGGGCGTGATCCAGATCGACGAGGCGGCCGTGAAGGACCATCTGGGCGAGCTGGTGCGCGGCAGCGTCGAGGAGACGCTCAACGGCCTGCTGGACGCCGAGGCCGACCGGCTGTGCGGCGCGAAGCGCTATGAGCGCAGCGAGGCCAGGAGGGACACGCGGGCCGGGAGCTATGCCCGCAAGCTGCAGACGAAGGCCGGCGAGGTGACGCTGCGCGTCCCGAAGCTGCGCGAGACGCTGTTCCAGACGGCCATCATCGAGCGCTACCGCCGGCGCGAGTCGTCGGTCGAGGAGGCGCTGATCGAGATGTACCTCGCCGGCGTCTCGGTGCGCCGGGTCGAGGACATCACCGAGGCCCTGTGGGGCACGAAGGTGTCGCCGTCGACGGTCTCCGAGCTCAACCAGAAGATCTACGCGCGCATCGACGAGTGGCGGCAGCGGCCGATTGCCGGCGAGCACCCGTACGTGTACCTGGACGGCATCTACCTCAAGCGCAGCTGGGGCGGCGAGGTCAGAAACGTCTCGGTGCTCGTGGCGATCGGCGTGGGCACGGACGGCTTTCGGGACATCCTCGGGGTGGCCGAGGGCGCCAAGGAGGACGCCGCGAGCTGGCTGGACTTCGTGCGCTCGCTCAAGGAGCGCGGGCTGTCGGGCGTGCGGCTGATCGTCAGCGACAAGTGCCTCGGGCTGCTCGAGGCGATCGGTGCCTGCTACCCGCAGGCGGCCTGGCAGCGCTGCGTGGTGCACTTCTACCGCAACGTCTTCAGCCTCGTGCCGTCGGGCAAGGTGGCTGAGGTGGCGGCGATGCTCAAGGCGATCCACGCCCAGGAGGACCGGCCGGCGGCCGACGCCAAGGTCGCAGCGATCGCGCTCAAGCTGCGGCAGTTGAAGCTGGGCAAGGCCGCCGACCTGGTGGCCAGCGGCGCGGCCGAGACGCTGACCTACTACGCCTTCCCGCGAGCGCACTGGCGGCGGATCCGGACCAACAACCCTGTAGTGCGTAGGGAAACTCTTGCGCCTTTGAAGGTGCCGAGCGTGTGACTGGAGATCCGCTCCTCACCCCGGGGATGCCCCGGGAGAAGGAGGAGCGATGGAGAGCACGAAGCGGAAGCGGACAGGACGGTCGGAGAAGGACGGTGCGTGTGGAGTCGCCGAGT
>DASUFI010000019.1:0-9014 GCA_036274635.1 Planctomycetota bacterium
ACCAGCGCCGGCTCGCGGCCCAGCGTCTCGGGCGGATGCACGCCCGGACGGCGGAAGCGGCCCTCCACGAGCCAGCGCGCGCAGATCGTGGCCGGGAAGCCCGTCGTCCGCGACATGCTGCGCGTGCGCGTCTCGGGGTCGTAGCGGTCGAACAGGTCCCAGGTCAGGCGCACGCGCCGGCCGGTTTCGACGCCCACGGCGGAGACGCGCATCACGGTGAGGTCCTCCTCACCGTCCTCGAAGGTCCACTTGGGGAAGAGCAGCGAGGAGGTCACGTCCAGCGGCCGGACCTGCGCGCGGCCGCCGTCCGCGGTGCGCACCTCGACTGGCTCCTTGCCGAACAAGCCCGTGTCGCGCAGCACGCGCATCAGGGCGATGTGGCCCGGGTAGCGCATGGTCTTCTCCTTCATCCACGGCACCTCGAGCGTGGACGCGAGGCTGCGCAGGCCGTCGGTGTTGAAGGCCTCCAGCGTGCCGATGCCGGGGAACTCCAGCAGCTCGGGCTCGCTGAGCGCCTCGCGCACCACGATCTCGCCGCGCTCGACGAGGCGCGAGGGGCGCGTGTACTCCTCGAGCACGTCGTGCGGCGCGAAGGGCGCCTTGTACTCCCACGGCCAGCGGCGCACGACGGGCAGGCCGCCCACGTAGATCTCCAACGACTCGCAGGGAGCGAGGCGCGAAGCGGCGTGGCCACAGAGGATGTTGCTCATGCCGGGCGCGACGCCGCAGTCGACCACCGCCGTCACGCCGCGCGACTGCGCCAGCGCCGACAGCTCCAGCGGGTCCTCGGCCATGAACGAGATGTCCACGTAGGGCTTGCCCGCCTCGATGACCGCCCGCAGCGTCTGCAGCCCCAGCACCGAGGCCAGCCCGCCCACCACCAGGTCGGCCTCGCCCGCGAGGCGCGTGACGAGCGCGGGGTCCGAGAGGTCCGCCTGCTGCGTGCCGAGGCCGTGCCGCGCGAGCCGCGCCAGCGCGGCCTCGCTGCGGTCCGCGACCGTGACGCTGAAGCGCTTGTCCGCGGCAAGGTCCACCGCCATCGCCGATCCGACCATGCCGCCACCGAGCACGAGAGCTTTCATGGCGCGGCAGGTTAGCGGACGGCGCGCGCGCGGCGGAAGACCCGCGGTCGGGCTCGACCATCGCTAGAACGGGATCAGCGTGCTCGCGATGTTCGTCGCGCCCATCACCGCGCCCGTGCCGTCCTGCAGGTCCACGATCTCGCTCCAGACCGTGACGAAGGAGAGCCCCGTCGGGATGGTGATCCCGAAGCTCCCCAGCCCGTTGGCCGGGAGCGCCTGCACGTTGAGGATGATGAAGTTGGTCAGGATCGTCGCGCCCTGGTAGGTGAAGGTGGACGGGCTGAGCGCGATGAGCAGGAAGGCCGAGTCGGACGAGCCGCCGCCGTAGTCCCAGGTCAGCGTCTGCCCGCCCTGCACCAGCGCGGGCACGACCATCTTGGGCGGCAGCGTCTCGGTGTAGACCAGCGGCACCGCGTTGCTCGTGCCTGCCGCGGTGGTCACGGTGACGTTCTTGCTGCCCAGCGTCGTGACCGCCGGCGGCGTGAGCGTGATGCTGGCGTCGCTCACCACCTGGAAGCCGTCCGGCGTGGAGAGGTTCACGCCCCCCACCGAGACGACCGTGGCGCCGCTGAAGTGGCTGCCCGACAGCGTCACCTGCGCCGGCTGGAAGGCCACCACCGAGGGCGGCGTCAGGCTGCTGATGACCGGCGGCTGCGCCGTTCCGCCCGACGGGTCGAAGCCCTCCAGCGACATCGCGCCCGTGCCCAGCGGATCCAGCCACTGCTTCACGCTGTTCCACGCGCTGTCGAAGCGGCCATAGAAGTCGTCGAAGGGGAAGCTGCAGGTGGCCGCGCCGCCGTACAGCTGGCCGAGGAAGTGGCCGGTGTTGTCCAGCAGCGGGCAGCCGCTGCTGCCGGGCTCGGTGACGCCGTCGTCCCACTGCCCGATGTGCCACTGGCTGCCGCTCTTCGTGGGCGGGTTGTCGTCGAAGGAGATCTTCTTCACGTCCCCCTCGGGATGATGGATCGTGAGCGTGCTCGGCGGCGCGATGCCGCTGTGGTTCCAGCCGAGGAAGTAGGGCGCGTAGCTCACCGGGATGGGCGAGGTGATCTTCACCAGCCGGAAGTCGAGGCTGCTGCTGGCCGCCATCTGCGTGCTGCCCTGCATCGTGTGGTTGGTGGGCGCCGTGCCGCTGCCGCAGCCGCTCTTCTCGTAGTTGAAGCGGAAGATGGCGTTGCTCAGGCCGCCGCAGTGGTTGGCCGCCATGTAGTACTGCGTGCCGTCGTTGGCGGTGTTGTTGACGAGCGAGCCCGTGCACAGCCCACCGCCGATGATGAGCAGCGTCACCGCGCGCTTGTGCACCTGCCACGGCGCCCCCACCGGGCAGTTGATGTCGTTCTCGCACGCGCCGGCCGCCTCGGTGCCGCCACCGCTCTTGTCGATCAGCGTGTACAGGTCCCGGTAATCGTGCACCACGGCGCCGACGCGCAGCGCGCCCAGCCCCGCCACGGCAGCCGGCTCGAAGTACTCCAGCGTCACCGCCGAGCCCGGCACCGGCTCGATCGCAAACTCCCCGTCCTCCTTCACGTTGCGGTCGTCGTAGGCGCCCAGCACCGACGACAGGTCGTCGTTGTACACCCACAGCGCCGCGCCCTGCGGCAGCCGGTACGCGCTGAACAGCAGCCCGAGGCTGTACGCGCCGTTCGACGCGATGCGCAGCCGCCACACCCGGTCGCCGCCGGGCAGCGTGGTCCACGCGCCCGCCTCCGTGCCCAGGTCCACCGGCAGCGTGGCGCCGAACCTGAACGGCACGTCCTTGCCGGCCTGCGCGTCCTCGGCCAGGTAGCTGCCCACGTCCACCGGCTCCATCGACACCGTCGGCGGCGCCCCGAACAGCGCGCGCACGTCCGCCGCGCCCCCGAGGCTCGGCGGCGTGCCACCCCACTGCAGCTGCGCGGCCACCGGCCCGACGAGCAGCGCCACGGCCAGCACGGTGCAAACGGACGAGAAGCGCGAGGACAACGTGCGCATGGAGAGACTCCAGGGAGTGGCCCACGCCATACGTCTTCGGGGAGGGGCGCGGGCAGCGGCAGGATACCCGATTCCGCTACAGTGCCGGGCTCGCCATGGCCACCATCTTCCGCGCCCTCATGACGGCCGTCCTCCTCCTCTGCGGCTGGGCCGCGTGGTCGGGCCTGCAAGCCGCCGACGACGCCGCGCGCGCCGGCCACGTGAGCGCCGGCTTGATCACGTCACTCCTCGCCGCGCTCGTGCAGTCGCTGCCCTTCGCCTACTTCCTCGGCACCGGCTTCTGGGTGCGCGCCTTCGCCCGCGCCAGCCGCGCCGGCCCGCTCTGGGAAGAGCGCCACAAGCAGTGGATGAAGAGTCGCAGTTACCCCGTGATGTATCTGCCGCCCGCGCTGACCCTGCTGGCCGCGCTCTCCGGCATCGCGACCGGCGCCGGCCACGCGCCCGCCTGGCTGCACGGCCTGCTCGCCGCCGGCGCCACCCTCGCGACCCTCGCCGCCCTCGTCCTCGTGCCCGCCGAGATGCAACGCAACTCGGCCCTCATGGACGAACTGGCCGCGCGCCACCAGGTGCCCCGCCCCGCCACCCCCGAATACGCCCGGCTCGTGGCCGAGGAGGAGCAGCACGCGCTGCCGGCCCTCTTCCAGCTGTCACGGGTGGTGCTGTTCCTCGCCGCCCAGCTCGTCGTCGTCTGGCTCTACCTCCGCTTCGGCACCGAGGGCTGGCGCGACACACCTTTCGCGCCCTTCGGCGCCGGCGCCGTCGTGCTGCTCACACTGGGCCTCGGGCTCAATGACATCCACGACCCGCAGCGGCCGGCGCCCCCGGCCCGGGCCTGGCGCAAGGCGCTGGCCGTGGGCGGCGTGTGCGGTGCAGCGCTGATCGCGGTGCTGGCGCTGGGCTGAGGCCGGGCGCGCCCCCTCTCGCAGGCCTGGGGTCGGTCGCGCACCGTGAACTGAAGCGACACACCTGCGTTGCACATGCGTCGCTTCAGTTCGGGGAGCGATGGCCAGTTCCGCCCCGCGCACTGAAGCGTCACTCATGCATTGCATGTGCGTCGCTTCAGTTCACGGCGCGCCGGGACCCTTGCGGCTCCGCGGCCGCCCGGCGGTACGATGCGCACTTCGGGCGCGCGTAGCGGGCAAGTCCGGACCTCACCGGGCAAGGCGCGGGAGCAGTGAGGGCCTCAGGATGAAAGGTGCTTCGCAGAGGACGACGGCATGAGCCGCCCGTCGCGCACGGTGCCCCGGGCGACTGTGCTGCTCGCCTTCGTGGCACTCCTTCTGGCCTTCGTGCCATGCTTCGACGTGTTCGTGGCGCGCCCGGCGGCCTCCTTCCTCCCGGCCACGAAAGGCTGGCAATCGGCGCTCGCGATCGCTGTCTGGCTCCTGGCGGCGGCGGCCTCGATCACCGTCTGCCGGATGGTCGTGCGACGGGTGAACCGACGGCCACCCACTCGCTGAACGGTGGCATCCCGCCCCGCGCCGCGGCACGCTGATCGGGCGCACTCCTGGAGGCCCCCGCCCTGAACCTCTCCGTCTTCGCCCGCGCCGCCGGCCTGCTCGTCTGCAGCAACGTCTTCATGACCTTCGCCTGGTACGCGCACCTGCGGAACCTGTCCGCCAAGCCCTGGTACGTGGCCGCCCTGCTGAGCTGGGGCATCGCGCTCTTCGAGTACCTGCTGCAGGTGCCGGCCAACCGCATCGGCTACCAGGCCATGAGCCTCGGGCAGCTGAAGATCCTGCAGGAGGTCATCACGCTGTCCGTCTTCGTGCCCTTCGCCGTGTTCTACATGGGCGAGAAGCCGCGGCTCGACTTCCTGTGGGCCGGGCTGTGTCTGTGCGGGGCGGTGTACTTCATGTTCCGCAGGGGGGCGTGAGGGGCTGAATCGCCCGGCGGACCGGCGCGCGGTCAAGGGGTTGGTCCCGCGCCGTGAACTGAAGCGACGCATGTGCAGTGCATCCGTGACGCTTCAGTGCGCGCGGCGCTGGCCCGTGTCCGAATCTGAACTGAAGCGACGCTCAGGCAGTGCATGAGCGACGCTTCAGTTCACGGCACGCGCGGGGACACCGGCGCCGGTGGCGGGAACGGTCCCGGACGGCCGGTTTCGGCCGCGCCACGCAGCTGGGTTGCGCGGAAGCGATTCGTCCGCCAGAATTGCCCGCCTTCCCGGTCCTCGAGGTTCCCGCGTGACGCCCCGACAGCTCGATCGCTCGGCCACGCTGAGGGCGCGCCCGATGTCGGCGCGCCCGGACCTCTTCGCGCCGCCACCGCGCCGCTGACGCCTCGCGGCGGGCGCGCGCCTCGTGCGCCGCCGCCGCGCCGCCGGCCCCGGAGCCGGCCGTCAGTCAGCCCCGCCCCCGCGCCGAAGAGACACTCCGATGGCCTCCATCTCCGTCACGCCCGACAAGGTCTTCCCCCTCCTCAAGCAGACGATCCTTGTGGACGGCTTCCACGTGGTCGTGGACCTGGAGCGCAGCCGCGGCAGCGTCATGGTCGACGCGCTGACGGGGAAGGAGTACCTGGACTGCTACACCTACTTCGCCACGCTGCCGCTGGGGCACAACCATCCGGGGCTGGAGGACGAGGGCTTCCGGAAGAGCCTCATGGCGGCGGCGCTGGCCAACCCCGCCAACAGCGACGTGTACGCGCCGGAGTTCGCGGCCTTCGTGGAGACCTTCCGGCGGCTGGCGATGCCGGAGCCCTTCGTGCACGCCTTCTTCGTGGCCGGCGGCGCGCTGGCGGTCGAGAACGCCCTCAAGGCGGCCTTCGACTGGAAGACGCACAAGAACCGCGCGCGCGGCGCGGTGAGCGGCTCGCTCAAGGTGCTGCACTTCAAGGAGGCCTTCCACGGGCGCAGCGGCTACGGGCTGTCGCTGACCAACACCGACGAGGTGAAGGTGCGCGACTTCCCCAAGTTCGCGTGGCCCCGGGTGGAGAATCCCAAGCTGCGCTTCCCCAAGGGCGGCGACAAGGCGGCGGTGCTGGCGGAGACGGTGGTGGCGGAGCGGCGCGCGCTGGCGCACGTCGCGGCGGCCTTCGACGCCGACCCGCACGGCATCGCGGCCATCCTCATCGAGCCGGTGCAGGGCGAGGGCGGCGACAACCACTTCCGGCCGGAGTTCCTGAAGGAGCTGCGGCGGGTGGCGGACGAGCGCGAGGCGCTGCTGGTGTTCGACGAGGTGCAGACGGGCGTGGGGCTGACGGGCTCGCTGTGGGCCTGGCAGGCGCTGGGCGTGGTGCCGGACCTGATGGCCTTCGGGAAGAAGACCCAGGTGTGCGGCTTCATGAGCACGCGCCGCATCGACGAGGTGGCGGACAACGTGTTCAGCGTGTCGTCGCGCATCAACAGCACCTGGGGCGGCAACCTGGTGGACATGGTGCGCTGCGCGCGGTACCTGCAGATCATCGCGGAGGAGCGGCTGTGCGAGCGGGCGGCGCGCGTGGGCGCGGCCTTCCTGGCCGGGCTGCGCGAGCTGCAGGCGCGGACGCCCGCGATCGACAACGCGCGTGGGCGCGGCCTCATGATCGCCTTCGACCTGCCCGACGCGGCGGCGCGCAATGCGCTGCGGGGAGCACTGTGGGAAGCGGGGCTGGCCACGCTGGCGTGCGGCACCCGCAGCATCCGCTTCCGTCCGCCGCTGACCTTCAGCGAGGCCGAGGCGGCGCGGGCGCTGGAGATCCTGGGGCGCGTGGTGCAGGTGCCGGTCCCCGCGCGGGCGTGACGGGCGGGCCGAGGACGCGGCGCGCGCCTGCTGTTTGGCGCGCGGTGGCTGATGATCGCGGGCCAGCGACTTCCTATGATCGCGGCCGTGGCGTGTTTCCGTCTTCCGAGGAGGTCGATCGTGCTGAAGTCCCTGCGTCGTTGCGCCCTGCCCGCCGTCCTGCTCCTGCTCGCCGGCTCGGCGGCTGCCCAGAACACCACGCTGAACGACACGTGGTTCAAGTTGAAGATCAAGGTCAAGGGGCAGACGGCCGTTCCGGACGCCGAGGACCCGCACAAGGTCACGCTGTCCGAGACGGCCTATCTGCACCTGAGCGTCGCTCCGATCGACAGCACCCCCGCTGACGGTGACGCCTTCCCGGTCTACACCACCACGAACTACGCCTTCGAGCTGTGGACCGAGACGGCGCCGGACGTCTGGAGCCCGACCTACACGAGCACCGAGGATCTCGAGACGGCCAGCGCGACCGACTTCTTCTTCTCGGACTTCTTCATGACCGTGAACTTCCAGGACGGCGCGGTGGCCGACAACTACATGACCATCGCCATCACCGCGAAGCTCGACAAGGAGGGCGCCTTCAAGAGCGCCAAGTTCAAGTCGATGGGCGGCGAGACCTACCAGGGCACGGTCGAGGGCAACGACGCGCTGCGCGGCGGCATCACGGTCACCGGCAACACGGTGGCGGTGGAGAAGCTGCCCTTCGAGATCCCCTGACCGCGGCCGGGACCCGGGCCGCCTGTCGACGGCGCTCCGGATCCGGGCACTCGCGGTCGCCCGGTGGCCGAGGAGAGCAGCGATGAGCGGCGTCCGAAGGCCCGTACCACGCTTCCGCTGCGCGCGAACGCTGCGCGTCGCCGCTCTGGCGCTGCTGATGCTGCCGCTGGCCTGCGGCGCGCCGTCCGGCACGACGCGCACCGTCGTGGACACGCGCTCCGGCCCGCTGGACGTGACACGCGGCGTGCTGCGGGTGGCTGGCGGCGCGCTCCAGTACGAGGAAGCCGGCCACGGCGCGCCGGTGGTGCTGCTGCACGGCGGGCAGCTCGACTCGCGCATGTGGGACGCGCAGTTCGGGGTGCTGGCCGCGCATTACCGCACCATCCGCTACGACGCGCGGGGCTACGGGCACAGCAGCCCGCCGGCCGGCGCCTACTCTCACGCCGCCGACCTGCTCGCGCTGCTGGATCAGCTCGACGTGCAGCGCGCCAACCTCGTGGGCCTCTCGCTGGGCGGGCGCATCGCGGTGGACTTCGCGCTGGCGCACCCCGAGCGCGTGGCCTCGCTGGTGCTCGCGGGGCCCGGCCTCTCGGGCTGGGACTGGTCGGACGAGTCGCGTGATCCGGCGCTGCAGCAGACCATCGCCTCGGGCGACCGCGCGCGCATCGCGGCGGCCTGGCTGGCGGGCCCCTACATGGCGCCGGCCATGTCGCACGCCGACCTCGCGCCGAGGCTGCGCGAGCTGGCCGCGGACAACGCCGGCAGCTTCCTGCAGCCCGAGCGCGAGACGCCGCTGCAGCCACCGGCTGCCGGCCGCCTCGGCGAGCTGCACGGCCCCGTCCTGCTCATCGTCGGCTCGCGCGACGTGAAGGACATCCAGGACATCGTCGAGCGCCTCGCCGCCAAGGTGCAGGGCGCGCGCGTCGCCACCTTCGACGGCGCCGGCCACATGGTGAACATGGAGCAGCCCGACGCCTTCAACCACGAGGTGCTCGGCTTCCTGGCCGAGGTGACGCGGTGAGCGCCGGGCGCGGCGCCTTCCTCGACGACGCGCTGATCCAGTTCCGCAAGCACAAGGCCATGGCCGAGCGCGCCATGGCGCAGATCGCCGACGCGCAGTTCTTCGCCGCGCCCGGGCCGGACGAGAACAGCGTGGCGCTGCTGGTCAAGCACGTGGCCGGCAACCAGCGCAGCCGCTGGACGGACTTCCTCACCAGCGACGGCGAGAAGCCCGACCGCCACCGCGACGAGGAGTTCGAGCGGCGGCCGGACGACACGCGCGCCTCGCTCATGGCGCGCTGGGAAGACGGCTGGCGGCTCCTGTTCGCGGCGCTGGAGCCGCTGGGCGAGGCGGACCTCGTGCGCGGCGTCACCATCCGCGGCGAGCCGCACAGCGTGCTGCAGGCGGTCGCGCGGCAGCTGACCCACTACGCCTACCACGTGGGCCAGATCGTGGCCCTCGCGCGGCACCACGCCGGCGCGGGCTGGAAGAGCCTGTCCATCCCGCGCGGGATGAGCGCGCAGT
>DASUFI010000020.1:0-6555 GCA_036274635.1 Planctomycetota bacterium
CATACGGCTCTCGCGGCGCGGGAGGCGGCCTGGAGCCCCGCGACGGGCGCTCCATTCGGGAGCGCCCTCGACGGGTTTGCGGCGGGCTGCGCCCTCCGCAACTCCCTGCGCGGGGACCCCGACGAGGATCGCGCAACGACGAGCCGGCGCGAAGGATCCGCTGCCCGGCGCGAATGACTTCTTCAACGGGCTCCTAGAGGCTCTGCAAGTAGGCGACCAGGTCCGCGCGCTGCTGCGCGCTGAGCATGGAGGTGACGCCGTGCTGGTTGCCGGGATTGTTCACCAGCACATCCATGAGCGTCGCACGGCTGCCGTCGTGCAGGTAGGACGCGGTGGCCCACGCGCCGCGCAGGCTGGGCACATTGACCGGCACCAGGCCGGTGCCGACGCCGCCCGCGATGGTGGGTGGGGCGGGCGGCGCGGGAAGGAAGACCGGCGCCGGGTGGCAGTCGGCGCAGTGCGCGGCCCCCTCGAACACGACCTGGCCCGCCTGCGCGGCGGCGGAGAGCTGGCCGTCCTCGAGAAAGGGGCTCTCGGGCGCGTCGTGTGTGCCGAAGTAGGCCAGCAGGTCGGTTTCCGCGCCGGTGGGCATCCCACCCCCGAACTGGCTGTGCGCCGCGAACGTGGCCTCGATGGTGATGGACAGCGAGGCCTGCGAGCCCTTCCAGCCGTAAGGGCCCGTCTCGTCGAGGCCGAACATCGGCGGCACCTGGTTGCCGTGATTCAGGCCGTCGCTGCCGCCGTCCGGGTGGCAGGTGGCGCAGGTCACGTTGTTGGGAGTGAGCGGCGTGCCGTTGAGGAACTGCACGCTCCGGAACCACCACTCGCCGTCGTCCTCGGTCGAGAGGTCGGCCAGCGGGACGAGCGGCACGCCCGCGTGCGACAGCGCGATCTCGGGCTGCAGCGCGAAGGGCGGGCCCGCGCCGAGCAGGATGGGGCGCACCGTCTCGCGGAAGTATTCCGCCACGTACAGCTTGCCGGGCGCGACGAAGGCCGCGCGCTGCGGGTTGGCATTGGGCATCTTGCCGCCGGGCCCCGGCCCCGGCCCCGGCGCGAGGTCGAGGGGCTGCGCCAGCGCCAGCGTGCCCGCGTCGGCGATCACCGCCGTGCCGCTGCCCGCGCCGACCACCGCCAGCCACGGCCCCGCGCGCTCCACGTCGACGTAGTCGGTGCCCACGTTCTGCAGCGCGCTGCCCACCTGCTGGAAAGTGCTCAGGCTGAACTGCAGCACGCGGTTGGCCGCCGTCGGCGCCGCCCAGTCGAAGACGGGCACGAGCGCCACGCCGTTGCTCAGCAGCACGTCGTCGGGCAGCGCGCCCAGCGCCGTGCGCGTCAGCGTCTGGCTGCCGGCGGGCAGCGACGGGTCCACGATCTCCAGCTCGTGCGTGCCGCGGTTGCCGATCATGAGCCGGCCGCCGGGCAGCACCGCCAGCGGCCCGGGGTCCTCACCCAGCAAGTCGATGGGCGCCAGCGGAGCGAACGTGCCCGGCGGATCCTCCGTGAAGACCAGCACGTCGTCGTCGCGCACGTTGGTGACGTAGATGCGCGGCGGCGAGGCCGCGAAGTCGAAGGCCACGCGCTGGCAGCCGCGCGGCACGGGCAGCTGCGCCACGAGCGAGGAGCTGGCGACGTGCAGCACGCTGAGGAAGGGCGAGCCGGAGTTGGCCACGAAGGCGTGCCGTCCCTGCGGGTCCACGGCCACGTCCACGGGCTCGTCGCCGACGGGCAGGTCGAGCAGCAGCTGGTCGGCGGCCGCGTCGATCACCGAGACCGAGCCGTCCTCCTCGTGGGCCACGAAGGCGCGCGCGCCGTCCGGGCTGGCCGCGAGGGCCACCGGGTGGCGCGCGCCCGCGGGCGGCTGCAGCCCGATGCGGAACGGCAGCGCATTCGACAGCCCCGTCTTGCCGGCCAGCTTCACCGCGCCCTGCAGGTAGAAGAAGACGCCGTCGGCCTCGGTCAGCGCGGGGATCGCGAGCGGCAACGACACGCTGCCGCCACCCGGCAGCGTGCCCGAGAAGATCACGAAGAAGGCCGCGGGATCGAGGAAGAGCGTGCCCTTGGCGCCCAGCGGGACCTCGGCCGGCAGCAGCGAGGCGAGGAAGAAGAAGGTGCCGCCCGCCGGGCCGCTGATCGACGGCGTGACGACGGAACCGAGGGCCGGGAAGAGCGTGTCGGCGGCGAGCACCGGCGCGGGCCCCACCTGCGCGCGCGACCCGGCGGCCAGAAAGACCGCCAGCAGCCAGGTGCGGATGCAGGCCATGGACGGCCTCCAGGCGGGCCCGACAGCGTAACTCGTCGTGTCGTTGCGCTGCGGCCGCGCGGATCCAGAAGCGCATCGGACCGCGACACGACGCGCTCCCCGACCACCATGACATCGTGAACGGGCGTCTAGCCGTAGGAGCCCGCTCGACATATCATTGCGCCCGACCGTACCCCCGAAAGGCGCGCGGCTCCGAGCGGGCATCCGGAGCTGCCGCACACAAGGATCAGATCAGGCGCTGCTGCGGCCGGCACTCCGCCCGTGGCTCGTTCCGTTTTTCCCTGCCGCGCGCTGCGCGACAACCAGGAGTCAACCTTGACACACGACGATGCTTCGAGCCTCTCCCCCCGTGCTGCGCTGCCTCCGCGGTCCCGCCGCATCGCGCTGCGCCTGCTGCCCGCGCTGCTCGCGCTGGCCAGCACCGCGGCCGCGCAGAGCATGGACTTCCTGATCCTGAAGCTCGAGGTCAACCAGTCCGTCTCGGTCGGCAACGCGACGCTCTCGGGCGGCCGCCCCACCTGGGTGCGCGCCTACGTGCGCGTCCTGAACCCGGCCGCGCCCACCAATCCGGTGGACGGCCTGCTGCGCATCTACGTGGACGGCGTCGAGACGGCCGACTCGCCGGTGTTCTCCGTCAACGGACCGTTCCCCGCCAAGCAGCAGATCGATCCGTCGGACAAGGACGGCACGCTCAACTTCGCCTTCCTCGCGCCCACCTCCAGCAACGTCGTGCTGAAGGTGGAGGTCAACCCGCCCGGTCCGAACCACGTGGACGAGCTCTCCTCGCTGAACAACGAGCTCTCCTCGTCGGCGCTGAACTTCAAGGAGCGCGTGCCGGGCGAGCTGGCCTACGTGCCCATCGACTACCGGCCGGGCGGGGGCACCATCCCCAACCTGCCGCCGCTCGACCTCATCGAGCCGGGCACGGGCGACAACTTCGTGGAGGGCATCTATCCGGTGTCGGACTGGTACTACCACCGAACCGACGCTCCCTCCAAGCTGTGGACCGGCTCGCTCGCCGGCAGCGGCAGCGACCTGCTGAACTCGCTCAGCGTCGACATCCAGCTCATGTCGCCGGTGCCGGACTTCCTGTACGGCTGGGTCAACGGCGGCCTGCCGTACAACGGCCAGTCGGTCATCGGCGGCCAGGTGTGCATGGGGAACACGGAGCTCATCCGCTTCCAGCGCACGCTGGCGCACGAGCTGGGCCACTGCTTCGGGCTGCAGCACAACTCGCTCACGACCAACCTCATCGGCGTGGACGTCGAGCACCAGCTGAACGTCACGCAAGCGCTGCCGCAGATCAAGCCGTCCACGCTGAAGGACATCATGTACGCGGGCCTGCTCACGCAGGACGCGTGGGTGGCGCAGCCCAGCTACGAGGTCTTCTACAACCACTTCGTCTTCGCCCCGGGCTCGGCGGCCGACTCGGCCGCGCCGCCGGCGCCGCGCCTCATGATCACCGGCACGTGGAACCGCAGCACCGGCGCGCTGACCGCCTCGGACGTGCTCACGCTGCCGGACGCGCGGCCCACTCCGGCCGCGGCCGGCCCGGCGGACCTCGTGCTGCGCGCCTACGCGGGCAGCACGCTGCTGTCCGAGCTGCCCCTGGCGATCGGTGACACCACCGATTCGTGCCGCGACGCGGACTCGGCCAGCAGCTCGCCGGTGGCGGGCTTCTCGGCGGTGCTCGCGCCGGCGGGCGGCGGCGCGGTCGTCGACCGCGTGGTCGTCGCGCAGGCCGGCTCGACCCGGGCGTTCCCGCTCGAGCTGCAGCGCTCCGCGTCCGCGCCGGTGGTGGAGTTCAGCGCGCCGACGGCCGCGCTCGGCGGGCCGGCGCTGCACGTGAGCTGGAGCGCCTCGGACGCCGACGGCGACGCGCTGCACTTCTACCTGCGCTACAGCCCCGACGGCAGCCGCTTCGTGCCGCTGGCCACCGGCATCGCGGAGACTCAGTGGGACGTGGACCTGGCGCAGCTGCCGCGCTTCGTCGCGGGCCACGGCTTCTTCGAGCTGCTGGCCAGCGACGGGCTCAACACCACGGTCACGCGCACCGGCGCGCTGCAGCGCACGCCGTCGTACGCCGAGGGGGCCAGCGCCGAGGCTCCGTGGGTCTACATCATGACCCCGGACCCCCACTACAGCTTCCTGCGCGGCGCCACGATCGTGCTGCACGGCTCGGGCTGGGACCTCGAGGACAACGGCCTCAACGGCGACAGCCTGGTGTGGACCTCGGACCTCGACGGCCAGATCGGCACGGGCCGGCTCGCGAAGACCAGCACGCTGTCGGTCGGCGTGCACACCATCACCCTCACGGGCACGGACTCGGACGGCATGACCTCGACGGACACGGCCACGATCACGATCGTGGACCGCGGGCTGCCCGACACGACCACGCTCACCTGCCAGCCGGACATCGGCTTCCAGGGCCCGGGCCTCTCGGTGCTGACGATGTGCGGCGGCGACCTGTCCACGGGCACGAGCGCCTACATCCAGCTGCTCAACGGCCCGCCGCTCGCGGCCTCGCTGCTGTTCGTGGGCTTCACCAGCACGCCGACCCCCTTCAAGGGCGGCATGCTCGTGCCGGTGCCCGTCGCGGGCTCCCTGGGCCTGGTCACGGACGCCGCGGGCGAGTTCCTGATTCCGGACGTGCCCGGCGGCGGCGGCCCGCTGACGCTCTACCTGCAGGTCGCGTCGGCCGACGCGGGCCAGCCGCACGGCGTGAGCCTCAGCAACGCCGTGCAGGCGCAGTTCCTGCCCTGAGCGTCTGGCCCTGAGCTGCCGAGCTAAGGCTTGGCCGGCTGGTCGTCCACCAGGATGACCAGCCGGCCGGCTTCAGGGTCGCCCACGAAGACGTGGCCTGCGCCGTCGGTGGCCACGCCCTGCGCGCCGTCGGGCACGGGCCGCGTGCCGAGCACGGACAGCGCACCGTGCGGAGTGAAGCCCAGGATCGTGAGCGTGCCGTCTTCGGCGGGCACGTAGAGCCGGCCGCGCGCCGCGTCGCAGGCGATGATGTCCACGCCGCGGCCGGTGGGCGCGCTGCCGACGAGCTGTCCGTCGTGCGCCACGTCCAGCGCCGTCGCGCGCCCCTCCTCGCAGCCGACGAAGAGCAGGCCGTGCGGCTCGTCCAGCGCGATGCCGCGCGAGCCCGTGCAGGCATTGGGCCAGCGCGCCACGACCTCGCGCTGCACGAGGTCGATGGCCAGCGTGGTGTCCGTCCACAGGTGCGTGTAGGCGCGGCCGCGCGTGCCGTCGATGAGCAGCGACTCCGGCCCACCCGGCACGGACACCTGGCCCGCCAGCTGCGGAACCGGCGGCGTCGCCGTCGACAGGCTGAAGATCTCGATCGCCTCGGCGCGCGGCTCGGTCACCCACACCTCGTGCGTCGTGGGCACGTAGCGCACGTAGTCGGGCCCGGCGGCGAGGGCCGTCTCCGACAGGATCACGTGCCGCTCGGGATCCACGACCGCCAGCACGCGCCGGGTGCGGTCGATGGCGAAGAGCACGCCCGCGCCCTCGTCCGCCGACGTGCAGCCGTCGCCGTGGCCGCCGCTGTAGCTGTCCTTCGAGCCGAAGCCGGGCACCGACGTCACGGCGCCGGTCTGCGCATCCACCAGGTCCAGGTTGCCGGTGCGGCCGCCGGGCACGAGCGCGCGCTGCAGCCTGGGCGACCAGCGCAGGTCGTCGAGTCCCACGCCGCCCTCGCCGCCGGGCAGCTGCACGCTGCGGGGCGCGTCCGCGGGCTTCGGCTGCGCGGGGAGCGGCTTGACGGCGCTGTCGGCGCAGGCCGGCAGCGCGGCGGCCATGAGGAGCAGCGCGGCGCGACCGGACATGGGGCACCTCCCTGCGAGCGGCCGCGCATGCTACCGCGCGGCGCCCCGCCAGCATGACGATCGCGCTGGGCAGCCGGCGCGGGACACGCTACCGTCGGGGCCCGCGCCGGCGCCTTCGCGCCGCTCGTCTCCCGGAGGAGTGCCGCCATGATCCGTCGTCCCCAGATCCTGCTGGTCGCCCTGCTGGCCCTGGCCTCGGGCCGTTCCGCCGCCGCGCAGGACGCCGCCGCCGGCGTCGCGCCCGCGCCCGCCAAGGCCGCGAAGCCCGCCATCTACGACGAGCAGGCCGACGCCCACCAGCAGATCGCCACCGCGCTGCTGCACGCGCAGAAGGAGAACCGCCGCGTGCTCATCCAGTGGGGCGCCAACTGGTGCGGCTGGTGCCATCTGCTGCACGAGCTGTGCGCCAGCGACAAGGACCTCGCGCACGAGCTGCTCTACGAGTACGACCGCGTGCTGGTC
>DASUFI010000021.1:0-5063 GCA_036274635.1 Planctomycetota bacterium
CTCGGGATAGTAGATCTGCGTCTCGATGCCGCGCGCCGCGAGATGATCGCGCAGGCGGTCGCGCGCGGGCGTGCGCACGACGAACTGGTGGTAGACGTGCTCGCTGCCGCCGCGCTCGGCGGGCAGCTCGACGGGGGCGTCGCGCAGCCCTTCGCGGTAGCGGCGCGCGTGCAGGCGGCGGCGCTCGTTGCCGGCGGCGACGGCGCCGAGGCGGACGCGCAGCAACGCGGCCTGCAGCTCGTCGAGGCGGCTGTTGCGGCCGGGCTCGGTGAAGTCGTAGCCGGCGATGCCGCCGTAGAAGCGCAGGCGCGCGAGCCGCTCGGCCAGGTGGCGGTCGGGCGTGGCGAGAGCGCCGCCGTCGCCGAAGGCCCCGAGGTTCTTGGTGGGATAGAAGGAGAAGGCCGCGGCGGCGCCGAAGCTGCCGGCGCGCTGGCCGTGGAAGGTGGCGCCGTGGGACTGGGCGCAGTCCTCGAGGATGGGCACGCCGGCGGTTTCGGCCACGTGGCGGATGGCGTCCATGTCGGCGCACTGGCCGTAGAGGTGCACGGGGATGATGGCCGCGGTGCGCATGGAGAGGCAGGCGCGCAGGCTGGTGGGATCGAGGGTGAACCAGGCGGCGTCGATGTCCGCGAGCACCGGCATGGCGCCCGTGGCGAGCACGGCCATGGCGGTGGGCGCAGCGGTGAGGGACGGGATCACCACCTCGTCGCCGGGGCCGACGTCGAAGGCGCGCAGCGCGAGCTCGAGGGCGTCGGTGGCGTTGGCCACGCCGACGACGTGCGTGCCGCCCAGCCACTGCGCGAACTCGCGCTCGAAGGCCTCGACCTCGGCGCCGAGGACGTAGTGGCCCGAGTCGAGGACGCGCGCGGCGGCGGCGAGCAACTCCTCGCGCTGGGCGAGGAAGCCGGCGCGCAGGTCGCAGAAGGGCCAGCGGGCGGGCGCGCTCACAGGTAGTGCTTCAGGTGGGCGGCGTAGTAGTCGAGCGTGCGGCGCAGGCCGTCCTGCAGGGGCGTGCGCGGCGTCCAGCCCAGCTCGGCGCTGATCCTGGCGTGCGTGCCGTAGTAGCTGCCGATGTCGATGCGCCGCTTGTCCTCGGGCCACGGCACCGTGCGCACGGAGCCGCGGCCGGACAGCTCCACCAGCAGGCGCGCGAGGTCGGCGAGCGCGACGGGCGGCTCGGCGGCGAGGTTGTAGATCTGGCCCGCGGCGCGCTCGGACACGCCGGCGAGCAGGAAGGCCTCGACCACGTCGTCGACGAAGTTGAGGTCGCGCTGCTGGCTGCCGTCGCCGTAGAGCTGGATCTGTCCGCCCTCGACCACGGTGCGGATGAACCAGCCGATGAAGCCCTGCCGGTCGTGCTTGACCAGCTGGCCCGGGCCGTAGGTGTTGGTGAGGCGCAGCGAGCAGGCGCGGATGCCGTACACGTCGTGATACATGACGTGGTAGGACTCGCCGGCCACCTTGTTGACGCCGTTCACGTCGACGGGGCGCACGGGGTGGGCCTCGTCCACCGGCAGGTACTGCGGCCGCCCGTACACCTGCCGGCTGCCCGCGAACACCACGCGCACGCCCGTGTTGTTGTGCCGGCAGGCCTCGAGGATGGAGAGCTGGCTGCGGCAGTTGATGTCCAGGTCCGTGAACGGGTCGCGCATCGAGTCGATGTGGCTGACCTGTCCGGCGAGGTTGAACAGGTAGTCGCGGCCCTGGACGAGGAAGTCCATCGTGCTGCGCTGGCGCACGTCGGCGAAGTTCACCGTGACGCGGTCGCGGATGTCGTGGATGTTGAACGGGTTGCCGCCGTAGTCGGGGATCATCGAGTCCATCAGCGTGACGCGCGCGCCCAGCGTCACGAGGCGCCGCGCGAGGTTGCTGCCGATGAAGCCGAGGCCGCCGGTGACCAGCACGTCGGCGCCGTCGTAGGCGCGGAGGAGGTCGGCGGGCGAGGGGGCGGGCTCGCCGGTGCGTGCGGGTTGTGCGGCCATGCCTCCTCGGGCGATCGAGCGCCGCGACGAGTCTACGGAGCGCGACGGTCGACGTACACTGTGCGGCGGGCCGCCGGCGCTCACCGCCGGCTGTAGAGGCAGACCATCCCGATCGCGATGCAGGGCGTCGCGCCCTATGTCTTCGCAGCCGGCGCCCCCGCCCGCGTGACCCTCTTCTTGACGATCAGCTCCCACCACAGCCCGCCCAGCCCCAGCGCCACGCGCCCCACGCGCGCGAAGTTGAAGAACTGGCTCTTGCCGTGCAGCCGGTGATAGTGGTGCACCGGCACGGGCACGACGCGATAGCCGTTCTTCTCGATCTTCGTGACCAGCTCCACGCAGATGAGGCCGCTGTCGCGCGTGAGCTCGACCTTCTCGAAGACGGCGCGGCGCACGAGGCGGAAGTCGCAGTCGACGTCGCGGATGCGCAGGCCGAAGGCGGTCTTCACGAACAGGTGGTAGAGCTTGCCGATGACGATGCGGTGCAGCGGGTCGTGGCGCGTGATCTTGTAGCCGTTGACCATGTCCGCGCCGTCGCGCGCGGCCCACAGGGCGCGCAGCTCGCGCACGTCGTATTGCGCGTCGCCGTCGGTGTAGAAGACCCACTCCTTGGTGGCGGCCGCGAAGCCGGAGCGCAGCGCGCCGCCGTAGCCGCGGTTGTGCGGATGCGTCACGACCCGCAGCCGCGGGCAGACGGCCTGCAGCTCGGCCAGGATGAGGGCCGTGTGATCGGGGCTGGCGTCGTTGACCACGATGACTTCCCAGTCGTCGGTCAGCTCGCGCAGCACGGAGGAGACCAGCAGCACGAGGCTGGCGATCGTGCCCCAGTCCCCGTAGGCGGGGAAGAAGGCCGAGATGCCGGGCGCGCCCGGCGGCGGAGACGTCGATTCGTTCGGAGTGCCCACCGTCGTGCCTGGAGCGGCGCGGGAGTCTATCACGGGAATTGCGCCGGGGCCGGGCGACGCAGCACGGCGAAGATGGAGAGGCCCCAGGGCAGGCCGAGGCGCAGCGAGCAGGCGGCCTCGGCGCGCAGCCAGATGCCGAGCGTGGCGTTGAGCGGCGCGGGCGGCAGCGAGACGTCGCTGCGAGCCGGCCCGCGGCGCGAGAGGCGCCGCAGCACGAAGGCCGCGGGCAGCAGCGCGGCGTTCCACGAGGTGATGCGCACGGTCAGCAGGCCGGCGCGGGCGGCCAGCCTGGCCACGTCGGCGCGCGAGTAGCGCCGGGCGCCGTGCACGAAGTCGTCGTGCGCTCCGCGCAGCGCGCGGCCGGCGGGCAGGTTGAGGAACACGTGGCCACCCGGACGCACCACGCGCGCGAGCTCGGCCAGCGCCACGGCGTCGTCGGCCACGGCACGGTGGTAGAGCACGTCGGCCGAGACGACGGCGTCGAAGGTCGCGTCGCGGAAGGGCAGGCGCGCCACGTCTGCCTGCGCCAGCCGCCGCAGCCCGCGGCGCGTGCAGTACTCGAGCGCGAGCGCGCTGCGATCCACGCCGGTCGCATCCGGCCGCGTGCGCAGGAAGCCGCCCGTGCCGCAGCCGGCATCGAGCACGCGCGCGCCGCCCCAGCGCCGCAGGGCGCCGTCCAGCAGCGCGCGCAGGCCCACGTACCAGAAGTGTCGCTCCTCCAGCTCGTGGAGGCGCGCGTACTCCGCGGATTCCATGGCGGCATGATCCCGACCCGTCCACGCGATCGCCACGAAGTTCGCAGGGGATCGTGCCGGCGGGCGCTGCTAGGCTGCGACCGCATGCGGACCTGCCTGCGAATCGCCACGCTGCTGGCCGCGCTGCTGCCCGCGTGCGTGTCCACCACGGTGCCGGTCATCCCCGAGCCGCTGCCCGAGGCGCTGCCCTGGTCCGTGGCCGCGCCCGCCGGCGCCTGTCTCGGGCTCAACGTCGAGGAGAACGACAGCGGCTCGCTCGACAACCTCTACTTCCAGCCGGGCGTGCGCGTGGTGAGCGTGCTGCCGTCGTCGCCGGCCGCGGCCGCCGGCGTGCAGCCGGGCGACGTGCTGCTCACGCTGGACGGCCACGAGGTGAACGATCCGGCCGCGCTGGAGGCGCTGCTGGCGGAGCGCGCGGGCGGGCAGTCGGCGCGGCTGCAGGTGCAGCGCGCGGACACAGTCTTCGAGGTTCTGGTCGGGCTCACGGCCGCGGAGGGCATGCGCCAGCCGCCGCGCGAGCTGTGGCGCCGCGACATCACGCGCAGCCTCGCCGGCTGGTCCACCGGCGCGGGCGGCGCGGTGCTGGTCACGGCCGCGGAGGGCTCGCCGGTCACGGCCGCGGGCCTGCCGCTGGGCGCCACGGTGCTGGCCGTGGACGGGCACGAGACCCTCTCGGACCGCGCGCTCATCCGCGAGCTGCAGGCCCGGCCGCCGGGCAGCAGCGTGCGGCTCACCTGGCGCCCGCCCGGCGCCGGCGAGCCGCGCGAGACGGAGGTGGAGCTGCCCGAGGAGCCCACGGTGGTCACCGGCTTCTCGCTGCCCATTCTCGTGAGCTACGAGGCCAGCGCCGACGGGCGCACGAGCAAGCTGGGCGTGCTGGACATCTGGATCTTCGAGCTGTTCAAGCACGAGCGCGACGAGGGCGAGCACAAGTGGGTGCTCTTCGAGTTGTTCGGCTTCGACCTGATCAGCTTCTCGTCGGGCGTCGGGGAGCTGGCGCGATGAGAGTCGGCGCGGGACACATCGCCACGCTCGCAGCCGCGCTGGCGGCCCGTGCGGCGGCGGGCGATACGCTGGACACGGACTTCACGCACCTGTCGCTGCCGGTGGACGGCTCGGTGCTCGAGTCGCGCTTCGCGGACGTCGACGGCGACGGCGACCTCGACCTCGCGCTCGCGGTCATGCCGTCGGCGACCGGCAGCCGGCGCGAGGTGCGCATCTTCCTGCAGGGCCCCGACCACCTCTTCCCCACGGTGCCGTCGCAGGTGGTCAAGGCGCAGGACGACGTCATCGCCTGCGCCCTCGCCGACGTGCGGCCGGACCCCGGCGAGGAGCTGGTCTTCCTGTCGCGCACGGGGGCCTTCTCGTACTCGCCCACCAAGCCGGGCTACCGCGACAACATCCGCCGCCTGGCCACGCAG
>DASUFI010000022.1:0-11600 GCA_036274635.1 Planctomycetota bacterium
CGGATGCCACGCCGACTCGTCGATCAGCGTGGCGGCGGATCGAGCCACGGCCGACGGAACTCATGCCATGACATGGGATCCCGGAGTGCCCGTCTACACGACGTTCCGTGCACCCGATCGAACAGTCGTTGTGTCCGTCAGTTCGATCGTCCGCAACAACCACGACTTGCTCTGTCGCGTCGTTGCCGTGGCAGACGTCTTCGATGCGGGCAAGTGGCGCTCCGGCGCAACGCAGGGTGTACAGGAGGTCACACTCGATCACAGCGGCAAAGTCGGTTCCGGTTTTGACGGATCTTGCACGACCCTCCTTCATCCACGCGAGGGCCTGACTTGGCGCGAGGTCAAGGAGCCCTCGGACCTCGTGCTGGATACGGAACCCGAGTGACCGCTCGGATCACGCCTCGAGCCGCTTGCGGGCTGATCACCCGGCCCGCACCGCCCCCATCGCCTCCGCGAACCCCGGCCAGCTCACCTCCCCCGCCGCCAGCGCCTTGCGCGGCGGCAGCTCCCAGCCGGCGCTGATCGCCGCGACCGCCTCGCACAGCGCGAGCCGGTGATCCTCGAAGACCGGCCACATCGCCGGCTCGCGCCACTCCTCGACGCCGTCGATCACCAGCCCGTCGTCGCTCACCTGCACCGGCACGCCCAGCGCGGCGAGCAGCTCGGCCGTGGTCGCCACGCGGTCCGACTCCTTGAACCGCAGCTCGGCGAGGCCGGCGAAGCGCGAGGTGCCGCGGGCGCGCGACGCGGCCAGCGCGAGGACGGGTAGCTCGTCGACCAGGTCGGGCACGTCCTCGGGCGCAATGTCGAAGGCGGTCAGCGTGCTGCCGCCGGCGCGCAGGTCGCCGCGCGGGTCGTCGTCGGGCGGGCCGGCGAAGGCGCGCGTCTCGGCGGTCTCGCCCAGGGCGACGGGGCCGGCCGTCTCGCGCGCGGCGCCGGCGGTGCCGCCGGCGAAGGACAGCGCGCTGGTCGCGCGGCGGCGCAGCACCATGAGGTCTGCGCCGGCGGCGAGCAGCGCGCGCAGGAAACCGGTGCGCCGCGGCCAGAGGCCGACGTCGCGCAGCCACAGCTCGCTGCCGGGGCAGAGCAGCGCGGCCAGCAGCGCGAAGGCGGCCGAGGATGGGTCGCCGGGCACGTCCAGCGTGGCGGCGCGCGGGCGGCCGGGGTGCACGGTGACGGCGCCGGGCTCGACCTGCACGCGCAGGCCGAAGCGCGGCAGCAGGCGCTCGGTGTGGTCGCGCGTGGGCACGTGCTGAACCACGGTGAGCGGACCGTCCGCGCGCAGGCCGGCCAGCAGCAGCGCGCTCTTCACCTGCGCCGAGGGCAGCTCGACCTCGAGGCGGCCGCCGGCGAGGTGCGCGCCCTCCACGGACAGCGGGAGGCGGTCGTAGGAGCCGTCCAGCGCCGCGGGCTCGATGCGCGCGCCGAGCGAGATGAGCGGCTCGACCACGCGGCGCATCGGGCGGCCGCGCAGCGAGGCGTCGCCGGTCAGCGTCCAGTGGCCGACGTGACCGGCCAGCAGCCCGAGGGCGAGGCGCGCGCAGGTGCCGGCGTTGCCGCAGTCCAGGGCCGCGGCCTTGGGCGCGGCCACGCCGGCAATGCGGAGCTGGGGCGCGGCCGCGTCGCCCTCCCACGCGACCCGCGCGCCCAAAGCCGCGACGACGCCGGCCGTGGAGAGCGTGTCGCCCGCGCGCAGGGCGCCGCGCACGAGCGTCTCGCCCTCGGCGACGGCGCCCAGCAGCAGCGCGCGCTGCGTGGTGGACTTGTCGCCCGGCACGCGCAGCTCGCCGATGAGAGGCTTGGTGCCGGGCATCGCGCCGCCTATGGTAGCGGCATGCCGCGCCCGTCGCGCCTGCTCGCCGCGCTGCTCCTCGCCGCCGCCTGCGCCGGGCCGCGCGGCACCGTGGTCGTGCTCAAGACCGGCCAGGAGCTGCACGGCGAGGTGCGCGGCGAGGACGCGGGCGTGATCGACCTCGTCGGCATGGCCGGCGAGGACCTGCCGCTGGCGCGCCTGAACGTGCGCGCGGTCGAGGGCGACGGGCCCTACGCCGACCCGCCCATCCTGTGGCGCACGGTGCCCGCCACGAGCGGCCCGTTCGACGCCGCGGGCCCCGGCCTGCCGCCGCCCGCCAGCTACATCCGCGCCCTGCGCACCGAGGACGGCGGCACGCTCGACGTGGCCGTGGGCGCCTTCGAGCGCGAGGACGGCCGGCGCGTCTACCTCGTGGGCGCGGTGCACATCGCGCACCCGGAGACCTTCGCCGAGCAGCAGTCCATCCTCGACTCCATGGACCTCGTGCTGTGGGAGGGCGTGGGCGCCAAGGAGAAGCCCAGCACCGAGGCCATGGAGCGCTTCGACGTGCTCTTCAAGACCCAGGTGCTGCTCAAGAACATCCTCAACCTGGACTTCCAGCTCGACCGCATCGACTACCACCGCGGCTTCTGGCGCAACAGCGACATGGGCCTCAACGACCTGCAGGCCGAGCTGGACCGCCGCAACCTCGAGATCATGCCCAACGAGGACCTGATCCGCGCGCTCTTCGGGACGCTCTTCAAGGTCATCGATCCGACCAAGGTGCCGCGCAACGAGGAGGTGGGCCGCACCTACCGCGCGCTGGTCGCGCCCTTCATGGCCGACACCGAGAAGATCTTCGCGCAGGCCGGCGCCGAGGGCCTCAAGGACGTGCTCATCGACATGCGCAACCGCAAGGTCATGGACGACCTCACCGTCGTGCTGGCCCAGCCGGACGCGCCACAGCGCACCGCCATCTACTACGGCGCCGGCCACCTGCCGGGCATGGCGCGCATCCTCGTGGACGAGATGGGCTTCAGCTACCTCGGCGCGCACTGGATCACGGCCTGGAGGTCTTGACCTCCTCAGGCCGCTACGCCAATGCCATCCAGCAAGAAGCAGCAGCTAAGCGAATCTGATCGGAAGACGCTTGCTGTTGTTCAAGAGGCGATCCTTGGCGGAAGGGAGTTCGATGCGCAAGCGGTAGCACTCGAGGTCCTTCGCGCGCCAGCTGCCCACGCAGCGCGGCATCTCTTCGGAATGTTGCGGCGCTTCCCTCGAGAAGTCGTGATCGACAGGATCCACTCGACCCTTGGCGTACTGCGCGAGCGGGATGACGCATGGCGGCGCATCGTCGACAGAAGCATCATTGGCGCCGGCCGTTGTCCCAAAACCCTTCGAAGCCACCTCCGTGCGACCATTCGGGCGATGGAGCGTCAATCGCCCTTGCCTCCGGCCGCTGCACTCGCGGCCATTCGCAAGCCGACGGTTTATGAAACTCGGCCCGCTCAATTCCAGCCGGCAGAGCCGTTCCGCCCAGAGGCATCGATCGTGATCTCCACGAACAAGACATCCATTGACCAATTCCCTGCCCCCCTACTGCAGGATTTCGCGCGCATTCCACAGTCGCGGAAGCGCATCCAGGTAGACCTGGCTGATGTTGAACATCTCTACATCTTCGGAATCGGCTTGCTTGCAACATGGCTTCGTACAGCAGCCAAACAGGGCCGCGTCGCCAACGCCACTGAAACCACGCGTCGCTATCTCGACCGAATCGGATTCATCGACGTCGTCGAGGGCCGCACCGCCGATCTCTGGGCAGAGGACGAGGGCTTCGCCATTGCGCTGCAGCGATTGCAGTCAACGTCATCGGTATTCGCATTGACAGACCGACTCGTAGCGATAATCGACAAGCATGGATTCCTGGGCTCTGACGACAAGGGCGGCCTGCAGACGACCTTTGCGGAGATGATGGAAAACGTCCTGCGGCACGCAGGGTCATTCCGCAACGCCTACGTTGGCGCGCAGTACTATCCCAAGCGACGCAAGCTGTCGATCATCGTAATCGATGACGGCATTGGGATTCGTCAAAGCATCCTGACTGGATGGAACGACGAACTGAAACATGTCGCCACCACAGACGAAGCAGCAGTCTCGCTAGCGGTGAAGCCGCTTATCACCAGTAAGCCCGTGCGCAAGGACAGGGAGCTGGGACACTCAGGTTATGGTCTCTACGTCGTAAGCGAGCTCGCAGTTCGCAACGCGGGAACCTTCGCGCTGACGTCTGGTGACGCGACGATCTTCAAGTATGCGGCCCGCGGCAATCCGAAGAGTCGCATCATGCTTCACGCACCTTGGCATGGTACGATCGTTTCTGTGGTGTTCGACTTGAACCAATTGCTGCCAATCAGGGAAGTCTGGGCAACACTGCCGATGATCGAGGGCTATTCCTCGGAGGACTTCTTCGAGAATTAGCGCCATGGACATTCGGTTGGAAAAGTTCGGGACTGTTCTGCTTACGCGCGATCAGGGCAAGCCAATCCGGGCGAAGCTGCTCAGCCTGATTCGATCCGGTCACGCGATCCGCGTCCTCTTCGACGACGTGGAGACAGTGACGCCGTCGTTTGCCGACGAGGTGATCGGACGGATGCTGCTCGACTTGGGGGAAGCCGACTTCCGGAAGAACATCACGCTGGTCTGTTCGGATCCTGCTACGCGACGCCTCGTCAACGCTGTGCTCGCAAATCGAAAGCGGGAGCTCTTGCGGTCCTGATGCTCGCTGCTCGGGCCAGGAGCTAGTCGCCGTCGGAGTCCTTCGACGATGCCTTCGCCGCGCCGCTCGCCACTGCGCCGCGCCGCGAAGGATGTCGCCCACACCGCGCTGGACGCGGCCGCCGCGCTGGGCCGCGCCGCGGGTTGGCTGCGGCCGCGCACTCGCGGCATCGAGGACATCGACCTCGTCGTGCCGCCGGACGACGAGCTGCGCGCCGAGTGGGCTGCGCTGCGGCCCGGCTACCTGCTGCTCCACCGCATGGCGGCCGCGTGCGCGCCGCGCAGCATCGTGGAGATCGGCGTGCGGCGCGGCGCGTCGGCCTTCGCGCTGCTCTCGGCGGCACCGCAGGCGGAGTACCTCGGACTCGACGCGGATGTCTGCACCTGGGGCGGCGTGCCGGGTGCGCTGTGGGACGCGCGACGGATGCTGCGGCGGGAGTTCCCACGGGCGCGCATCACGGTGCGGCGGCAGGACACGGCAGCGGCGGGGCTGCGGCTACCGGCGGCGGATCTGTATTTCGTGGATGGGGATCATTCGCGCGAGGGGTGTGCGCGGGATCTGGCGCTGTGCGCGGCGGCGGCTGATCCCGCGCGCGGGGCGCTGCTGCTGGTGGATGATGTCACGCACGAGCGTGGCGTGGCGCAGGCGGTGGAGGAGTTTGCGCGAGCGCGCGGGCTGCAGCCGATGATGCATCCGACGCTGCGCGGCCTGGCGGCGTTCGCGCTGCCTGCGCGCGGCTGAAGCCTCAGTCCTGCCGCGGCTCCTTCCCCTTCGGCTTCTCCGGCTTCTCCCCCGCCTGCTTCCGGATCCAGGCCTCCTCCTGATCCCTCAGCCGCTTCTCCGCCAGCTGCCGCGCCCGCGCCCGATCCGGCGCCTTCGGGTCGCTGCGGTCGACGTGGTACCGCCCCGTGCGGTCGGCATCCTCGCGGTCGGCCGGCAGGCCGGTGAGGAAGCTGCCCAGCACCTTGCCGCCGGCGCGCTGGATGGACTGCATGGTGCGCTGGGCGAGGTCGCGCGAGGTGTCCTCCATGCGCACGACGAGCACGGCGCCGTTGCAGCGCGCGGCGAGGACGCAGGCGTCGGTGTAGGGGTGCACGGGGGGCGTGTCGATGAGCACCCAGGAGTAGCGGCGCTTGAGCTCGCCCAGCAGGTTGGCGAAGCGCTCGCCGCCCAGCAGCTCGGCCGGGCTGCGCGGCTCGTCGCCGGCGGCGATGAGGTCCAGGGCGCCGGCGAAGGTGGACTGCACCACCTGCTGCAGCGTGCGCGTGCCCTGCAGCAGCTCGGACACGCCCGGCGTGCGCGGCAGGCCCAGCAGGTCGGCCTGCGCGGGCCGGCGGAAGTCCACGTCCACGAGGCACACGCGCTGGCCCGGCAGCTCGGCGAGGCTCGCGGCCACGTTGGCGACGGTGACCGACTTGCCCTCGCCCTTGCGGCTGGAGGTGAAGACCAGCGCCCACGGCCCGCCCGCGCGGTTGAGGGCGGTGAGGTTGGTGCGGAAGGCGCGGTACTGCTCCGACTGCATGCAGCGCGGCTCGTGGCAGACCACGATGGCCGTCGAGACCTTGGAGTGCGAGCCGGCCGGGAGCTGGGCGGGCGGGGGCGTTTCGGCGGTCATCGCAGGGCAGTCGGGAACGGGCTCAGAGCATGTCTCCGGGCAGGCCGCCGGCGCGGCGCACGAGGTCGGCCGCCTGCAACAGCAGATCGTCGTCGTTGTCGCGCAGCGAAGCAACCGCGGTCCGGGCCCGGCGCGCGAGCCGGCGGCAGGTGGCGCGCGCCAGCAGCAGCTCGTCCTCCACGCCCGGCCCGCCCGCCTGCGCCACCGACGTGGCCCGCGACAGCACCGCCGCCTGCGCGTACAGGCCCAGCGCCTGGTCCGCCAGCGCCGCCAGCACCAGCTGCCGGTCCTTGAGGGCCGCGCCGTGCCGCCGCTGCGCGTCCACCGCGCCCACCGCCAGATCCGTGGCGCCGATGGAGAGCGCCAGCGCCTCGGCCTGCAGCGCGGCGGGCACCGGCAGCAGGTCCGGCGCCTCCGCCCCGCTCGCGCGCCGCCCGTAGGCCTCGCGCGGCGCGATGCCCGCCGCCAGCCGCCGCGCCGGCTCGACGAGGCCCGCGCTCGCCACCATGAGCCGCAGGATCTCGTTGGTGCCCTCGAAGATCATGTTCACGCGCGCGTCGCGCAGCATGCGCTCGTACGGGTAGTCGGTGGTGAAGCCGTTGCCGCCCGCGCACTGGATGGCGTCGTTCACGACCATCCACAGCGTCTCGGTGCCGAAGATCTTGCACAGCGCGGATTCCAGCGCGACGTCCTCTGCTCCGGCGTCGATGCGCCCCGTGGTCAGGAAGGTCATGCACTGCAGCGCGTGCACGTCCAGCGCGCAGCGCCCGAGCTTCTCGCGGATGAGCTCGAACTCGGCGATGGCCCGCCCGAACTGCTGCCGCTGCGCCACGTAGGCCACCGTCTCGTGCAGCAGGAAGCGCGCCGCGCCCAGGCAGCCGCCCGCGAGGCCCGTGCGCCCGCCGTTCAGGACGTGCAGCGCGATCTTGAAGCCGTCCCCCGCCGGCCCCACCAGGTTCTCCGCGGGCACGCGCACGTCCTCGAACACGATGGACGTCGTGCTGCTGCCGCAGATCCCCAGCTTGTCCTCCTCCGGCCCGCTCCGGAAGCCGTGCGCCCGCTCCACGAGGAAGCACGAGATGGAGGGCCGCCCGTCCGCGCGCGCCACGTCGGGCGTGCGCGCGAACACCGTCAGCAGGTCCGCGAAGCCGCCGTTGGTGATCCACAGCTTCTCGCCGTTCAGCACCCAGGCGCCGTCGGGCGCGCGGCTCGCCGTGCAGCGCAGCGACTGCGCGTCGCTGCCCGCGCCCGTCTCCGACAGCGCGAAGCCGGCCTTCAGCTCGCCCGTCGCCAGCCGCGGCAGGTAGCGCGCCTGCTGCTCCGCCGTGCCGTACAGCAGCAGCGCCTTGATGCCGATCGTGCTGTGCCCGCCGCTCATGATGGCCACCGCGCCGTCCAGCACCGCCAGGTCCGCGCCGATGCGCACGTACTGCGTCATGTCCAGGCCCAGCCCGCCGTGTTCCTCGGGCACGCGGATGCCGAACAGGCCCAGCTCCGCGAGGCCATCCAGCACCTCCGGCGGGATGCGGTGTCCCTTGTCGATGGCGCGGCTGTCGATCTTCAGCGCCGCGAAGCGCGCCAGCGACTGCCGGAACATGTCCATGAACTCCCGCCGCTCGGGGTCGAGCTGCGGGAAGGGCAGGATCAGCTCGCGCGGCAACTCGCCGAGGAACAGGCGCTTGACCAGGGAGTCGGACATGGCGGGCGACATCATCGCCGCGGCGCCGGGCCGGGGCCAGCGACCAGGCGCAGCGCCCCGGGCACGAGGGCGACCCAGGGTCCCCGCGGCGTCGTCGAGCACGGACCGAGGTCCACGCGCTGCGCGAAGAACGGCGCCTCCAGCACCAGCGAGTGGTACTCGCCGTTCTCGCCGCTGGGGTCGACGCCGTGGCTCGCCTGCAGCGCGCGCAGCTCGGCGACGGCGGCCGCGTCCAGCGTGCGCCCCACCCACCCGGCCGGCAGCCGCCGCGTGTCCACGCACGACACGACGACGCGGAAGCGCAGCTCCAGCAGGCGGGCCAGCAGCGCCGGACGCTCGCGCCCCCACAGCGGCGTCTCCACGCGCAGCCCCAGCGGCTCGGCGCACTCGCGCACCCAGTTCGGGTGACCGGCCACCTCGGCGATGTCGCCGGTGACGAGCACCCGCACGCCCTCGTCACGCAGCGTGCGCAGCGCGCGCTCGTAGCCGTCGCGGAAGGGCTGCTCGACGACGAGGCGCCGGTGCGGCAGCCCCGCGGCCTGCGCCTGCAGCGCAAGCACCGGCAGCGGATGCGCGAGGAAGTCCGGATCGCGCGGCGTGAAGGTCACGAGCGCGCGGACGTCGAGCCCCGCCGCGCGCGCCTCGTGCAGCGCGAGCGAGCAATCCTTGCCGCCGGTCCAGAGCACCGCGGCGACTGCGTGTGGGTCGTCCATCGATCCCGGTGACGTTGTGGCATCGCGCGGACGGCTTCAAGGATCTGGATCCGTCCAGGCTCTCGCCTCGCGGCGCCGCGGCGCGCCGGCGTACAGGATTTCGGCACTGAGGACATCCTGTACGCCGAAGCGCCGCTTGACGGCGCCCTGCGCCCATGCGTGAATATCCGCCCTCGGGTCAGGCGGACCCGCGCTCTTTGCACACCACGATCAGCTCGGCCCCAAGGGAAGACGGTGAGAATCCGTCACGGTCCCGCCGCTGTATGCGGAGTCGAAGGGCGCTGGGAGCCGCCGCGTCTCGCTTGCGAGGCCGGACGGCTCCGGTCACTGTCCGGACGGTCCGGATGGGAAGGCGCGCCCCGAGGTCAATCCGCGAGTCAGAAGACCTGGCCGACGAGCGCTGCTGCCGTCTCCGGATATGGGACAGGCTGCAACCCGTTGGTGATGGGCCGCAGGAGCCGGAGGCTCCCGCGGCCCGCATCGTTTCCAGCGGAACTCGTCGACCGCCCCGCGTGCCGGGACGATCGCAACCCCGGAGTTCCCACGATGTCCTCGCTGTCCTTGCGTGGCTGCGTTCCGCTCCTGCTCCTCGCGCCCGCCGCGCTGGCCGGCGCGATCGTCGGGCCCCACGGCTTCAACGTGGAGACCCATCCCGACGCCGGCTCGCTGCTGCTGCCCCTCCCCGGCGGCGGAGAGCTGCTGGCCACCGGCTCCTTCGGCGCCAACGGCATCGCGCGCCGGCTGCCCGACGGCTCGGTCATCCCCTTCGCGACCGGCTTCGGCAGCCTCGCCGGCGCGGCCATCTCGCCCGTGACGGGCCAGCTGGTCGTGGGCGACTCGTTCGGCCCCGTCGCCCTGCACGTGCTCACCGACACCAACGGCGATCTCGACTGCCTCGACGCGGGCGAGGACATGCCCTACCCGGTCGCGCTGCCCGTGCTGCCCAACGGCGCGGCGCCGCTGCCCTTCGACATCGTCTTCGAGCCAGGCACGGACGATCTCTACGTCTCCGGCAGCACGCCCTTCGCGGCGGGCACGGCGATGGGCGCCGTGGTCAAGTTCGCGGCCGGCGCGGCCTCGATCTTCGCCGACGGCCTCGGCTTCGCGGCCGGCATGCAGTGGAGCGGCGAGACGCTCTACGTCGCCGACGTGGACGCGCTGAGCTTCGTGGGTCGCGTGGTGCGGCTGCACGACGGCGACGCGGACGGCGACGCGCTGGACGCGGGCGAGGCCGGCGATTTCGCCAGCGGCCTCTCGGGCGGCAGCGACCTCGTCATCGGCGCGGACGGCAGCGTGTACGTGTCGGGCCTGTTCGACGTCGGCACCTTCACCGGCGCGGTCGGCCGGCTGGCGGCGGACGGCGATGGCGACGGCATCACGGACGGCGTCGACGAGGCCTTCCTGCACGGCTTCAACTTCGCGACCGGTCTGTCGCTGAGCGAGGGCGCGGGCGGCTTCGTGGCGGGCGTGGGCGGCGACGGCACGCTGAGGGTGGGCGACATCGACTTCGCCGGCGACATCCTCGTGCGCTCGGCGCCCTTCGCGGGCACCGAGCTCTCGGGCACGGTGGCCAACAACCACAAGTTCACGCTCACGGTCACGGGCGACCCGGGCGCGGGCGCGCTGCTGGCGCTGTCGCTCGATCTGCAAGGCATCACGATCGCGGGCCTCGGCGACCTGGGGCTCGGCTTCGGGGCGCCCCACCTCGTGCTGGTGCTCGCGCCGCTGGACGCGGGCGGCGCGTCGGCCACCACGATCGTGCTGCACGACGCGGACGCGCTGGTGGGCACGGCCTTCGCCGCGCAGGGCTTCACCTTGCAGGCCGGCGAGATCGGCCTCGGCAACACCCTGTCCCTCGTCATCGCACCGTGAAAGGAGGTCGAACATGAAGACGATTCGCTCGAGCATGGTCGCGCTGCTGGCGAGTGCGGCGGCGCTGGCCTTCCTGGTGCCCCTCGACGACTACGCCGGCAGCGTGGCCAGCTTCATGCCCGGGCCCGGGGGCGACGACTTCGGCTACGAGGCGCTCGGGCCGCCGAGCGGCGGCGGGCTCTTCTCCGGCTCGACGGATGCGGCGTCGCTGGGCGTCTCGGGCTCGCTCACGCTGGAGATGTCGGTGCCGGCGGGCGACGGCCCGGGCACGGACCTCATCGTGTGCGAGAACCCCTTCCTGCTGCTGGGCGATCCCTCGACGTCCTTCGCCGAAGTGTGCACGGTGGAGGTCAGCAGCGACAACCAGCACTTCGCGCGCTTCCCGGTGAAGTACAGCGGCCCGGTCGGGCCCTTCCTGCCGACGCAGGGCGCGAAGCTCTCCTGGTACACGGGCCTCGCAGGCGTGCGGCCGGTGCTGACCTCGGTGCCCATCGGCCCGGCGCCGCTGGACGTGGTGCACGCGGGCGGCGACGCCTTCGACCTCGCGGACCTCGCCGACGACCCGCAGGTGCTGGCGGGCCAGGTGATCCTCGGCGACATCAGCTACGTGCGGCTGACGGACATCGACACCGGCACGGCGCTGGACGACTTCGGCACCGCGATCTGGGACTGCGGCCTCGACACCATCTCGTCGGCCGACATCGACGCGGTCATCGGCGTGAACAACCACGCCAACCTGGTTCCGGGCCGGCCGCAGGTGGAGCTGTCGCTGGACGCCGCGGGCTTCCTCACCCTGCACGTCGTGGATCCCGACGGGCTCAAGGACGTCAAGCAGGGCCTCGACGCGGCCATCGACACGACGCCCGTGCCCTTCTTCGCGCTGCTGCCCTTCTTCGCGCTGACGCAGGTGGACGCCTTCAGCTTCACCCTGGTCACGGGGCCGGTGCCGCCGGGCGTGTACCCGGTCGAGCTGCGCGTGGGCACGGTCGACAAGTCCGGCCTGTACGGCGGCGACGCGCTGCGATTGCCCTGAGAACTCGAAATCGCTCTCGCGTCGCGGGGCTGCACGCCGCCCCGCGACGCGAGCGCCGTATGGCTCTCCCTCGACGGCTTGGCCTCGGGCTTCGTCCTCCGCC
>DASUFI010000023.1:0-8906 GCA_036274635.1 Planctomycetota bacterium
GCTTTCCCAGCGGCCGGCCGTCGAGGGCCACGAGGGTGTCGCCCGCCAGCACGCTGCCGACGCGGCGGCCGGCGGTGGCGGCGCGGGCCTTCTCGCGCGCGAGGCGCAGCGCGGCGTCGGCCACGGGCTCGCCAGGGCGCAGCGTCTCGTCCACGGCCGCGGCCGCCTGGCGGAAGGACAGGCCCGCGGCCGCCAGCAGCGCGGCGCGGCGCGGCGAGGCCGACGCCAGGACCAGCGGCGCCAGCCGCTCGTCCAGCGCCAGCCGCGGCACGGTCAGGCCAGGAACTCCTGCAGCGACGGCGGCCACTTGTCCTCCTCGAGCTCGCCCAGCCGGGTGAGGTGCGCCTGTGCCGCCACCAGCTCGTCCGGCTCCTTGATCAGGGCGGAGAGCGATGCACGCACCTTGGTGACGGCGGCGCTGTCCACGAGGCCCAGCAGGTGCGCGGCCTTGGCCATGCCGGGAGCCACGGCCACCAGCTTGTCCTCGCCCGACAGCCACTGCGCCAGCGCGTAGGCGTTGTGCACGCCGAGGTCGTCGAGGTCCTCGAGATACTCGATGCGCTCCTTGGTCTTCTGCTCCAGCAGGAACTCCAGCGACGTGTCGTTGCGGTCGCCGTAGACCTGGTCGATCAGGTCCTTGACGCGCCGCGCCGTCTCGAGCAGCCGGCGGGCCGCGGCGCCGCGCGCGCCGCTGCTCATGATCGCGGCCAGCTCGGTCGGGCGCGAGGCGCGCACCTCGTTCCAGTCGATGAAGCCCTCGCGCAGCGAGGCCAGCGCGGCGTGGCCGGCCTCGTCGCCGCCTTCGCGCAGCACGAGGTAGATGGCCTTCTCGAGCACGCTGGAGGTCTGCGGCGCCTTTACGGCTCCGAAGTGCTTCTCGAGGCGCGGCATCACGGCCGCGAGGCGCTGGCGCGGGCCGCCGCGGAAGCGCGGGCGGCGCGGCGCCTTGGCCGCGGCGGGCTTGCGCGCGCCCGCCGACTTCTTGGCAGGGCGCGCCTTGGGACGTGCGGACCGGGTGGACGAGCTCATGCGCTCGGGCTGGTCGCCTCGGCGGGCGGGAAGGTTGCACCCCGGCGCACGCCCAGCTTGCGGAAGAAGGAGTTCACGGTCTCGGTGGGCTTGGCGCCCACGCCCAGCCAGTACACGGCGCGCACGCGGTCGAGCTTCACCTTGTCGGCGAAGCCCTTGGCGCGCGGGTCGTAGCTGCCGAGCTCCTCGATGGGCGTCCCGTCGCGACGCGTGCGCGAGTCGAAGACGCAGATGCGATAGCTCGGCCGGTTCGTGCGGCCGATGCGCTTGAGGCGGATCCTCGTGGCCATTCTTGCTTCCTTGGGGTCTGCTGCGGGATGGGGTTCAGTGGCGGCGGCGCGCCTGCTTCTTGCGCTGCCGTTCGAGCTTCTTCTGTCGGCGCAGGTCGTCCTTGCTGGGACCGCGCGCACCGGCGCGGGCGCCGGCGCCCGCCAGCGCGCGCTGCGCGTCGGCCATGTCCTCGGCGCTGGGCATGCCGCCGCCGAGCCCCAGGCCCGGCATGAACTTGCCGGCCAGACGCGAGAGCAGGCCGCCCTGCTTGACCTGGTTCATCATCTTGCGCATCCCGTCGAACTGCTTGAGCAGCTCGTTCACGACGGGCACCGAGGTGCCGCTGCCGCGCGCGATGCGCCGCTTGCGCGACATGTCGAGGAGCTCGGGCCGCCGGCGCTCCTGCGGCGTCATCGACAGCACCACCGCCTGCGTGTGGTCGAGCTTCTTCTCGTCCAGGCTGTCGGCGTCGAAGCCCTCGGGCAGGCCCGGCATGTGCGAGACGAGCTTCTTCATGCCGCCCATCTTGCGCACCGCCTGCAGCTGGCCGAGGAAATCCTCCAGCGTGAAGCGGTCCTGGAGCATGCGCTCCACCTGCTCCTGCGCGGCCTGCTCGTCGATGACGCCCTGGGCCTGCTCCACCAGGCTGACCACGTCGCCCATGCCCAGCACGCGGCCGGCCATGCGGTCGGCGTGGAAGGGCTGCAGGTCGGCCACCTTCTCGCCCATGCCCACGAAGCGCACCGGCGCGCCGGTGACGTGGCGCACCGAGAGCGCCGCGCCGCCGCGCGTGTCGCCGTCGAGCTTGGTGAGGATCACGCCGTCGAGCGGCAGGCGCTCCACGAAGGCCTGCGCGCTGCGCACGGCGTCCTGGCCGGTCATCGCGTCGCAGACGAAGAAGGTCGTGTCGGGCGAGACGGCGGCGCGCACGCGCACCAGCTCGTCCATGAGCTCCTGGTCGACGTGCAGGCGGCCGGCGGTGTCCACCAGCACGGTGTCGCGGCCGGTGCGCTTGGCCTCCGCGAGCGCCTGGCGCGCCACCTCCTCGGGCGTCAGGCCGGTGGCGTGGAAGACGGGCACGTCGTTGGCGGCGCCCAGCACGCGCAGCTGGTCCACGGCGGCGGGGCGCTGCAGGTCGGCGGCCACCAGCAGCGGCGTCCGCTTCCACTTGTCGCGCAGGTGCACCGCGAGCTTGGCCGCCGTGGTGGTCTTGCCCGAGCCCTGCAGGCCCGCCAGCAGCACCACGGTCGGCCGGCCCTGCGCCCAGGTGAAGGCCTCGCCCTCCGCCGACAGCAGGGCCACCAGCTCGTCGTGGAAGATCTTGACGATCATCTGGCCGGCGTCGACGGACTTGAGCACCTGCGTGCCCAGCGCCTTGGCGCGCACGCGGTCGACGAGGTCCGTCGCCACGCGGAAGTGGACGTCGGCTTCCAGCAGCGCGCCGCGGATCTGTCCCAGGCCCTCTTCCATGTTGGCCTCCGTCAGGGTCCCCGGCCGGGACAGCCCGGAGAGGATCCGACGAAGGGGCGTGGTGAGGGCTTCGAACATGCAGAGTCCGCGGAAAAGCCCGCGAATCTACCAATCCAGCGGCGTGGCCTCAACGGGCGGCTGGGCCTCCCGGCGCACGGCGCCCCCCAGGGCGCGCAGACGGTCGTCGATGCGCTCGTAGCCGCGGTCGATGTGGTAGACGCGCCGGATCTCGGTCTGCCCCGAGGCCACGAGGCCCGCCAGGACCAGGGCCGCGCTGGCGCGCAGGTCGCTGGCCATGACGGTGGCCCCCGACAGGCGGGGCACGCCCTTCACGATGGCCTGGGGCCCCTCCTTGCGCACGTCCGCCCCGAGGCGCAGCAGCTCGGCCACGTGCATGAAGCGGTCCGGGAAGATGCGCTCGGTCACCACCGAGATGCCGTCCGCGACGCACAGCGCCGCCATGAACTGCGCCTGCAGATCCGTGGGGAAGCCGGGGTAGGGCATGGTGGTGATGTCCACCGGCCGCGGCGGCGCGTCGGCGCGCACGCGCAGCCAGTCCTGGCCGCGGTCCACGGACGCGCCCATCTCGAGCAGCGTCTCGATGACCACCGTGAGCTGCGTGGGGTCGATGCCGTCCACGGTCACGTCGCCGCGCGTCATCGCCGCGCCCACGAGGAAGGTGGCGCCCTCGATGCGGTCGCCGCTCATGACGTGCTCGGCGCCGTGCAGCTCGTCGACGCCCTCGATGAGCAGCTTGTGGCCGCCGACGCCGCTGATGGACGCGCCCATGCTGTTGAGCAGGCGGCAGACCTCGGAGACCTCGGGCTCCATCGCGGCGTTCTCGAGGCAGGTGAGGCCGCGCGCGAGCACGGCGCCCATGACCACGTTGGCCGTGGCGAGCACGCTGCTGCCGAAGCGCGTGCCCAGGAACATGTCCGCGCCGCGCAGCCGCTTGCCGACGCGCGAGAGCAGGTAGCCGCCCTCCACCTGGAGCTCGGCGCCCAGCAGGTTGAGGCCCTTGACGTGCTGGTCCACCGGCCGCACGCCGAAGACGCAGCCGCCCGGCATGGACACGCGCGCCTGGCCGCGCCGCGCCACCAGCGGCCCCAGCACGCAGATGGAGGCGCGCATCGTGGAGACGAGGTCGTAGGGCGCCTCGCTGGCGCTGGGATCCGTGCACTGCATCACCAGCGTGGAGCCGTCGCGCGTGCACTTGACCCCGAGGCGCTCGAGGATCTGCGCCATGGTGCGCACGTCGCGCAGGTCGGGGACGCGATGCAGCACGACGGGCTGGTCGGTGAGCAGCGCGGCCGCCATGCACGGCAGCACGGCGTTCTTGCTGCCCGACGCGGAGACGCGGCCCTCCAGCCGCGTGCCGCCATTCACGATGAGCCGATCCATGCGCCCTCCCGCGGTCCGCCGCACCGCAACCGCCGCCCGGCCGCCAAGCCGGGACCTCGCCCCGACGTCGCGGCCTTGACCCGCGCCCCCGCCGACGGAACAATCGGCAGGTTCGACAGGGCCCGCGAATCGGCAGGGACGACCGAGAGTAGACCCCGCATGCGCCGCAATCAATGCGTCGCCGGGCTAGCTAGGCACCCTCCATCGCAGCCCAAGGGAGCCGCATGACCGAAGCCACCACCGCCCCGCCCACCTCCGACCGCCACTGGCTGGCCGCCCCGCCCGCCGACTGGAACGGCTGGGTGCAGCTCGTGAACGAGGTCAACGCCAGCCGCGTGGCGCGCGAGAGCCTGCGCAACTTCGCCGCCAGCCACCTCGACCCCAAGAAGGACCGCCGCCTCGTGGGCCTGGCGCTGCTGGCCGCGGGCGAGCCCGGCCAGGCGCTGCCGCACCTGCAGGCCAGCGAGGACGACCTGGGCAAGCTGCTGGCCGGCATCGCCGAGGACGAGCTCGGCCGCACGGACAAGGCGCTCGAGGCCTGGGGCGGCCTGCTGAAGTCGCGCACCCTGGGTGCCCGCGCGCGCCTGCTGCGCATCGCCATGCTGGCCCGCCTGCACCAGTCCGACGCGCTGCCGGCCGAGATCGCCACGCTCAAGGAGCAGGGCGCGCCCGCCGCCGACGTGGCCTTCGCCGATGGCCTGCTGGCCGAGGCCCTGGGCGACCACCCGGGCGCCGTCGCCAGCTGGCGCGTCGCCCTGCAGCACGACCCCGAGCACGTCGAGGCGCGCTTCCGCCTCGCCTACCGCCTCGACCTCGAGGGCGAGGACGACGAGGCCATCGCGCTGTATCGCTGGGCGCTCGACAACGGCAAGACCGTGCACGTGGGCCTGCTCATGAACCTGGGCGTGCTCTACGAGGACCGCGACGAGCACGACACCGCCGCGCGCTGCTTCCGCGCCGTGCTCACGGCCGACCCCACCAACGTGCGCGCCGCGCGCTACCTCGCCGACGCCGAGGCCAGCCGCCGGCAGTTCTACGACGAGACCCGCGAGCGCAAGGCCGACCTGCAGAACGCCGTGCTGCGCATCCCGGTGACCGACTTCGAGCTCTCCGTGCGCGCCCGCAACTGCCTCCAGCGCATGAACATCCACACGCTGGGCGACCTCATCTGCCGCACCGAGCAGGAGCTGCTGGCCTTCAAGAACTTCGGCGAGACCTCGCTGCAGGAGGTCAAGGACATCCTGGCCATGAAGGGCCTGCGCCTCGGCATGACCGTCCCCGGCCGCAGCGGCACGCAGGTCATCGCGGATCAGCTCGGCGGCGAGGAGGTCGTGGAGGTGGAGGACGAGGCCGTGCCGGCCGCCCCCGCCGCGCGCCCGCGCAAGGTGTGGTCGGACGACCCCAACGACGTGCGCAACAAGAGCGTGGCCGAGCTGGACCTCTCGGTGCGCAGCCGCGCCGCGCTGGCCACGCTGGGCATCACCACCGTCGGCGAGCTGTGCGAGACCAGCGAGGAGACGCTGCTCTCCTGCAAGAACTTCGGCCAGACCTCGCTGATCGAGATCAAGAACAAGCTCAAGGACCTCGGGCTGTCCCTCGCGACCTGATCCGCCACGGCGGGGAGCCACCGTGTACGACTACCTCTCGGGGCGGCTGGCGGACCGCGGGCCCGACGAGGTCGTCGTCGATGTGGGCGGCGTGGGCTATCAGCTCTTCGTCTCGGGCCAGACGCTGGGGCGGCTGCCGGTGCCCGGCGCGCCGGGCGACTCGCCGCCGGTCACCCTGTACGTGCACGACCTCACGCGCGACGAGCGCACGGTGCTGTACGGCTTCGTGTCGCGCGAGGAGCGCACGCTCTTCCTCAAGCTGCTGACGGTCAGCCGCGTCGGGCCCGGCACGGCGCTCTCGCTGCTCTCGGCCCTGGAGCCGGCCGCGCTGGCCGCGGCCGTGGATGGTGGCGACCACCGCTCCCTGGCGCGCGTGCGGGGCGTGGGGCAGCGCCTGGCCGAGCGGCTGGTGGTCGAGCTCAAGGGCCGGCTGGCCGACATCGCACCCCTGCCGGGCCGCGTCACGGACCAACGCGCCGCCGTGGCGGCCGCGCTGGCGGCCCTGGGCTTCCCGCGCCCGCAGGCGCTGCAGGCTGCCGATCGCGCCTGCCTCGCGGGCGGCCCGGGCGCCCCGCTCGAGGGGCTGGTCAAGCAGGCCCTGCGCCTCGTCGGCAAGACGGCGGGCGTCGCCGGGCCCACGGAGTGACTCGCCGGACCGTCCCGGCCCGTGACGTCGGAAGGCTTCGCTCGACTGGTGCCGCCGCGTTGCCTGCGCCATTCTGGGTCGCCCCCCGCTGCCGCCGGAGCCGCGCATGACCGATCTCGTCCTCGACCGGGTGGCCCTCTCGGCCGGCGGCCGGACGCTCGTGCGCGACCTCTCGCTGCAGCTCGCCCCCGGCGAGCGCCTCGCGCTGCTGGGGCCCAACGGCAGCGGCAAGACCACGCTGATCCGCGCGCTGGCCGGCCTGGCGCAGCCCGCCGCCGGCAGCATCCGGCGCCCCGCGGGCGCGCCCGGCATGCTCTTCCAGGATGGCGCGCTGTGGCCGCACATGACGGTGGAGCAGCACCTGCAGTTCGTCGATGCGCGCGGCGACCGAGCCTGGCACGACCAGCTGCTCCAGCACCTCGAGCTGACCTCGCTGCGCACGCGTCGGCCGGACACCCTGTCGGGCGGCGAGCGCGTGCGCCTCGGCCTCGCGCGCGCCTTCGCGGCGCGTCCCGCCTGGCTGCTGCTGGACGAGCCGCTGGCGCACCTCGACGCGCACTTCAGCGACGTGCTGCGCGAGGTGCTGCCCGCGCTGGTGGCGGAGGTGCGCGCGACCACGGTCGTCGTCACGCACGAGCCCGACAACGTGCGCCTGCTGGCCGACCGCGTGCTCTGCCTCAGCGGCGAGGGGCCGGCGTGGATCGGCACGGCCCGCGACGCCCTCGACGCGCCCCCCACCGCGCTGCTGGCCGCGCTCTCCGGCCGCGGCACGCTGCTGCACGGCACGGCCGACGCGCGCGGCGAGGTGGCGCTGCCCTTCGGCCTCTCGCTCTCGGGCCAGCCGTCGGGCGCGCGCGTGGCGGCCTTCCTCGACGCGGCGTCCGTGCGCTTCACCGAGAACGGCGCGCGCCTGCGCGGCGAGCTGCTCGCGCCGGACGGCCGCGGCGGCAGCTGGGTGCGCTCCGGCGGCCGGCTGCTGCGCTGCGGCGAGGCGCCGGGCGCGCGCGCGCCCGGCAGCGACGTGGGCCTCGCCATCGTCGGCGCACCGCGCGCGCTGCAGGGGCCCGCATGAACGCGCGCGCCGTCACCGGCCTGCTGGTGCTGGGCGCCGTGGGCATCGGCGTCGCGCTGCTCGCGCGCGGCGGACCTACGCCCGGCGCCACCGCGCCCGCGGCCAGCACCCCGACGGCGCACCCGGCCACCATCCCGCTCGGCGGTCCCGCCACGTGCCTGCCCTGCCACGCGCAGGTCGTGGACGAGTGGAAAGCCTCCATGCACGCGGTGGCCTTCACCGACCCGCAGGTGCGCGCGCCGGACCAGTCCGACAACTTCAGCAAGCAGGAGTGCCTGCCCTGCCACGCGCCGGCGCCGCTGTTCGAGCAGGGCATCGAGGACCAGACGCGGGTGCTGGCGCGCGTCGAGCGGCGCGCGGACGGCGTGGACTGCCTCGGCTGCCACGCCGACGCCGGCGGCGTCGCGGCCAGCCGCGCCGGCCTGGCTGCGCCCTGCGCGCCCAACTTGCGCCCCGAGCTGGCCACCCAGCAGATGTGCCAGTCCTGCCACAACCAGCACAACACGCACGACGAGTGGCGCGTCTCGCCCGCCGCCGCCGCCGGCAAGGACTGCCTCACCTGCCACATGCCGCGCGCCGAGCGCACGGGCACCGAAGCCGGCGCGCCGCGCACCGGCGCCAGCCACCGCTTCCTCGGCGGCCGCGACAAGGACTTCGCGCTGGCGGGTCTCTCGATCACGCAGCAGGTGCAGGACGGCGCGCTGGTGGTCGCGCTGCACAACGACTTCGCCGGCCACAACCTGCCCGCCGACTCGCGCAACCGCGCGCTGGACCTCTCGGTCACCGTCTACGACGCGCGCGGCATCGCGGTGCCCAAGGCCGCCGGCGAGGTACGCGACCCCGGCTGCGAGCTGGGCACCGCGCGGCTGCGCTTCCGCAACCCGTACCGCGCCAGCGGCAACCCCAACACGCAGATCGTCGCCGGGCAGTCGGCCGAGCTGAGGGTGCCCTTGCCCGCCGGCGCCACGCGCGCGACGATCGAGCTGATCTACAAGCTGCAGCCGTGGATCCCGGACCGCGAGGCGCACTGGACGCAGACGATCGAGGTGCCGCTGAGCAGCGTCCCTTGACGCCGGAAGCGGCGAGCCGTCCGCTGCGCTCGGTCGTCGTGCTCTCCGGCGCGGGCCTCTCGGCCGACTCGGGCCTGCCCACCTTCCGCGGCGCCGGCGGCCTGTGGGAAGGGCACCGCGTGGAGGACGTGGCCACGCCGGAGGCCTGGGCCCGCGACCCCGCGCGCGTCTGGCGCTTCTACCAGCTGCGGCGCGCCGCGCTGCGCGACGCGCAACCGAACGCCGCGCACGAGGCGCTGGCCCGGCTGCAGCGCGAGCTGACCGAGCGGCGCGTGCCATGCCTGCTGGCGACGCAGAACGTGGACGACCTGCTGGAGAAGGCCGGCGCCCGGCCGGTGCAC
>DASUFI010000024.1:0-9985 GCA_036274635.1 Planctomycetota bacterium
CCAGCAGCTTGTCCGCGTCGCGCGCGACGATCAGGCGGCCGGCGCCGAAGAGCGTGGCCGTGCACCAGGCCTGCAGCAGGCGCTCGGCGGCGGCGTCGTCCGGCTCGCCCGCGCGCGGCGCGAAGGACTCGACCTCGCCGCCCGCGGTCTGCGCCGCGGACTCGATCAGGCGCTCCTTGACGAAAGGCTCCTCGCCCGCCAGCACGATGAGCGGCGGCAGGGGCGCGTGCGCCAGGCGCTCGAGGGCCGCGTCGCGCAGCTCCAGGAAGCCAGGCGCCTTGCCGCGGCTCAGCGCCACAGCAGGTCCGCCGCGACCAGCAGCCCGAAGAGCAGCGAGACGGCGCCGTTGAGCGTGAAGAAGGCGGCGTTGACGCGCGCCAGGTTGCCGCCGCGCACGAGGCCGTGCTCGACCACCAGCAGCGCCGCCACGAGGCCGATGGCGGCCCAGGACAGCGGCCCGAGGCCCGCGAGCCGCGCCGCCACGAGCAGCGCCGCGAGCATGCCCGCGTGCAGCAGGCGCGCCATGCCGAGGGCCGGCCCGATGCCCATGCGCGCGGGCAGCGAGCACAGCCCCTCGCGGCGGTCGTGCTCGACGTCCTGGCAGGCGTAGATGACGTCGAAGCCGGCCACCCACAGCAGCACCGCCAGCCCGAGCCACAGCACGGGCGCGATGTCCGCATCGATGCTGCCGCGCGCCGCCACGTAGGCGGCCGGCGGCGAGAGGGCCAGCGCGAGGCCCACGAAGAGGTGCGCCAGGGCGGTGAAGCGCTTGGTCAGCGAATACAGCCACAGCACGGCCAGCACGAGCGGCGCCAGCAGCAGGCACAGCCGGCTGATCGAGGCCGCGACGGCCACGAAGCCCGCCGCGCAGGCCAGCACGAAGAGCGCCATGGCGCGCGGCGAGACCGCGCCGGCCGGCAGCGCGCGGGCGGCCGTGCGCGGGTTGCTGGCGTCGAAGCGCCGGTCGGCGAGGCGGTTCCAGCCCATGGCGGCCGAGCGCGCCAGCACCATGGCGGCCAGCACCTGCAGCGCCAGGCGCAGCGTGGGCGGGCGGCCGTGCAGCCCGAGCAGCAGCCCCAGCAGCGCGAAGGGCAGCGCGAAGACCGAGTGCGCCAGCTTGATGTCGGCCAGGATCCGCCGCAGCGCGCCGCTCACGTCGCGTCCCCCGTGTCCGCGCCGCGCCAGGGGTGGCGCAGCGGCAGCCCGAGGCCCGCGGCCTGCAGCGCGCGGTCCACCACGAACTCGACCAGCTCGTCCATGGACTTCGGCCGGAAGTAGAAGGCCGGCATGGCCGGCACGATGCGCGCGCCCAGCGTGGACAGCTCGTGCAGGTTGCGCAGGTGCAGGGTGGAGAAGGGCGTCTCGCGCGGCACCAGCACGAGCGGGCGGCGCTCCTTGAGCATGACGTCCGCGGCGCGCTCGATGAGCGTGCCCGACAGGCCGGCGGTGATGCGCGCGGCCGTGCCCATGGAGCAGGGCACCACGAGCATGGCGTCGGGCGCGCTGCTGCCGCTGGCGGGCAGGCCGGCGAGGTCGGCGTCGTCGTGGAAGAGCGGCGCGTTGCCCGTGCGGCCGCGCAGCCACTCGCGCGGGTCGCCGGGGCGGTCGTGCTCGATGGCCAGCACGCGCCGCGCGGGCTGGCTGACGATGACCTCGGTGGGCACGTCCTCGTCCAGCAGTCGCTCGACCAGCCGCACGCCGTAGAGGACGCCGGAGGCGCCCGTGATGCCGACGAGGACGCGCGTCACGGCCGTCAGCCGTGCAGGGTCCGCAGGTCGCAAAGGACGTCGTAGAAGACGTGCATGTAGACGACCACGGCGAGACCCCGGGTGGCGAACAGGACGCCGAGGATCGTACCAGCCAGCAGCCGGAACACGAACCGGCCCGCCACCAGCGGCTCGCCGTAGGCGCCGAGGTGGTGGTACAGCGCGAAGGCCAGCGACGAGACCAGCACCGCGATGGCCGTGGCGGCCACCGGCTGCAGGTGCGCGGCGCGCACGAGCAGCAGCGCCAGGCCGCCCAGCAGCGCGAGCCGGAAGACGATCTCCTCCCACAGGCCCGCGCCCACCGAGAGCACGAAGGGCAGCCACGCCGGCTGCCCCGCGGCCGCGGCGGCGGGCCGCATCGAGAGGCCGAGGCCCCCCAGCATCCAGCCCACCAGCGGCCCCAGCAGCAGCGCGAAGCCCAGCGCCTCCAGCAGGATCCAGCGCGCGCGCGCCACGCTGGGCGGGCGCCGTCGCGCGAGCACGTAGAGCACGGCCAGCAGCAGCACGACCAGCCCGCGGCGCAGCCAGATCTCCAGCTGCGGCGACATGCGGCCGACCATGTCCGTGACGGCCAGCTCGGCCGTGTTGCGCTCGGGCGGAGCCAGCAGCATCACGGTGATCTCGTAGGCCAGCAGCAGCGGCACGACCATGAGCAGCGAGAGGCCGATGTCGCGCGACTCGTCGAGGTAGACGGCCAGCGCCGAGCGGCGAGGCGTGCGGCGCGCGGCGCGCTCCTTCACGGCGCGGGCTTCTCCGCGACGTGCAGCAGCACCGCGCCGCCGAGCAGCCGGCGCTGCCAGAGCACCGAGAGCCCGTGGCCCGTGAGCACCGTGGCCAGCTCGCGCGCGCCGGCGAAGGCCCACACCGAGTCGGGCAGGTAGCGGTAGGCGTCGATCTGGCTGCCCGAGAGCAGGCGGCCCACGCGCGGCAACACCCCGAACAGGTAGGCGCGGTACAGCGGCCCGAAGACCCGGCCCTCGGGCCGGCTGAACTCCAGGATGAGCAGCCGGCCGCCGGGCGCCAGCACGCGCGCCATCTCCCCCACGGCCGCGGCCGGGTCCTGCACGTTGCGCAGGCCGAAGGCGACGGTCACCGCGCGGAAGCGCGCCGACTCGTACGGCAGGGCCAGGGCGTCGGCGACCGCGAGGCGCGGGATGCAGCCCACGCGCGCGGCCTTGGCCGGCAGCCGCGCCAGCATGTCCTCGCAGAAGTCGCTGGCGTGCACGCGCGTGCCGGGAGGCGCGGCGCGCTCGATGGCCAGCGCGAGGTCGCCCGTGCCGGAGCACAGGTCCAGCACGCGGTCGCCCGCCCGCAGCGGCGGCAGCGCGGCCACCACGCGCCGGCGCCAGCGCTGGTCCTGGCCCGCGGAGAGCAGTCGGTTGAGCAGGTCGTAGCGCGGCGCGATGGACGCGAACATGCGCCGGACGTCGCGCCCCTTGTCGGGTGCGAGCGGGTCCGGCGCCGTGCCCGTCATCAGCCGGCGATCGTCACTGGCTGAAGTAGCTGGCCATGTTGGAGACGTCCTGCGGCGTCGTGATCGTCTTCAGCAGGGTGCCGGCGTCGACGTCGAAGACCACGATGACCTTGCCGCTGACCGACATGTACAGCCGGTCGGGCTCCCAGCGCGGGCTGTTCGTGGTCGTCGGCAGGATGTTGTCTGCCGTCGGGAACTTGGCGTTGCGCGTCAGGATGGGCACCGTCTTCGGCGTGCAGCCCGCATTGAACAGGTTGTAGTACGTGCCGAAGTCCTCGTTGACCACGCGGTCGCGGTTGTAGTCCGGCAGCGCGACGTCGTAGGCGACGCCCGTGAACTGCGACAGATACTGTGCCGTGACCTCGAAGACCTTGTCGCCGAAACCGGGCTGGCCCAGGAAGTTGCCGATGGTCTGGCCGGGGCTGCTGTCCTTGGTGTACGCGATGCGCGAGACGATCGCGTGCCCGTCCTGGTCCTTGTGGGCCACGAAGGCGCTGGGCGTCTGGCCCCCCAGGCTGAAGACGTCCGTGGACTGCATGACCGGGTCATAGGTGATGCCGCGCGGCTGGAACATGTCGTGGAAGATCGGCGAGCCGGCCTGCAGCGGCTTGTTGGGCGCCACCGATCCGATGATGTTGTCGAACCCGATTCCCGCCAGGCCCGTGGGACCGGACTCGTAGATGAGGATGTTGTCCCCGCCGAAGTTGCTGATGAAGCCGTGGTAGGTGCCCTGGCCGAAGCCCGGCATCGACGCCGTCTCGCGCGCGCCGATGGCGATGTCGTACGGCTTGTCGATGCCGTTCTGCGCCAGCGTGCGACGCACGGTCAGCGTGCCGATGTCCACGATGCTGATCGTGTTGCCCAGGTAGTTCAGGACGAAGATGTCCTCGTGGTTGGGCGACACCGCCACTGCGCGCGGACCGGATCCCACCGGGATGCGCTTGAGCTCGGTCATGAAGGTGGCGCTGGTGGGGTCGGCGTCGACGGCCGACATGCTGTTGTCTCCCTCGTTGCTGACATACAGCGTCTCGAGCTCCGGCGACAGGCCGAGGCCGTACGGGTCGGGCAGCTTGAGCGACTGGATGACCTCCATCGTGTTGCTGTTCAGCACGTGGAGCTTCTTGTTCACGCCGTCGGACACGAACAGGAAGTTGCCGATCTGCTGGCGCGACTGGTAGACGGGCGCGACGAGGCCGCCGCTGTCGTAGGTGCCCGGGCCCGCGGCCGCGTTCAGCGCGGCCAGCAGGAAGGCGCCCGACGTGCAGGTCTTGGGCATCGGGCCCGTGTGCACGAACTTGACCGTGGATCCGCCGAAGCCCTGGAATGGGTTGCTGAAGCCGGGGTTCGGGAGCTGCGGCACGTCGAAGGCCTGCTTGTTGCTCTCGTTGGACGTCGGATTGAGCTGGATGAAGCCGTTGATCGGGCGCGTGAGCGGCGGGATGCCCGTGCCGTCGTCGAAGAAGATGAAGCCGTCGGCCGCCCAGACCTCGTTGCCCTCGATGACGAAGGGATCCTGCTTCAGGTTGGTCTGGTCGAAGATCACCGACGTCTGCGGCAGCCCCACCGGGAAGCGCAGCGGCGGCGGGTTCGGCTCGGGCGGATCGGCGATGGAGTTCGTGTCGAGCGAGCCCTGCAGCGGCGTGTTGTAGGTGCGGTGGCGCAGCGGCGTCGAGAACGGGTTCTCCTCGTCGAAGTACACCGCGTCGAGGAACTGGCCCACCTCGATGTCACGCGCCACGCCCACGGCGGACTGGGGCGCCACGACCTGCGTGGCCGTGGAGCCCTTGCCCTGGACGATGCCCGTGCGCACCAGCGATTCGTAGCCCGACGAGCCCTCGTTGATGCCGGGCACGGGCGTCAGCAGGCCCGTGGGGATGGCCGCGCCCAGCGCCAGCTCCGACTCGACGCCGGGCGGCTGGCCGAAGGTGGCGCCGCCGGAGCTGAAGCGTCCGAGGATGCCGTAGGCCTTGAAGTGCTCGCCGCCGGCGAAGGACCCGTTGGACTTGTAGTTGAAGAGGGTCAGGTTGCCGGTGAGCTTGGTGGGCAGATAGCGCGAGACCTCGAGGTAGTTCTCGTAGCCCTCGTTCTCGTTCGCGCCGCCCGGCTTGTTGGTGTTGTAGCCGGTGCCGTTGAGGTCGAGGATGCCCATACCGCCGGCGTTGTAGGCCAGGTACAGGGCCTGCGGCGAGACGGGCGCGTTGACGTAGAGCTTCTCGTTGTCCGTGCCGACGCGGAAGGTGCGGCAGATGTTGAAGCCGCCCGTGGTCGTGTCGTCCGCTGCGTCGCCGTCGAGGAGCGTGTCCACCGCGACGGTGGTGCCGCCGTAGCAGAGCTGCCCCTGCAGGTCCATCGGGCCGGCGTTGACCTTGATGATGGTGTCGTCGCCGATGATGGCCGTCTTCTGGCTGGCGTCCTCGCCCAGGCCCACCGACGACAGGCCCTGGAAGGGCGTGAAGGCGACGCCCGAGCGCGTCTGGTTGCCGTGGTCGGTGATCTCGAGCTGCGAGAAGCCCAGGCCCGCCACGCACACGCCGAGCGTGACGATCGAGCCGGGCGGCAGCTCGACCAGCGGCTCCACCACGAAGGCGTTCAGGTTGTTCTGGTTCAGCGGGTAGATGTCGCACGGCACGGTGCCGCGCGGCATCGTGGCCAGCGTGTTCTGCTGCTGCGGGTTGAGGCCGTTGCCGTTGGCCTCGGCCGAGGTGAAGGCCGTGCCGTCGTCGAAGCCGCTGGGCGACTTGCCCGACAGCGAGTTGACCTTCTGGATGAGGCCGAAGGTGGGCGAGCCGGCGGCCTTGTTCACGCCGGCCTGCTGGTTGACCGCCAGGTAGATGCTGGCCGCGAGCGGCGCGCCCAGCTGGCCCGGCTGGATGAGGCTGGACGGGCTCGGCACCGGGCGCGAGTTGCCGTTGAACGGGAACATGATCCCGAACTGATCGCTGCTGTGGATGGTGTACTTGCGGCTGAAGCCCACCGAGTTGGGCACCACCTCGCGATCGAACTTCACCAGGAAGCGCGCCCGCGTCGAGATGAGGTTGGTGATGTCCGAAGGCGGCGTGGGGTTGTACACCCCGATGGCGTCCTGGTTCGGGTACAGCAGGTCGATGGCCGGCACCGAGGTGTTCTCGTTGACGTAGATCGCCGGGCCGCGGTTGAAGGTGCCGTTGACCGACCGCGGGTCCGCGCCGACGTTCGACTGGTTGACCGCGTAGGTGTGGAAGTACGGGTTGTCGATGGTGCCGTTGCCCTGCGACCGCAGGCGCGAGATGTTCACCGAGAAGAAGCCGATGACCGCGGCGGCCTCGTCGCCATCCGTGCCGAAGTCGTTCACCGAGCCGGGCACGGTGGTGTTGGCGCCGAACACACGGCCGCCGCCCGCCGAGGTGGTCGGGTTGGGCAGTACCAGCACGCCGTCGCCGGTGATGAAGCCGGACGTGCTGGCCGAGCCGGCCGTGGTGATGAGCGTGGGGTCCTCGTGCGCGATGTAGGTGAAGACGTTCGGGTCCATGACCCGCGCCTGGCAGCCCGCCGGCAGGTTGCTCAGCACCGGATCGATCGTGGCCAGCGAGGTGAGGCCCGGGCCGGTGGGCACGGCCGTCTGGCCGCCGATGATCGCGACGCCGCTCACGTGGCGGTGCTGGAAGGTCTGGTCGACGGCGTTGTCGTCGACCGTCTCGATCCAGCGCGCCTCGATGAACACGTTGTCCGACGCGCCGATGGCCGAGTCACCGAGATAGCTGTTGGTGGCGTTGAGCGGGTTGAAGAGGCTGGTCGTGTCCAGCTTGTAGGGGAACACGATCTGGATGAACTGGTGCTGGTCCGTCGCGGACGGGCCGCGGCCCGACCCGCTGGCGCTCAGCAGGCCCATCGTGTTGGGCAGCACCGGCAGCTTGGCGCCCGTGGAGCCGGGCACGTTGGTGAACAGGCCCGCGCCGCCGTCGCCGGTGGCGTCACCACCCGCGGCCGAGTCGATGTCGCCGCCCGTGAAGCCGGTGAAGGTGAAGCCCGCGGGCGGGGAGTCCACCAGCGAGGCCTCCGGCGGGCCGGTGGTGGTCTGGAACAGGTCGTAGAGGTTGTTGGCGCCCAGGATGAGGCCCGCCGTGCTGCCGGGACCGACGCCCGTGAGGTAGGGCTCCGGCACGCCGTCGCCGCTGTAGTCGCAGCCGTTGAGGGTGATCAGGTTGGCGAAGTTCTGCTGCTTGGCGACGTCCGTGGCCGACGAGCTGTCCGGGTTGCCGCCGTCGACGAGGTCGGTCTGCGTGGAGCTGCCGTCGGTGTCCGACGTGGCATAGCTGACCACGCGCTTGTCGGCCTCGCTGGGCGGGACCGCTCCGAGGTCGCCCGGGCCGCCGGGGCTGGTGCCGCCCGTAGACGTGCTGCCTCCCCCACCACCTCCGCACGCCGCGACGACGAGTCCGAGGGACAGAAGGGAGGCGATCCGGGCGCGGTGCGAAGTCATCGGGGCTCCTCGCGGACGGTCGGGCGCGCACGGGCAGAGCCGCGGCGCCGGACGGGCACGATACGGGTCAACGGGTCGATTCTCGGGCCGCAGCTTCGGGGAGTCAAGGCAGCCTGCAGCCATAGTATGAGCGATGAGTCGACGTATCATGCTTCGCCATGGCGGATTTCTCCTCGAGCGGGGTGTTCCGAAGCCTGACGACGGCCGGGGACGAGGCTGACACCTCGCTGCGGCCGCGCACTTTCGACGAGTTCGTCGGTCAGGCACGCACCGTCGCCAACCTGCGGACCTGGATCGAGGCGGCTCGCCGGCGCGGCGGGCCGCTGGACCACGTGCTGCTCTCCGGCCCACCCGGCCTGGGCAAGACGACCCTGGCCCACCTCGTCGCCGCGGCCCTCGAGCGCACGCTGCGGGTGACCTCCGGCCCGGCCCTCGAGCGCGCGGGCGACCTCGTGGGTCTGCTCACGTCCCTGCAGCCCGGCGACGTGCTCTTCGTGGACGAGATCCACCGCCTGCCTCGCGTGGTCGAGGAGTATCTGTACGCCGCCATGGAGGACCTCGCGGTCGACGTGGTCATAGACCAGGGACCGGCGGCGCGCTCGGTGCGCCTCTCGGTCGCCCCCTTCACGCTGGTCGGCGCGACCACGCGCGAGGGCCTGCTGTCGCACGCCTTCCGCTCGCGCTTCGGCGTGCTCGAGAAGCTGCAGCCCTATCCGCCCGAGGACATCCGCACGATCCTGCTGCTCTCGGCCGGGCGCCTCGCGTGCACGCTGCCGGACGACGCCGCCGGCGTGCTGGCGGAGCGCAGCCGCGGCGTGCCGCGCGTGGCCAACCGCCTCCTGCGCCGCATGCGCGACGTGGCCGAGCTGGCCGGGACGCCGGCCATCACGCGCGACGTCGTGGAGCGCGGCCTCACGATGCTGGGCATCGATGCGCTCGGCCTCGAGGAGATGGACCGCCGGCTGCTCACGACGCTGGCCGGGCTGGGCGGCGGGCCGGCCGGCCTGCGCACCCTGTCCGTCGCGGTGGGCGAGGAGGAGGACACGCTCGAGCTGGTGTACGAGCCGCACCTGATCCGTCTCGGCTTCCTGCTGCGCACGCCGCGCGGCCGGCAGCTCACGGACGCCGCGCGCCGCCATCTCGGCGTGCCTGCCGGCGCCGCTGGACTCTTCCCCGCATGAGCCGCGTGCGCACCACGAGGTGGCTGCCGCTGGCGCTGCTGGCCGCCTGCGCCGTCGAGGATTCCGCGCGCGTCGTGGCCCCCACGCCGCGGCCGCAGGAGGGCTGGATCGACGTGGAGCTGGCGGCGGGCGCCAAGCTTCCGGCGCTCTCGTGCAGCAGCGGCGTGCGCGTGCTCGATGCCGACGGCAAGGAGCGCTTGCGCCTGGACTCGATCCCGTCCGGCAGCGAGGTGCGCGTCACCGAGCATGCCGTCACGCTCGCGGGCCACGACCTCGGCCAGCCGCCCGTCGAGCTGCACCCCGCCGGCACCGCGCGCCTGTCGGCCCGCGACGGCAGCTACCGAGGCGACATGCGACTCGAGTGGAGCGCCGCGCAGCGCACGGGCCGCCTGGTCAACCGTGTGGCCCTGGAGGACTACCTGCTGGGCGTCGTGCCGGCCGAGATGCCCGACCGCTTCGGCCTGGAGGCGCTCAAGGCACAGGCCGTCGCCGCGCGCAGCTATGCGCTGGCGGAGTCCGCCCGCCAGGGCTTCGTCTACGGGGACACGCGCAGCCAGGCCTACGAGGGGCGCAGCGGCGAGACGCCGCTGGCCAGCCGCGCGGTGCGCGAGACGCACGGCGAGCTGCTGGAGCACAACGGCCGCGTCATCAAGGCCTGGTACCACTCCACCTGCGGCGGCAGCACCGTGCCTGCGGCCACCGTCTTCGACGACGCGCAGCGCGGCGTGCTGGATCGCGCGGTGAGCTGCCCGGACTGCCAGGCCTCACCCTTCTTCGACTGGGAGCGGCGCTTCGACGGCGCCCAGGTGTGCAAGGGCCTGGGCGTGGCCGCGGCGCCGCTCGAGAGCGCCGCCGCGCCGGCCGACGACTTCCCCGCGCGTCCCGCCGCGATGGCCGTGATCGTGGATGGCCAGGCGAAGAGCCTGCCGCTCATCGATCTGCGCTCGCGCCTCTCGGCCGGGCGGCCGCTGAGCAAGCAGATGTTGTCCACGAACCTCGCCGCGCCGCCGCGCGTGGTCGACGGGCAGCTCGTCGTGCACGGCCGCGGCTACGGGCACGGCGTGGGCCTGTGCCAGTACGGCGCGGCCGGCTTCGCGGCGCGCGG
>DASUFI010000025.1:0-24179 GCA_036274635.1 Planctomycetota bacterium
ACGAATTCGCGGCCGCGGCCGGCGCCCACGGCCTCGTTGCGGGCGGCGCTGCCGACGACCAGCGCGCGCAGCGGTGCGCGGACCGCGTCGCGCGTGCCGCACAGGCCGGCGAGCAGCACCGCATCCACGCGGCCGCGCTGCAGGCGCTCCGAGGCGGCCAGCGCCGCGGCCACCACGCCCACGCCGCAGGCCAGCAGCTCCACGCCCGGCGGCGCCGTCAGGCGCGCGCGCTCCAGCGCGGAGGGCACCAGCAGCAGCAGGCTCACCAGTCCTCCTCGAGCAGGTCCGCGAGGCCGGGGCGGACGTGGTGGCTCCACGAGCCGACGTCGAAGCGCAGCGCCACGCGCCGGCGGCCCTCCGGCTCGAGCGCGCCCAGCAGCACGACGCTCGTGCGGCGCGTGCGCGGCAGCGATTGCGCCGCCGCCAGCAAGGGCTCGAGGAGCGCGGGCAGGCGCGCCGCGCCCTCGGCGCCCTCGGACAGGCGCGGGTCGAGCGCGATGAAGAAGGCGCGCACGCCCGACTGGCGGCGCACGTAGTCCGCGGCCACCTGCACGGCGCGCGCCGAGGCGTCGGCCGCGGCCGGCGCCTCGGGTGCGGCGATGATCACGCGCCAGCCGCGGCGCAGCGCGGGGTCTTCGGCGCCCGCGGCGTCCACCAGCAGCGTGGCCGCGCCCTGCCCGGCGCGGCGCTGGGCGAAGTCCGTCGCGAAGGGCTGCAGCCGGCCCTCGCCCGCGGCCACCCACTGGATGCGCGCCCGCTCCAGGTCGCCCGCGATCTGGCTGATCGCGGCGGCCGACACGCCGGCTTCCTCCAGCCGGCGGATCTGCTCGTCGCCCAAGGGCTCGGTGGCCAGCTCGGCCACCGAGCGCGCGTCGAGCCACGGCGCATCGATCACCACGAGGCCCGGCACGGTGCCCGCGCCGGTGTCCGCCTCGAGGTGCCGGATCGAGAGCACGCCCGCGGCGAGGATCAGAGCCATGAGCGCGAGAACATGCGGGAGGCGCAGGGCCATGGGGCGGGCCATGCTACAGGCGCGGGGCCCGCGAGCCGCCGCCGGAGCCCCCGGAAGGCCGTTTTCCTTGATCAAAACGGCATCTTCTGATTGAATCTCCGGCTTCCACTCCGGCTCCCGAACCGGGCGCGCCGATAGGGGTCGCTCGGTCCCGGGGCGGCTCGGCACGCATCCACGGGCCGCCCCGGAAGCCTTCCGCACGGAACCGTCATGAGCAACGCCACCGCCTCGCCCGCCCGCAAGGGCCGCAGCCAGAAGCTGTCCAACCTGCGCAACATCGGCATCATCGCGCACATCGATGCCGGCAAGACCACGGTGTCGGAGCGCATCCTCTTCTACACCGGACGCACGCGGAAGATCGGCGAGGTGCACGAGGGCGAGGCGGTCATGGACCACCTCGAGGAGGAGCGCGAGCGCGGCATCACCATCACGGCCGCGGCCACCAGCTGCCAGTGGGGCAAGTTCTCGATCAACCTCATCGACACGCCCGGGCACGTGGACTTCACGGCCGAGGTCGAGCGCAGCCTGCGCGTGCTCGACGGCGCGGTGGGCGTGTTCGACGGCGTGGCGGGCGTCGAGGCGCAGAGCGAGACGGTCTGGCGCCAGGCCAACAAGTACAACGTGCCGCGCATCGCCTTCGTCAACAAGCTCGACCGCATCGGCGCCAATTACGACTTCTGCATCGACAGCATGAAGAAGCGCCTGGGCGTGCACCCGGTGCCCATCCTGCTGCCCATCGGCCTCGAGTCCGAGTACCGCGGCAACATCCACCTCATCGAGTGGAAGGCGCGCTACTTCGGCGAGGGCGGCGACGACACCAAGTTCGTCGACAAGGAGATCCCCGCCGACATGCTCGAGGCCGCCAAGAAGGCGCGCCACGACATGATCGAGGCCGCCTGCATGGTGGACGACCGCCTGCTGGAGCGCTTCCTCGAGGACGAGAACCTCATCACGGTGGACGAGGTCATCGCCGCGCTGCGCAAGGGCACGGCCGAGAGCAAGCTGCTGGTCGTGCTGTGCGGCGCCGCGCTGCGCAACAAGGGCGTGCAGTACATGCTCGACTGCGTGGGCCACTTCCTGCCCTCGCCGCTGGACATGCCGCCGGTGCAGGGCAAGGACGACCGCGGCCAGCCCGCCACGCGCGAGTGCGACGCGGACCAGCCCTTCTCGGCGCTGGCCTTCAAGACGGTCTTCGATCCCAACGGCGACCTCACCTTCCTGCGCATCTACTCCGGCCGCGCCACGGCCGGCGACATGGTGACCAACATGCGCACCACGCGCCGCGAGCGCATCGGGCGCCTGTACCGCATGCACGCCGCCGCGCGCGAGCCCATCGAGAGCGCCGAGGCCGGCGACATCATCGCCGCCGTGGGCATGAAGGACACGCACACCGGCGACACGCTGTGCGACGAGAACAAGCCCATCGCGCTCGAGTCGGTGGACTTCCCCGACACGGTCATCTCGATGTCCATCGAGCCCAAGTCCAAGGGCGACCGCGAGAAGCTCGGCCAGGTGCTGTCGGTCCTCGCCAAGGAGGACCCCACCTTCGAGTACTTCACCGACGAGGAGACGCAGGAGACCATCATCGCCGGCATGGGCGAGCTGCACCTCGAGGTGCTGCGCCACCGCATCATCCGCGACTTCAAGGTGCAGGCCGAGTGCGGCAAGCCGCGCGTGGCCTACCGCCAGACCTTCCGCAAGCCGGTCAAGGTCGAGGCCAAGCACGTCAAGCAGACGGGCGGCCACGGCCAGTTCGCCGTGGCGCGCGTGGAGTTCTCGCCGCTGTCCGGCACGCAGGAGGTGGAGTTCGAGGACGCCATCAAGGGCGGCTCGATCCCGCGCGAGTACATCCCGTCGGTGGAGAAGGGCATCCGCGCGCAGTGCAAGCGCGGCGCGCAGTACGCCTTCCCCTTCGTGGGCTTCAAGGCCTCGCTGTACGACGGCAAGTACCACGACGTGGACTCGTCCGACATGGCCTTCCAGGAGGCCGGCCGCCTGGCCTTCCGCCTCGGCGCCGACGGCAACAGCCAGTTCCTCGAGCCCATGATGAAGATCGAGGTGCTGGTGCCCGAGAGCAACCTCGGCGACGTGATCGGCGACCTCAACAGCCGCCGCGCGGCCATCGAGGAGATCGCCGACCGCATGCACCTCAAGGTCATCACCGGCAAGGTGCCCATCGCCGAGATGTTCAGCTACAGCTCCAAGCTGCGCGGCATGACGCAGGGCCGCGGCACCTACAGCATGGAGCCCGCGGGCTACGCCCCGGTCCCCGAGTCGGTCACGCAGGCGATCGTGAAGGAGATCGAGGAGGCCAAGAAGAAGGCGGCCGGCAAGGGCTGAGCCCCGCGCGGCTCACCAGGGCAGGCGCGGCAGCCAGCCCGTGCCCTGACCTTCCGGCCGCTCGCTCGCACGCGGCGGCTGCAGCGGCGGCAGCCCGTCGTTGGGCGTGCCGATGACCGGCGCGGTGGCCGAGCCGCGCGCCTGCTCGAGGCCCGACGAGGCCGGCGCGCCCGCGGGCGGCGCCACGAGCGAGAGCGGCACGAGCGCCTGGCAGAAGCCCGAGATCCACAGCCAGTCGCTGCCGTCGGCCGACAGCACGCAGGGCAGCGAGGTCAGCGGCGAGGGCACGTGCAGCGCCTTGGGCGCGCCGGACGCGGGCGGCGGCGCGGCGGCCGTCGGCGTCGTCGCCGGCGACTGCGCCTCGGGCATGCCGGAGTTGACCAGCTTGAGGCGCCGCTCGAGCTCGGCCAGCACGGAGTCGCGCTCGTCGGACACCTGCCGGCCGGCGAAGACCGACTGCAGGCCCTGCAGCCCGCCCGCGAGGCCGCCGGTGGCGAAGCCCGTGGCCACCTTGCTCACCTCGTCGTTGCTGCGGATGCCGTTGAGCTGCTGCTGCGCCCACTTGTAGCTGTCGTCGTAGAACTGCGTGGCGGCCTGCTGCTGCGCGGAGAGCCGCATGACCTCCTCGGGCCGCGAGGCCGCTTCCTGGATGCGTTCGGCCATCTGCGTCTGCAGCTGCAGCAGGTCGTCGGCGCGTGACTCCTGGACCACGCGGCCCGCGTCGGCCACGTTGGTGTCGCCCTGCGACTGGCGCAGGCGCATGCTGGCCCACCAGCCGCCGCACACCACCAGCACGCCCAGCGCGGCCAGCATGATGGGCTCGCGGTGCCGGCGCGCCGCGCGCATGACACGCCGCGTGGTGGAGATGGGCACGGCCGCGATGGGCTCGCCATCCAGGTAGGCCTGCAGGTCGGCGGCCAGCTCGCCGGCCGTGGCGTAGCGGCGCGCCGCGGTCTTCTCCATGGCCTTGAGGCAGATGGTCTCGAGGTCGGGCGGCACGCGCGGCTCGAGGCGCGCCGGGCGGGCGGGCTCCTCGGACAGGATGCGCCGCACGATCTCGTGGCTGGTCGTGCCCTGGAAGGGCTGCGTCAGCGTGAGCATCTCGTACAGCGTGACGCCCAGCGAGTAGATGTCGCTCTGCGCGCCGATGCTGCCGCGCCGGCTGTCGGCCTGCTCGGGCGACATGTAGTAGGGCGAGCCGGCGAAATCGCCGGTGCGCGAGAGCTCGAGGCCGTCCTCGACCTTGGCCAGCCCGAAGTCGCCCAGGCACGGCTGCGCGTGCTCGTCGAGCAGGATGTTGGAGGGCTTGACGTCGCGGTGCACGATGCCGCGCTCGTGCGCGTGCTGCAGGCCCTCGGCCACGCGCGCGCACACCTCGGCCATGCGGCGGAAGTGGCCCTTGGGCGGCTGGCCGCTCTCGCGCAGCTCCTTGAGCTCGTCGGCCAGCGTGCGGCCCGAGCCGATGAGGCGCTGCGCGATGAAGAAGTCGCCTGCCGCCTCGCCCCACGCGTAGACCGAGACCAGCGCCGGGTGGTCCAGCCGCGCCGCGGCGCGCGCCTCGCGCTCGAAGCGCGTGATCTGCTCCTGCGTGTGGATCAGGTGCCGGTACAGCACCTTGACCGCCACCGGGCGGTCGAGCGAGACCTGCGCGGCGCGGTACACGACGCCGAAGCCGCCACGACCGATCTCGTCGACGATCTCGAAGTCGCCGAGCCGGCCGGGGGTGGACATCTCACGCTCCTCTGCCCAGGACGCGATCCGCGGGGTGCGGTGACCTCAGCCGTTCCGCACGTCGAACGACGCCAGGAACTGTTCGTTGGTCTTGGTCTCCCGGATCTTCGCGATGAGCAGTTGCATGGCCTCGACAGGATGCATCTGGGACAGTACGCGCCGCAACAGCACCACCTTGCGGTAGACGTCCGCCGGGAGGAGCTTTTCCTCCTTGCGCGTGCCGGACTTGTTGATGTCGATGGCCGGGTAGATCCTTCGTTCTGCCAGCTCGCGCGACAGCACCAGCTCCATGTTGCCGGTGCCCTTGAATTCCTCGAAGATCACCTCGTCCATGCGGCTGCCGGTCTCGATCAGGGCCGTGGCCAGGATGGTCAGCGAGCCCCCGTTCTCGGCCTTGCGGGCCGAGCCGAAGAAGGCCTTGGGCTTCTCCAGCGTGCGGCTGTCGACGCCGCCCGACAGGGTGCGCCCCGAGTTCCGGATGGTCACGTTGTAGGCGCGCCCGAGGCGCGTCAGGCTGTCCATGACAATCACCACGTTGCGGCCGCGCTCGACCAGACGCTTGGCGCGCTCGATGGTGAGCTCCGTGATGCGGCAGTGCCGGTCGGCCGGCTCGTCGTTGGTGGAGGCGATGACCTCGCCCTTGACCGTGCGCCGGAAGTGCGTGGCCTCCTCGGGACGCTCGTCCACGAGCAGCACGATGAGGTGAACATCCGGGTAGGCCAGGCTGATCCTGTTGGCGATCTGCTGCAGCAGGATGGTCTTGCCCGAGCGCGGCGAGGCGGTGATGAGACCGCGCTGGCCCATGCCGACGGGCGTGATCAGGTCGAGCACGCGCATGTTGTAGGCGGCGCCGTTGTCGCCGTCGGCGGGGACGCCGCCCTCGAGCACGAAGCGCTCCTCGGGGTCCACGCTCGTGAGCTGCTTGAACAGCGGCAGGGCGTTGGCCTGCTCGGGCGAGAGCCCGTCCACGGTCTTGATGTCCACCACGGTCCAGCGGCCGCGCACCTTCTCGGCGGCGGCGACGACCTCGCTGCCCGGGCGCAGATTGGAGCTGCGGCTGAGGCCGACGGGGATGTAGGGGTCGCTGTCCTCGGGGACGAAGTTGGTCTCGACGCTGCGCAGCCAGCCCTGGCCGTCCGGCACCATCTCGAGGATGCCGGTCACCTCGACGCGCTGCTGCGGGCCGTAGGGGACGTCCTCCTGGCGGACGAAGCCCTGCTGCTGGAAGCCACCGGGCGGCGAGCCCCCGTGCCCTCCGCCGGGCTGGCCTTGCCATGGACGTCCGCCCCGACCACGGCGACGGCGACCTCGGCGGGAGCGGGCCTTGAACTGCTGTTCCTGCATGACGAACTCCGAACATGGCCAATACGCTGGCCTGACGGCCCGCCGGGACTGCTTGCCGCTTGCCCTGCGCGGCAACCGTCCATCCTCGGCGACAGCGGGCTGCTCTGGTCTCCCGGCGCGATTCGCACGCCGGGGGGCCGTGAACCGGGTCACGGCAGGTCGCGGCGAGGCCTGCGACCGATATGGGCCGGGGGCGGCATCCGCCCGCCAACCACTTTCCGACCGGTATTGTGGCCGCTCTACGGACGCCATGCCAATCGAATTTGTTCCCCGACCCAGAATCTTGCTGCGGTGGGCCGATCGGCACGGCCGCGGCCTGCTGGCGGCCGTCCTCGCCACCGCCTGCGCGACAGGCCTGACCGGCTGCTCGAGCCACCCGGCTTCCGAGGGCGCCCCCATCACCTGGGAGCAGCGCCTCGCCCTGGGCCGGCTGGAGCAGGCCGAGAAGCTCCTCGACGGGGGCGACCTCGAGGGCGCGCGCCGCACCGCCGAGGTGGCGCTGACCGAGGCGCGCCAGGCCGCGCATCCGCCCACGATCGCCCGGGCCCAGGCCCTGCTGGCCGCCCTGCGGGGCGACGTGATCCAGCTCCAGGAAGCCACGGACATGCTCGAGCGGCTGCAGGACGCGCCCGGTCTGGCGCACGCCCGGCTCATGCTGGCCGAGCTGGCCGTGAGCGCCAACCGCCCCGACATCGCAGTGCCCGCCATGCGGGCCGCCGTCGCCGCGCTGCCCAGCGACCTCGGCGGGCAGCTCGACAGCGCCGCCACGCAGGCGCGGGTCTTCCACCTGCAGGCGGCGGCCCTGCGCGAGGGCCACCTCTTCCCGGAGGCCGCCGCGGCCGAGCGCCGCGCTTCGCTGCTGCTCACCTTGCTGCCCGACAAGGAGCAGCTCCTCCTGCGCGCCGGCGTGGCGCAGGGTTGCGGCGACGACCTCTACCGCATCCTCGACGCGCGCGGCGCCATCGTGCAGCACGCCCACGCCGCCAACTGCGCGCGCCTCGCCGGCGAGCGCGCGCTCGAGCTGCGCGCCCTCGCCTCCCTGGCGGCGGACTTCGGCCTCGACGGCCAGTGGCGCGCCTCGGCCGACCACAGCGAGCGCGCCCTGCGCCTCGCGCTCGACCTGCACGACACCTCGGCCGCCCACGACGCCGCCAACCGCGGGCTGCAGGCGCTGCGAGAGCTGCACGAGCCGGCATCGTCCGCGCGCTGGCAGGTGTTCGAGCAGGCCCTGGACGGCTAGGTGCCCGCGCCCCTCGCGGCGCGCGCGGTCCTCCTGCTAGTCTGCCGCTCCATGGTCCAGATCCTGGCTTCCGCCGACGAGGCCGTGGCCGACATCCCCGCCGGCGCGGTGCTGCTGGCGGGCGGCTTCGGCCTGTGCGGCATCCCCGAGAACCTCATCGCCGCGCTCGTGCGCCGCGGCGTGAAGGACCTCACCGTCATCTCCAACAACTGCGGCGTGGACGACTTCGGCCTCGGGCTGCTGCTGCGCGCGCGCCAGGTCCGCAAGATGGTCAGCACCTACGTGGGCGAGAACAAGACCTTCGAGCAGCAGTTCCTGGGCGGGGACCTGGAGGTGGAGCTGGTGCCGCAGGGCACCTTCGCCGAGCGGCTGCGTGCGGGCGGCGCCGGCATCCCGGCCTTCTACACGCCCACCGGCTTCGGCACGCAGGTGGCCGACGGCGGCCTGCCGATGCTGTACCGCAAGGACGGCGGCGTGCTGAAGGCCTCGCCCAGGAAGGAGACGCGCGAGTTCGAGGGACGTCCCTTCGTGCTCGAGCACGCGCTGCGCGGCGACTTCGCGCTGGTCAAGGCCTGGAAGGCGGACGAGGCCGGTAACCTCGTGTACAGGCGCACCGCGCGCAACTTCAACCCGATGATGGCCACGGCCGCGCGCATCACCATCGCGGAGGTGGAGGAGATCGTGCCGCCCGGCGCGCTGCCGCCCGACGGCATCCACACGCCGGGCGTCTTCGTCCAGCGCCTCGTGCGCGGCGAGCGCTACGAGAAGCGCATCGAGCAGCGCACCGTGCGCAAGCGGAGCGCCTGATGCTCAGCCGCGACCAGATCGTCGCCCGCGCCGCGCAGGAGCTGCGCGACGGCCAGTTCGTGAACCTGGGCATCGGCCTGCCCACGCTGATCGCCAACTGCATCCCGCGCGGCGTGCGCATCTCGCTGCAGTCCGAGAACGGCATGCTCGGCATCGGGCCCTTCCCGCTCGAAGGCGACGAGGACCCCGACCTCATCAACGCCGGCAAGCAGACCATCTCCGAGACGCCGGGCTGCTCCTATTTCTCGTCCTCGGACTCCTTCGCGATGATCCGCGGCGGGCACATCGACCAGTGCTTCCTCGGCGCCATGCAGGTCTCGCGCGACGGCGACCTGGCCAACTGGATGATCCCCGGCAAGATGGTCAAGGGCATGGGCGGCGCGATGGACCTCGTCGCGGGAGCGCGACGCGTCGTCGTCGTGATGGAGCACCTCGCCAAGGGCGAGCCCAAGATCCTCGCGCAGTGCACGCTGCCGCTCACGGGCGTGCGCGTCGTGCAGCGCATCATCACGGACCTGTGCGTGCTCGACGTGCGGCCCGGCAACCCGCTGCTGCTGGTCGAGGTCGCGCCGGGGCACTCGGCCGAGGACGTGCAGAAGGCGACCGCGTGCGAGGTGGAAGTGCCCGCGGCGGTGCGGGCGATGTCGGTCTAGTCCGCCTCGAGCGCCGCCCCGGCGCGCGCCGCGAGGGCGCGCAGTCGCTCGCGCAGCGTGCTCACCTCGGCTTCGAGGGCGGCGACGCGTGCGGCCAGCTCGCCCGCGGAGGACGGGGTGTTGGCGACGCCAGGCGTTTCGTGGGGCGAGTTGGCCGTCACCGGGGCCTGCGAAGCCGCGGCCGGCCCCAGCCCCGCGGGGGGCGCGGCGCCCTGCGCCGGGCACAGCGTCTGCGCGTAGCGGCTCGCACGCTCGCCGGAGCGCCGCTCCAGCCGGACGACCAGGCCCTTGACCGCCAGCGCGTCGAGCACGAGCTGCAGCGCCTGCAGGTCGGGCATCGCGTGCATGCGCTCGACGCGGCCGCGCAGCTCGCCCGCCTGCTGCGGCCCGCGCAGCAGCAGCTCGGCCAGCACGGCCACCTCGGCGGGCTGCAGCTGCAGGTGCGCGTCGGCATTGTGCCTGTACTTCTCCACGCGCTGGCCGGTGAGCTGCACGAACTCCACCAGGCCCGCCACGCGCAGCCGCAGGATCGCGTCGGCGACCTCGCGCTCGGACACGGACAGCACCGGGTCGCGGTTGTTCTTCTGGTTGCAGCCGGCGGTGAGGCCGTTGAGGCTCAGCGGGTACTGCTCGGGTGTGGTCAGTGCCTTCTCGATGAGCACGCCGAGGACGCGGGCTTCGAGGGGCTCGAGCTGGATGTCGGTCATGCGTCGCATACTAGCGCGCCCCGGCCCCGCCCCGCGTCGCGCGCTCGGCAGGAAGCGGTTTGCACAAATCGCCTCGTCCCTCCGCTGAAGGCATGCTCCGAGAGAGGCCAGCGCGCGGTTCCCGGCCCGTCGGCCGCGACGCTCCACTGGCACCGCGTGTGCGAATGGGCTCGGACTGCCGCCCTGCCCCGCGCGCCGGGCGAGCCCTCCCATGACCAAGCCAACCTCCCCGAATCGCCCCTTCGTCGTGCTGGGGACGGGCGCCCTCGTCGTGATGGCGCTGTACTTCGGCCGTCCGCTGCTGGCGCCGCTCGCGGTGGCCGTGCTCCTGGTGTTCCTGCTCGCGCCCGTGGTCGAGTGGCTGCAGCGCCATGGCCTGCCAGGCCCCATGCCCGTCGTCCTGGTGATGCTGATCTCGATCGGCGCCGCGGCCGGCGTCGGTGTGCTCGTCGCGGTGCAGGCGGAGTCCGTGCTCGAGAAGCTGCCGGCCTACGAGAGCAACATCCGCGACAAGCTGGCGGTCCTGCGGAGCGCGCGCCGGGGACCGCTGTCGCCCGAGGCCCAGCAGACGCTGACGGAGCTGGGCCAGGCGCTCGAGGACCAGCCCGCGACGCCCGACGAGGAGGCGACGCCCGTCACCGTCGTGGAGGATGTCTCCCTCACGGGGCGCCTCGCGCCGCTCCTCGACTCGCTCGCGAGCGCGGGACTGGCGGTCATGCTGGCCGCCTTCATCCTGGCGCAGCGGCGCGCGCTGCGCGATCGCATCGTGCACATGTTCGGCCGCAGCAACCTGAGCGTGATGACGCACGCGCTGGACGAGGCCGGCGAGCGCATCAGCCGCTATCTGCTGGCGCAGGGCCTGGTGAACCTCGGCTTCGGCGTCGCGATCAGCATCGGGCTGTATGTGATCGGGGTCGACTTCGCGCTGCTGTGGGGCCTGCTGGGCGCGCTGCTGCGCTTCATCCCGTACATCGGGCCGTGGCTCGCGGCCGCCTTCCCGGCCGCGCTCAGCCTCGCCGTGTCGCCGGGCTGGACCCAGCCGCTGCTCGTGATCGGCCTGTTTGCCGTCGTCGAGCTCATCATCTACGCGGCCGTCGAGCCGGTGCTCTACGGCCGCAGCGCCGGCATCTCGCCCGTGGCGCTGGTGGTGGCCATCGCCTTCTGGACGCTGCTCTGGGGGCCGGTGGGCCTGTTCGTCGGGACGCCGCTCACCGTGTGCCTGCTCGTGCTCTGTCGCCATGTGCCGCAGCTCGCCTTCATCGCCTTCCTGCTGGGCAACGAGCCCGCCGCGCCCGACGACGCCAAGTACTACCAGCGCCTGCTGGCGCACGACGAGGACGAGGCCCTGCAGATCGCCCTCGAGTTCGCGCGCACGCACCAGGCCGAGGAGGCCTACGACGGCGTGCTCCTGCCGGCGGTCTCGGCCCTCAAGGCGGACCTGGTGCGCGAAGGCCTCGACCACGGCGACCTGGAGTTCGGCCTGCAGGCCACGCGCCACATCGTGGAGGCGCTCGACGGGGCGCCGGCGCCGGCCCGGACGGATCGGCCCGTCGTGCTGGGCTGCCCGGCGTCGGACGAGCTGGACGTGCTCGCGCTGGGCATGCTGCGGCAGCTCATGCGCGAAAGCGGACAGGGAAAGCTGGAGGTGCTGGGAAGCGACCTGCTCGTCTCCGAGGTGCTCGCGCAGGTCGAGCAGACGCGGCCCGCGCTGGTGTGCGTCGGCGCCCTCGCGCCCGGCGGGCTGGCGCGCGCCCAGCTGCTGTGCCGCAGGCTGCGCGCGCTGGCGCCGGAGACCCGCATCGTCGTCGGCCGCTGGCAGTCGGCCGCGCCCGCGAGCGACGCGCGTCTGCTGGGCGAGGCGGGCGCAGACCGCACGAGCACCTCCCTGCTGGAGACGCGCCGGGACCTGGATGCCTATTGCGTGCTCGCGCCGCCGGCCTGAGTCGCCGCGACGCGCTGGCCGCGCCCGTCCGACTCACGAGCCGGCCTCGACTCCCGGCCAGCCGTGGGCCAGAGCGTGGCGCGAAACGGCGTCTCGCGGCTGAAAGCGCGGCGGCGCACTGCTACGCTCGCGGGATGGTCGCACGCCAGCCGCTCCGCGTGCTCGTGCTCATGCACACGGATCTGGTGCCGCCGGCCGATGCCGACGAGCAGGTGTCCCGCGCCACCTCGGCGCCGGCGGACAAGCCCGTCGACCCCTTCACGTGGCGCGCGGAGTACGACGTGCTGCGGGCGCTCAAGCGCCTCGGCCATGAACCGCACGCGCTGGGCGTGCAGAGCGACCTCGGCGTGATCCGCTCCGCGATCGACGTCCTCAAGCCGCACGTCGCCTTCAACCTGCTCGAGGAGTTCCACGGCGTCGGCGTGTACGACCAGCACGTGGTCAGCTACCTCGAGCTGCTCAAGGTGCCCTACACCGGCTGCAACCCGCGCGGCCTCACGCTGGCGCGCGACAAGGTGCTGACCAAGAAGATCCTGGCCTACCACCGCATCCGCACGCCGGATTTCGCGCACTTCCCCATCGGCCGCAAGGTCGCGCGGCCGAGGCGCCTGTCGTTCCCGCTGCTGGTGAAGTCCGTGAGCGAGGAGGCCAGCAAGGGCATCGCGCAGGCCTCCATCGTGCACAACGACGAGAAGCTCGCCGAGCGCGTGGCCTTCATGCACGGCAAGGTGGGCACCGACGCGCTGGTCGAGCAGTACATCGAAGGCCGCGAGCTGTACGTGGGCGTGCTCGGCAACCAGCGCCTGCGCGTGCTGCCCACCTGGGAGATGACCTTCTCCAACCTGCCCGAGGCCACCGAGAACATCGCCACCGAGCGCGTGAAGTGGGACGCGGCCTACCAGAAGAAGCTGGGCGTGAAGACGGGTCCGGCCGCGAGCCTGCCCGACGGGCTGCTGCCGCGCCTCGAGTCGCTCTGCCGGCGCGTGTACCGGTCGCTCTCGCTGTCGGGCTGCGCGCGCATGGACCTGCGCCTCGCACCCGACGGCGGCATGTGGTTCCTGGAAGCCAATCCCAACCCCAACCTCGAGCGCGGCGAGGACCTCGCGCTCTCGGCCAAGGCCGCGGGCCTCAGCTACACCGAGCTCCTGCAGCGGCTGCTGGCGCTCGGGCTGGAGTACCGCGCCGCCTGGAAGGTGGCGGCCGCGGCCGAGAGCTGAGGGCGCGCGACGCCCGGGGCGACCCACCCCCGGCGCGTCGCCGCATGCGATGCGCGCCGCGCCGATCGAGGCGTGGCGCCGCGGGTGCAGCGACACACGCCGCAACCGCGGCAGGCTTCGTGGCGAAGCCTCGTGGTGCGCGCGCGGGCGGCCCGCATCACGCCGCGGCTTCCGGTCACGCCGCGACCGACGTGAGCGACGCGCATGTCTCGCGCGCGAGGCCCTGCGCTCGGAGCCGCATCGGGCCCGCACGTTTCAAACGAATTGGGCCGAGTTGTGCCGCAGGGCAGCCACCGCGAATCACGCTAGTTCTTGTTGGACGCAGTATGATTTCCGCATCTCCAGCGCAGCCCGGCCGCACGCAGACGTGAGATCTGCCGGGAACAAAGGAGGGCACATGGCCCGCTCGCTTCATCGAGTGCTGCTCGCCGTCGGCGCCTGCGCGCTCGTCCTGAACTCCGCCTCCGCGGCCGACGCGCAAGACGGCCAGCCCGTGGCGCCGCCGCAATTCGGCGTGCTGCAGTTCGCGGACGACGAGGTCTACATCGACCTGCCCGTCGGCCTCGCGGATGCGTGGAAGCAGACGCTCGAGGTGGTCGCCAGCCTGAACGATTCCGTCCAGGCCGACCTGCCGTACCTCGAGAGCAACGGCCGCATCGTCGCCGGCAAGCTGTGGATCGCGGTCGAGGCCCAGGGCGCGCCCGGCACGAACTGGGTGCGCATCCGCGTGGCCATCCCGGCCGACGAGCCCGAGTACGGCAAGGTGCGCGCCGAGATCATCCTCGACGCCATCGCCGACCGCTTCGAGCCGCCGCCGGCCGCGCCGCAGGAGCAGGCCTACAACTATCCGCAGATGCCCGCTTCCGTGGAGGGCGCCGGCGACCAGTACGTCACGAACAACTACTACTACGGCAGCGGGCCGTACACGGACTCCTACAACCAGTCCTACCCCGCCTACTCCTACGTGCCGGTGTACAGCGCGCCTTACTGGTACGGCCCGCTCTACGCGCCCTACGTCTACTATCCGTCCTATTGCTGGTCGCCCTGCTACTGGAACACGGGCTGGTGGTTCGGCTGGGGCGGCCCGTGGTGCAACCCGTGGGGCAGCAGCTTCTCGCTGTGCTGGGGCTCGGGCTGGCACTGGTCCTTCTCGGCCTGCTTCGGCTCGTTCTGCGGCTGGTGGGGCAATGGCTGCGGCTGGGGCTGCAACCCGTGGTGGTCCGGCTGCGGCAGCTGGGACACATGCAGCTGGAATGACTCGTTCGACTCCAGCACGAACCAGGTCGTGGCCCTGGCGCCACGCACCTCTGGCCAGCTACGGCTGTCCGGCGGCGACTTCCTCGGCAACACGCCGGCCGATCGCGTGCCGCACGTGACCGACCGCGTCGCGCGCCGCGCGCCCGACAGCACGGCTCCCGTCGTCGTGACGCGCACGGAGCGCGGCCCGCGCCCGGGCCATGCGGTGCTGACGGGCGACGGCCAGCGGCCGTGGAGCGAGCAGCCGGCACGCCTGCCCGACGGCCCGCGCCCGCGGGTGGTTGTCTCGACCTCGAGCGGCTCGACGCGCACGGGCACGTCCTCGAACCGCGAGGGTCCGGTCGTCGTGCGCATGGGCTCGGTGCCGTACAACTCGCGCGTGAACCCGGTGGCCCTCGACCAGCGCGCGCCGACGTCCACGCTCCCCCTGAGCAACGCGCCGCTGCCGAACGGCTCGACGGCCCCAGGCGCGAGTGACCGCGCGACGATCGACAACCACCCCTACATCAACCCGTTCCCGACGACGTCGTCGGCGGGCAACTCCTCGGGTGGTGCGCGCCCGAGCTCGCCGGCGCCGTCGGCGAGCGCGCCGCGGTCGTCCGCGCCTGCGCCAGCGTCGATGCCGTCGCGCACGTCGTCCGCGCCCAGCCGGCCCTCGTCCGCGCCGTCGAGCGGCGGTCACAGCTCGGGTGGCTCCTTCGGCGGCGGCCACAGCTCGGGCGGCTCGTTCGGCGGATCGAGCGGCGGCAGCCGCGGTGGCGGAGGGGGCGGCGGCAGGGGCCCGCGCTGACGCGCGGCTCGACGCCCGAGCTCGATGACGCCGGTGGCGAGCGCAGGCTCGCTGCCGGCGTCGTGCTTCCGGAGCGGGCGGTCGCGGCGACGCCGCGCGCGATCAGGCGATCTTGCGCGCGCCCTGCCCCTTGCGCACGACGCCGGACTTGAGGCAGCGCGCGCAGACGCGGACGCGCAGCATCCTGCCGCCGACGAAGGCGCGCACGTTCTGCACGTTGGCCTTGAAGCGGCGGGCCGTGATGCCCGTGGTCTTGAGGCCGACGCCGCCCTTGCTCTTGGCCAGACCGCGCCGGGCGATCATGCGCCCCACCTGGGTGCTTCGGCCGCAGTACATGCAGACCCGGCTCATGGTCCGTGACTCCTGGTTTTCCGGTGCGGAAACGAGCCCGGAAAGCTTACGGATTCCGGGCCCCGGCGCAAGCGGCCCGGGGTCGCGGCCTCAGTCGTCCACGCTGTCCAGCAGCACGACGCCGAGGCTGCCGGCCAGGATCACGGGCAGCCAGGCCGCCACGACGGGGTGCAGCCAGCCGTGGTTGCCGAGGTCCCGCACCGTGGCGTCCACCAGCATGAAGGCCACGCACAGCCCCAGCGCGGCGCCCACCCCCACGAAGCCCCGCTGCTGCGGCCGGCGCAGCACGAAGGGCACGCCCAGCAGCACGAGCAGCAGCACCGAGAGCGGATAGGTCACGTGGTAGTGCCGCAGCAACCGGTAGCCGGGCGCCGAGGGATAGCGCTCGGACCGTTCGAGGATCTCCGCGTAGGAGAGGTCGAAGGTCTGCCGGTGCTCCATGAGCAGGTCGTCGGGCCGCACGTCAGTCACCACGAGGTCGGCCGCCTCCGTCTCCAGCAGCTCGCCCTCGGGCAGGCTGCGCACCTCGCGCACGCCGCCCTGCACGCGCCAGCCGCCGGCCTCGTCGTCCCACGTCGCGTCGCTGCCGCTCACCGAGACGTTGCGGCCCTGCGCGTCGCGCCCGCTCACGTGCAGCTTGTCGATGACGCCGGTGTAGACGTGGAAGTCGTGCGCCGAGAACAGCCAGCCCTGCGCGTCCTTGATGTGGATGGGGTCGAGCGTCCAGTCCTTGCGGCCCTTGAGCAGGAGGGCCTCCAGCCGCTCGCGCTCGACCGACACGCGCGGCGCCACGCTCTCCTGCACCCAGGCCAGCAGCCCGGTGAAGATCGCCGACATCACGAACACCGGCAGCAGCACGCGCCGCGAGGAGCGGCCCGTGAGCTGCATGGCCATGAACTCGTTGTGCCGCTGCAGGCGCAGCACGGTGAGCAGCGCCGCCATGAGCATCACGAAGGGCGCCATCTCCTTGAAGATGCGCGGCGCCTGGCACAGGTAGAAGCGGCCGATGATGCCCGCGCCGCCGCCGGTGGAGCGCGCGTGGTCGATCAGGTCGCCGATGTTGCCGAAGAAGTCGACCACGCCGAACAGGCCGACGAAGAAGACCACGGCCAGGACCCAGCAGGACAGGTAGATGCCCGCGACGTAGCGGTCGAGGCGCCCGGTCATCGCAGCAGCACGCGCCGGCACAGCCCGACGCCGACCACCAGCAGCAGCGCGCAGCCCGTGCAGCTGGCCACGCCGGGCGAGAGCAGCTTCTTGTCCGCCAGGTAGACCGACACCTCGCGCGACGGGAAGTACAGGAACAGCGCCACGAGGAAGGCGATGAGGAAGGCGCCCGTCCGGTCCCCGCGCCGGAAGAGCAGCGCCAGCGGCATGCCCACCAGCGTGAACAGCAGGCACGCGGCCGCGCCCGCCACGCGCATGTAGATGGTCAGCTCCACCTCGCCGCGCTTGATGCCGCTCAGGCGGTCGCCCCGCTGCAGCTCGGACAGCAGCTGGGGCGTGGTGAGGTCGTCGATGTCCAGCTCGGTCGAGCCGCGCCCCACCTGCACCGTGACGGTGGTCTCCACGCCGTCGAAGCGCGGCCCCCGCACCGTGTGGAAGTTGCGCAGCGTCAGCGTCAGCTCGCCGCGCGCCGGCTGGACGCCGATCTCCGCGCGCTCGGCCAGCAGCTCGCGCTCGATCTCGCCGTCCTCCGAGTACTGCTGCAGCCGCACGCCCAGCGCCTGGCCCTGCTCGTTGAAGCCGTCCACCGTGATGACCGTGCGCCCGTCGTTCAGGGGCACCGGCTCGCCGGCGGAGAGCTTGTTGCGCAGCACCGCGCCCAGGTCGATGTCGTTGCGGAAGCGGTCCTTGGCCACCTCGGCCCAGGGCTTGGCGTAGTCCATGGCGGCCAGCAGCGTCAGCGACATGAGCGTGCCGAAGAGCAGGCCCGGCAGGCCCACCTGCAGCGGGTGCACGCCGCTCGTGCGCAGCGCGTCGATCTCGTTGTCCGCCGCCGCCCGCCCGTAGGTGAGCACCACCGAGACGAGCACCGAGATGGGCAGCGTGATGTCCAGCTGCGAGAAGGCGAAGATGGGCAGGATGCGCGCGAGGGACGGGAGCGTCAGGCCCTCGGGGTGCGCCAGCACCTGGGCGATGCTGGCCAGCATGAGGATCACCGACAGGATGAGCAGCGTGCTGGCGGCGTTGGCCAGCAGCTCCACCAGCAGGCGGCGCTGGAAGAGCATCACGGCCCGCGGCGCCGCGGCCGGGCGCGGCGCGGTCCGACCGCTCGCCGCGCCGCCCGCTGGTTCGCGGGGTGTGCGTCGAGCGGTCCGACCGCTCGCCGCACGAGCGCCGCAGCGCGGCGATTCATCGCCTGCCGGCGCGCCGGCGTCGCGTCGCTCCAGCCCAGCAGGTGCAGCGTGCCGTGCGCCACGTAGAGCAGCAGCTCGCCGCGCGGGTCGGCGCGGCGCGCGCGTGCCTCGCGCACGGCGGTCTCGGCCGAGACGCACACCTCGCCGCGCGGTCCGCGCGGGTCCGGGTCCTCGGCATAGTCGAAGGCAATGGCGTCCGTGGCCCAGTCGTGCCCCAGCCAGCGCGCGTTGAGCGCGCGGATGGCGGCGTCGTCCAGCACGCGCACGGCCAGGCGCGGGGCTCCGGCGCCCTCGGCGGCGAAGGCGGCGCGCACGACGGCGCGCACGTCGGCGGCGCGCACGGGCAGCAGGCGCTGCCGGCTGGTCACCTCGATCACCGCCGCGGGCCTTCGCCGCTGCGGTCCCGCTGCTCGTAGGCGCTCACGATCTTCTGCACCAGCGGGTGGCGCACGATGTCCTTGCGGTCGAGGCGCACGAAGCCGATGTCCGGCACGTTGCGCAGCAGGTCCTCGGCGTCGATCAGGCCGCTGCGCTGGTGCGGCGGCAGGTCGATCTGGCTGTCGTCGCCCGTGACCACCACGCGGCTGCGCTGGCCCATGCGCGTGAGGAACATCTTCATCTGGCCGGGCGTGGTGTTCTGCGCCTCGTCCAGGATGATGAAGGACTCGTCCAGCGTGCGGCCGCGCATGTAGGCCAGCGGCGCGATCTCGATCACGTCCGTCTCGAGGAAGAACTTCAGCTTGCCGGGCTCGAGGTGGGCCGAGAGGGCGTCGTAGAGGGGGCGCAGGTAGGGGTTGATCTTGGCCACGAAGTCGCCGGGCAGGAAGCCCAGGTGCTCGCCGGCCTCGACCGCCGGGCGCACCAGGATGAGCTTGCGGTACGTGCCGCGCCGCAGGGCCGTGACGGCCACGGCCGCGGCCAGCCAGGTCTTGCCCGTGCCCGCGGGCCCGATCGCGAAGGTGATGGGGCAGCGCTCCATGGTGCGCACGTAGCGCTCCTGGCCCGGCGAGCGCCACTCCACGCCGGCCGGCAGCGGGCCGCCGCGCCGCGCCGCGGGCTCCTCCTCGGCGCCGATGCGGTCGTCGGCCTCCATGAGGCGCTGGAAGGCCTCGTCGTCCAGCTTGCCCTCGGAGCGCAGGTGGTGCAGCAGCGCGCGCACGAGGCGCACGGCGTCGGAGACGTCCTCCTCCACCTCGCCCTCGACGTGCACGCGGCCGCGCCGCACGGCCAGCGCCACGCCGAAGCGGTTGCGGATGGCCCGCGCGCGCGCCTCGTGGGTCCCGAGCAGCGTGCGCTCCTCCTCGGCGGAGTGCAGCGGCACGGTCACGTCCATGCGCGGCGGGCCATCATGAGGCGGAGGCAGGCGCTCCCGGCGGGCGCGACGCGCCGGTCGCGCGCGTCGATCGCGGTGATCAGGCGATCACGGCAGTATAGGCCACCGCGATGGGCCCCACCACCAGCAGCGTGTCCGCCAGGTCCAGCAGGCCGCCCGCCGGCCCCAGCAGGGTGGACGAGTCCTTCACGCCGCGGCTGCGCTTGAGCAGCGACTCGATCAGGTCCGCGCCGATGGCCAGCGTGCCCAGCGTGAGGCCCATGCACGCGCCGAGCAGCGCGTCCCGCGGCACCGCCAGCGCCTCGACCCCCGACGAGCCCACCGGCGCGGCGCGCACCACCAGTCCCGGCAGCAGCCAGGCCCCCATCAGCGCCGGCAGCAGCAGCCCGCCCGCCGCGCCCTCCCAGGTCTTGTTGGGGCTGATGTCCGGCGCCAGCTTGTGCCGCCCGAGCAGCTTGCCCGCGAAGTAGGCGCCCGTGTCGGACGACTTGGCCACCAGGACGAGCGTGAAGCAGTAGTCCAGCGAGCCGCCCAGCAGCAGCCCGACGAGGCAGCCCAGCCCGCCCACGTAGGGCAGCTGGAACCACAGGCTGCCCGCCAGGCGCGCGGTGCGCGGCCCAGGGCCCCGCGCCAGCTGCGTGCCCAGCAGCAGGCAGGCCGCGAGCGACAGCAGCGCGAGGGCCTGCGACAGGTGCACCGTGAGCGGCGTGGGCAGCAGGCCTGCCAGCACGAGCACGCCCAGCCACGTCAGGCCCGAGACGCGGCCGAGCGCGCGCTGCGCCGGCGTCGCGCCGCCGAAGCGCTGCAGCTCCTCGAGCGCGCCCAGCATGACCACCGCGCCCACGAGCGCCGAGGCCCACGCCGGCCGGCCCGGATGGCCGCGATCGAAGGCCCAGGCCCCCACGATCACGGCCAGCAGGCAGAGGCCGATGGCCGTGCGCCTCAGCACGCGCGCTCAGCTCCGGCGGGCGGCGGCGGGGCGCGGCGGCGCGCGTCCCGCGCGCTGCAGCGCCTCGGGATCGAGCACGTCCACGAGGCCGCCGTACTTGCGCGTGCGCGTGGCGTAGTCGCGCAGCGCCGCGTGCAGCTCGGCCACGCCGAACTCGGGCCAGCAGGCGGGCGTGACGTGCAGCTCCGCGTAGCTGATCTGCCACAGCAGGAAGTTGCTCACGCGCATCTCGCCCGCCGTGCGCACCAGCAGGTCCGGGTCGCGGCCGGGCTGGTAGAGCCGCTGCGACAGCGCCTGCTCGTCGATGTCCTCGGGCGCCAGCCGTCCGGCCGCCACGTCGCGCGCCAGCGCGCGGCACGCGTCCACGATCTCCGCGCGCCCGCCGTAGCTGAGCGCGAGGCACAGGTTGAGGCCGCCGTGCGCGGCCGTCAGCTCCAGCGTGCGGTCCAGCTCGCGGCGCGCCGAGGCGGGCAGGTCGTCCAGCCGCCCGATGGCCGTGAGGCGCACGTCGTTCTCCACCAGCGTGGGCCGCTCCTGCACCAGGAACTGCTTGAGCAGGCGCATGAGGAAGGCCACCTCGGGGCGCGGCCGGCGCCAGTTCTCGTGGCTGAAGGCGTACAGCGTGAGGCGCTCGAGCCCGAGGCGCGCGCACTCGGTGGTCACCGAGCGGATGCTGCGCGCGCCGGCCTCGTGGCCCGACGTGCGGATGAGCCCCTGCCGCTGCGCCCAGCGCCCGTTGCCATCCATGATGATGGCCACGTGCCGCGGCAGCTTGTCGCGCGCCACGTCCAGCTCGAGGCTGTGCTTGCGCGCCGTCACGCCGACTCCCGGAAGATGGTGGCCTCGCGGCTCGGCCCCACGGACAGGATCTCCCACGGCACGCCCGTGCGCGAGCAGATTTCCTCCACGAAGGCGCGGCACGCGGGCGGCAGGTCCGCGAAGCGCCGCATGCCGGAGAGGTTCTCCTTCCAGCCCGGGCTCTCGTCGATGACGGGCTTGACGCGCTCGACCAGCGCGGTGTCGACCGGGTACTCGTCCACGCGCCGCCCGTCGATCTCGTAGGCCACCACGAGGCCCACGTGCCGCAGGCCGGAGAGCACGTCGAGCTTTGTAATGCAGAGCCCGTCGAATCCGCACAGGGCGGCGGCGTAGCGCATGGCCGGGACGTCGAACCAGCCGCAGCGGCGCGGGCGGCCCGTGACGGCGCCGAACTCGCTGCCGCCCTCGCGCAGCCGGTCGGCCGTGGGGCCGGACAGCTCCGACGGGAAGGGTCCCTCGCCGACGCGCGTGCAGTAGGCCTTGCACACGCCCAGCTGCCGGCCGATCGCGCGCGGCGGCACGCCCGCGCCGGCCGCGATGCCGAGGCTGTCGGCGTTGCTGCTGGTCACGAACGGGTAGGTGCCGTGGTCGATGTCGAGCATCACGCCCTGCGCGCCCTCGAAGAAGACGTGCGCGCCGGCGGCCAGCCGCTCGCGCAGCAGCCGCCCCGTGTCGGTGACCAGCGGCGCCAGCCTGCTGCCCCACTCCAGCGCCTGCTCCCACACCTCCTCGAAGGCCAGCGGCTCCCCGCCCAGCGCCACGATGCGCTTGTTCTTGTCCTCCACGTTGGCCGCGATCCGCGGGCGCAGGCGCTGCTCGTCCACCAGGTCCCACATCCGCAGGCCGCTGCGCAGCGCCTTGTCCGCGTAGGCCGGCCCGATGCCGCGCCCCGTGGTGCCGATGACCACGCCCGCCTTGCGCCCCTCCTGCAGCCGGTCGATGACCTTGTGGTACGGCAGCACGACGTGCGCGCCGCCCGACACCAGCAGCCGGCCGGCGAGCTCGATGCCGTCGGCGCGGAAGGCCGCGATCTCCGTCAGCAGCTGCTCGGGGTCGACCACCACGCCGTGGCCGATGACGTTGAGCTTGCCCGGGTGCAGCACGCCGCTCGGGAGCAGCTGGAAGACGTGCTTCTTGCCCTCCACGATGACCGTGTGCCCGGCGTTCGCGCCGCCCTGGAAGCGCACGACGACATCGGCCCGATCCGCGATCAGGTCGATGATCTTGCCCTTGCCCTCATCGCCCCACTGGGCGCCGATCACGGACGTGGCTGGCATGGCGGGGGCGAACGGCTCCGGCGACGGGGAAGGGGCAGCGTAGACGGGCGGCCGGGGCGCCGCAAGGCGGGCTCGTCAGTGCGGCGGCTCGCTCAGCGGCGTCGGCGGCGGCTCGCTCGGCGCGCCCTTCCCGCCCAGGTATCCCAATTGCCGCAACGCGTCGAGTTGCGCGCTGTCCAGGCCCTCGGGCGCCGCCGCCGCGCGATGCTCGTCGCACCACGTCTCGGCCTGGAGCAGCAGCCTGAAGGCGCCGTCCGCGGCGCCGTCCGCGAGCGGCGCGTGCTGCGCGGGATCCGCGCGCAGGTCGAAGGCGAGGTGCTGCGGCCCGACCGTGTCGCCCGGCACGGGCCAGCTGACGATCGCGCGCAGGCCGTCGGTGCGCATCGAGTCCAGCTTGCGGCTCAGCGGATCCGCGCCCTGCACGAGCACGACGCCCTTGCTCGTGGTGCTGTAGGCCCAGCCCGTGGGCTCGCGCAGCGGCGGCCGCACCTCGCCCGGGTCGTAGGGCACGCCCAGCCACTCGAGGATCGAAGCATGCAGCGAGGCGCTGCCCACCACCTCCTCGCGCGCCCCCACCGGCAGCGCCACGCGCCAGCCCGGCGGCGGCACCACGAGCAGCGGCACGTGCAGCGTCTCCTCGTACAGGTCGCTGCCGTGCCCGTACAGGCCGTGCTCCATGAACTCCTCGCCGTGGTCGGCGGTGATGACGATCAGCGTGCTGTCGTCCAGCTTCAGCCGCGCGAGCGCGTCGAGCAGGTGGCCCAGCTGCTCGTCCCACCACGCGATCTCGCCCAGGTAGCGGCCGCGCAGGAACTGCACGTCCGGATCGTCGGGCGCCGGCAGCGGCCCCGCGCCGCCGTAGCCGCGCTCGAGGCCCGCGAGGATGTTCGCCTCGGCGGAGGCGACGGTGCGGTCGCGCAGCGCCTCGGGCACGTAGCGGTCGCGCCAGGGCTCGGGCGCCGCGTAGGGCGAGTGCGGATCGAACTCGTGCAGGAAGAGCAGGAACTGCTGGCCCGCGTGGTCCTGCAGGAAGGCCTGCGCCAGCGTGTTCACCTGCCGCGCGTTGGCGTAGGGCACGTGCGCGAAGCTCTGGAAGCCGCGCGCGTAGCCGGCCGCCGCGGAGAGCAGGTCGCTGGCGACCACCGCACCCGTGGCCACGCCCGCCTGCTCGGCGCGCTCGGCCAGCGTGGCGACGTCGCCGGGCAGGCCGAAGCGCTGGTTGCTCGTGGCGCCGTGCGCGCAGGGCGGCAGGCCGGTGAGCAGCGAGGCCGTGCTGGGCACCGTCCACGAGCTGGGCGCCATGTTCCGCTTCCACACCACGGCGCGCGCCGCGAGCTTCGCGAGGTTGGGCGCGAGGTCCGGCGGCGCGCCGAAGTCCTGCCCGTCCACCCCCACCCACGGCGCGAGCGCGTCCGCGCGCAGCGTCTCCACCTGGATGAGCAGCACCGAGGGCCGCTCCGACGTCGCGATGCGCCGCGGCACACGGCTGGTCGTCACGAGGCGCGGGTCCGCGACGCCGACGCGCGAGACCGCCGGCTCGTACAGCGCCCCCACGTTGTGCCGCCGCGGATAGTCGGGCTCGAGCGCCTCGACCACCTGGCCCCCCGGCACGCTGGCGTCCTCGACCCGCAGCTCGAGCCGCCGGCCCGCACCCGCGTGGCCGTCGAGCGGCACCTCGAACGCGCCCCAGGCCGTGTCCGGCACGTCCAGCTCGGTGAGCCGCTCGCCGTCGACCCGCACCGCGAACGTGACGTGGCTGTCCGCGGGCAGGCGGCTGTCCAGCGCCAGCGCGCCGCGCAGCGCCGCGCCCGGCGGGATGTCCACCACCATCTCGAGCGCCGCGAGTCCGGTGAGCGCCACGGCCTGCCTCGCGTCGTGCGCAGGACCGGTGAAAGCGCCGGTCGCCTCCCACGCCGGCAGCAGCACGTCCGTGCGCGGCGCCGCCTCCGCCGCCGCGCGCGCGCCCTGCGGGTCGAGGCCCGCGTCGATGTCCGGCGCGCAGCGCCGCGTGCCGAAGAAGACCGGCGCGCCCGGCGTGACGCGCGGCAGC
>DASUFI010000026.1:0-13998 GCA_036274635.1 Planctomycetota bacterium
ACCTCTACTGAGGCGATGAGCGCGCCGCCGCGCGTCGGCTGGCTGGGCTGGAGCTTCGATCCCGTCCACGAGGGGCACCTGCACATCGCGCGCGGCGCGGCCGACGCGCTGGCCCTCGACCGCGTGCTGCTCGTGCCGGCGCACCAGCCGCCGCACAAGCGCGAGCGGCTGCTGGCGCCGGACGCCGACCGCCTCGCGCTGCTGCGCCTCGCCTGCGAGGTGGATGCGCGCCTCGTCCCCTGCGACCTCGAGCTGCGCCGCGGCGGCGTCAGCTTCAGCATCGACACCGCGCGCGAGCTGCTGGCCGGCCTGCCCGCGGGCGCCACGCTGTACGCCATCGTGGGCGCCGACACGCTGGCCGACCTGCCCACCTGGCGGCAGGCCGGCGAGCTGCTGCGCCTGGTCACCTTCTGCCCGGTGGCGCGCGCGGACCGCGAGCCCGACCCGGCGCCGCTGGCCGCGCTGGCCGGCGCCGAGGGGGTCGAGCGCATCCGCGGCCACGTGCTGCGCCTGCCGCAGCACCCGGCCTCCTCCACGGCGGTGCGCGCCGCGCTGCTCGCAGGCACGGCGCCCGCCTGGCTGCCGCCCGGCGTGCTGGACGAGATCCGCCGCCGAGGCCTCTACGGCTACGGCGCGGGCGGCGCGTCGGTGAGGGACAGCTCGGGCATGGACCGCTCGAAGCCGTAGGCCTGGAGCAGCTGGCCCTGCGAGGCCAGCAGCAGCGAGCGCGCGATCTCGAGGTCCAGCCGCGCCCGCGTCTCGTTGTCGATGGCCGTCAGCAGGTCGCGCTGGAACTGCTGCACGTTGTAGGGCGTGGAGAGGTCGTTCTCGAGGCGCTTCACCTCGCCGTCGTAGACCTCCTGCTGCAGCCGGGTGGCCTCGGCCGTGACCTGCACGCGCAGGCGCTGCAGCTCGACCTGCCGCACGGCCGCGCGCACGTCGCCGACAGCGGTCATCTCGATATTGCGCAGGGCGACGCCCTGCCGCTCGCGGGCCACCTCGCTGCGCCGCAGGGCGTAGCCGGCCGAGCGGTTGCCGATGGGCAGCGAGAAGGCCAGTGCGACCGAAGTCTCGTCGTAGTTGGTGTCCTTGAGGTGCTGATAGGCCTCGAGGTAAGTGTTCTGGTTCGAGTTGATGCCGTAGCCGGCGGTCAAGTCCAGCTGCGGATCGGCCTGGTTATCGGCTCGCTCCACGTCCACTTCGGCGCGCTCCAGGCGCTCGCGCTCGGCGGCCACGTCGGCGCGCCAGGAGAGCGCGACGTCGATGGCCTTGTCCACGTCGAGCTCGCCGGACTGCGGCGGCTCGGGCTGGGTCGTGGCCACCAGGGGCCTGTTCCAGGCGTCCTTGGCGGAGGGAGCGAACACCAGCTCGCGCAGGTTGTCCTCGGCGCCCTTTTCGGTGTTCTGGGCCGTGAGCAGCTCCTCGCGGCGAGTGGCCAGCTCGGCCTCCGCCTGCGTGACCTCGATCTTGTTCTGCAGGCCCTGCTCGAACTTGCGGCGCGTGATGTCCAGCAGCTCGGTGGCCAGCTGCACGGACAGCTCGCGCGTCTTGGTGTCCTGGCGCGCGAAGACCACGAGCCAGTAGGCCGTGGTCACGGACTGCAGCGTGTCGCTGGCCAGTTGCTCTGCGTCCAGCGCCGCGGCATGCGCGTCGTGGCGCGCGACGACCAGCGCGGAGCGCGCATAGTCGCCTCCGCCGCGCAGCAGCGGCTGGACGACATTCAGGTTCCACTCGCCGGTGGTGACCTCGTCGAAGCCGTCATCGGTTGGATCGTCCGGGTCGGCCGCGCCTTGAGTCTCCACCTGCCGCGGCCCGATGTCGAAGCTCCAGCGCGTGCCCGTGAGGAACTGGCCCGCGAATCCGGTCGTCCACGCCGTGGTCGTGCGCTCCACGGGCACCGCATTGCCGCCGACGTCGATGCCGCCCGCGAAGTTGGCGGGCGAGGGCGCGGTGGTGATCCGGTCCCACGAGGCGCCGGCATTGAAGACCGTGTCGAAGGCGCCCCACTCCGAGCCGAACTGCTCCACGGTGGCTTGCGCGTCGAGCCGCGCGCCCGCGATCGAGAGGTTGTTCTGCAGCGCGAGGTGCAGCGCGTCCTCGAGGCTGATCTCGATGGGCTCGAGGGCGGGGGCGGCGGGCGCAGCACTTGGCGGAGCGTCTTGCGGAGCGTTCTGCGGGGCGGCTTGCGGTGCGTTCGGCGGCGCGTTCTGCAGGCACACCGCGAGGAGAGCAGCGAAGGCGGTCGCGATCATGGGCGGGATTGTTCCGTGGCGGCGGCCTGCGGCCCACTTGGGACCGGGGACCTTAGCAAAGCCGCCACGGAATCGACACCCGACCTCACGTCGTCGCGCGGGCTCGCGCGGCCGGCCGCACGCAGGCGCGCGGTGCGCTCGGCCGTGAACACCCAGCGCTGCTCGCGCGCCATCCAGCGCAGCTCGGCGAGCCCGTAGCCGCGGCTCCAGTCCTTGTCGGTGCCCAGCAGCTCGAGCAGGAAGTCCAGCGTCGCGTCGGTGCGCCGCATGGGGTCGCGCTCCTCGAGCAGCCAGATCGAGCGGCGCACGACCGAGAGGCGCTCGTCGTAGTGCGCCTCGTCGGCGCCCACACGCTGCACGATCTCGTAGCGCTCACCGCCGCGCCAAGGCCGCAGGCAGAGCAGGTTCTCCTCGCCGAAGCGCAACAGGCCCCGGGGAGCCAGGACCGGGAGCTCCGCATCGCGCTCGATGCTCAGGCCGCGCATGCGCTCCAGCACCCGCACCTTGAGCAGCTCGGTCGCCGGGCCGACGCCGCGCACCTCGACCGTGCGCGCCACGACGACCACCGGCGAGTTGACCAGCACCTGCAGCCCGAACTGCGTCGGCGGCACGGGCGGCAGGGCGGCCGGCGGAGCGCCGTCCTGCGCCGCCGCGCCGAGGGCCAGGCCCAGCATGGCCAGCCAGGCGCGCGCGGCCGCGATCATCGCGGCTCTTCCGCCGGGGCGCCATCGAGCCGCGCCTCGCGTGCGCCCTCGTCGCCCGGCACCCGGGCCAGCTCCAGCCAGCGGGAGTCCGCGGGCAGCGCGGACGCCACGCGGTCGGCCCACTCCACCACCGTGAGCCAGCCTTGGCGCCGCAGGTCGTCCAGGCCGGCGCGCTCGAGGTCGTCCGCGGAGTCCATGAAGTAGGCATCGTAGTGTGCGACGGGCAGCCGGCCACCCCGGTACAGGTTGAGCAGCAGGAAGCTGGGCGAGCAGACGGCCGTGTCGGGCGGCGCGCCGAGGGCCGCCACGAGGCCGCGCACGAGCTCGGTCTTGCCGGCGCCCAGCTCGCCCACCAGGGCCAGCACGTCCCCGGGGCGCAGCGTGGCGGCCAGCTCGGCGGCCAGCGCGTGCGTGGCGCGCACGTCGGGCAGCGCGACGCGGCGCGGCTCAGAAGGCATGCTCGTACCCGAGGCGCGGCAGCGGCTCCTCGCGGCCGTCGCGCAGCAGCCAGAGGCCAGGCGCCGCCGTCAGCGCGCCGATCTCCGCCAGGCCCGCGGGCAGCGGCGCGCCGGGAGCGAGGGCCAGCAGCAGCTCGTAGTCCTCGCCGTCGCCCAGCGCGGCCTCCACCGGGTCGCGTCCGGCCGGCACGTCGGCGTGGATGGGCACACGCTGCGCGTCGACCCGCGCGCCCACGCCCGACGCCTCGCACAGCAACCGCAGGTTGCGCGACAGGCCGTCGGAGAGGTCCGTGGCCGCGTGCACGGGTGCGTCGGCGGCGCGCAGCGCGCGCACCACGTCGACGCGCGGCGTGATGCGCAGGTTGCGGCCGAGGCCCGCGCCGCCCAGCGGGCCGCTCACGCACAGGCGGTCGCCCGGACGCGCGCCGGAGCGCCGCCAGGGCGCGCCGGAGGGGCAGCGGCCCGCGGCGGTGACCGCGAAGGCCAGCGCGCCGGGCGCGGTGCGCTTGGTGTCGCCGCCGATGATGGTCACGCCGAAGTCGCGCGCCTGGGCATTGAAGGCGCGCGCCAGTCCGGGCCCGTCGCAGCCGGGCGGCAGCAGCGCCGCCACGAGCACCTGCTGCGGCACGGCGCCGGCGGCGCACAGGTCCGAGAGCGGCCGCCCCAGCGCCTGGCGCGCGACCAGGGCCGGCGCGGTGCCGGAGCGGAAGTGCACGCCCTCGCTCACCGCGTCCACGGTCAGCACGGTGCCGTCCGGCAGCACCGCGGCGTCGTCGCCCGGGCCGACGGGCACCGCGCCCGCCATGCCCGCCGTGATCCAGCCGATGAACTCGCCCTCGGTGAAGCCCATCAGACGCGCCCCGCGGCGACGGGTGGGCCGAAGCGGGTCCCGCCGGCGAGGCGTGCGTCGACGGCCGCGCGCAGGGTGTGCGCCGCGGCGCGCGGGTCGGCCGCGTCGGCGATGGCGCGCACGACGGCCACGCCGACGAGTCCCTCGGGCAGCGCCGGCACGTCCTGCGCGCGCAGCCCGCCCAGCGCCACGGCCGGCGGCAGGCCGGGCCGCGCGAGCACGGCGCGCGCCTGCTCGGCACCGAGCAGCGGCCGCGGATGGCTGCGCGTCGTGGGCGCGAAGGGCGAGAGCAACACCCAGTCGGCGCGCAGGTCGTCCGGCTCCAAGGGCCAGTGGCACGAGCGGCCCACGATGCGGCCGGGCAGGGCGGCGCGCAGCGCGGCCACGTCGGGGCTGCCCCAGCCCGCGTGGACGCCGTCGGCGGCGCAGGCCGACGCCAGCAGGGCGTCGCGGCTGACCAGCAGCAGGCTCGCATGCTCGCGGGTCGCGGCGCGCAGGTCGCGGGCGAGGCCGTCGCGCGCGGCGCGCTCGAGCTGCGGCTCGCGCAGCAGCAGGGCCGTCACGCCCCCCGCCAGCGCCTCGCGGGCCAAGGCCAGCGTCGCGGCCGGCGCGCGGTCCCCCGGCGTGACCAGCACGAGCGCCAGGCGCGCGGGCAGGCCGGCGAGGACCGCGTCAGCAGCCGGGCTCTTCAAGGAAGATGCCCAGCGGCCCGAGCAGAGCGGCCAGCTGCTCGCGCCCCACGTCCTGCGACATGAGCAGGGCCGTGGGCGAGAGCCGCTCGATGACGTAGGGGCGCAGGGCCTTGTCGTGCAGCAGGCGGTCGATGACCTCCTTGTTGCGTCCGCGCACGAGGCTCACGGTGGACTGCGAGACGAACTTGACCTTCTCGGCCCACTGCCCGATGGAGTAGATGACGTTCTGCGGCACCTCGACGCGACTGCGCTCCGAGAGCGTGCGCAGGATCTGCGCCGGCTCGAGGCCCTCGGCCACGGCGCGCTCGATGGAGCCTTCCGTGAGGCGGTAGCGGATGACGCTGTCGCTGCTGGTGCGCTCGGCGAAGCGGTCCAGCTCGGTGACCAGGTCGTAGGTGTCGCCGTCGGGGAACAGGATGATCTCGAAGTCGGGGTTCACGATGAGCGGCGAGGCGGCGTCGAGCACCTCGTCCGGGATGGGGAGGCCCAGCGCCTTGGCGCCCAGCGTCGTGAGGCGCAGCAGCGCGGGCTTGCCGTCCACGTCGGCGATGTCGACCAGGCCGAAGAGATACAGGCGCTCGCGCGTCCAGGCCGTGAGCGCCAGCGCCAGCTGGTGCGGGTCGCGCATGCCGGTCTGCTGCGCGAACTGGTAGCGGCTCTGGAAGCGGTCGCGCACGCCCGTGACGTCGAGGGCCGCGAGGTAGGCGTTGCGCGCGGCGAAGGCGGGCGCGTTCACGTCCACCCACGCGCCCAGCGGCAGGCGCTTGAGCTCGTCGAGAAAGAGCTGCATGAGCCGCTCGCCGTGGAAGGGCTCGACCAGCGTGGTCCAGTGCCCGGCCGCGAACTTGAGCAGGCGCGAGAGCTTCTTCTCCAGCGGCGTGCGGTCCCAGGTCTTGCCCTTCACGGTGAGCACCACCGAGCGGTCCGCGCCGCGCTCGATCATGGACTGGCCCTGGCAGAACTCGAACAGGTACTCGAACAGCCACGGCCCGGGGAAGGCGCCGCTGCGCGCGAGGATGAAGGACTCCTCCAGCTTGCGCACGGCCGTGCGGTAGACCTTGCCCGAGAGCGTCAGGCGGATGGGGTTGTGCTCGATGAACGAGAGGAAGGCCGAGATGTCCGAGATGAGGTCCACGCCCAGGCTGTGCACGGCCTCGAGGCGCGGCGGCTCCTTGGCCAGCGCGAGGCGCGCGCCGTCCACCAGCTCCGCGAACACCACGACCACCTCGTCGAACTGGTGGATGCCGTACTCGCCCAGCGCCACGTGGCGCACGGTGCCCAGCAGCTGGCTCTCGAGCGCCTCCTGCAGCGCCTTGCGGTTCCAGCGGCCGAGGCCCTTGTGCGCCTTCTCGAGCACCGAGCGGCTGGCGACGCCGCCGTAGGCCTGCACCACGATGGACACCAGCTCGGTGTGCTTGGGGTTCTCGAGCGCGGCGAGGCGGCGCGCCACCGCGGCCGGCGCGGCCAGCAGCGCGGCCGCCTCGGCGTGGTCGTTGGCGGAGGCCGTCGTGCCGAGGTGGCTGCGCAGCAGCGCATCCAGGTCCTTGCGCTCCACGAGCCGCGCGAGGTGGCCGCGCAGCGTGAAGGTCTCGTCGACGCTGCGGTCATCGTCCCAGATGAAGGCCTGCAGCAGGTCGCCCAGCTCGCACGGCACCAGGTAGCTGTCGCGGTGGCCGTTGGACGCGGCCGCCGCGTGCCCGTTGCTGTGCGCCGCGCTGAACAGGAAGCCGCGCTTGAGCAGCGCGTTGATGGCGGCCTTCAGCTCGAAGGGCGACAGGTAGCTGAACGAGCGGCTGCCGGTGAGGTGCTCGACGTCCGCGCGGTAGCCCTCGCCGCGCAGGAAGAACTTCAGCAGGTCCACCAGCTTCTTGCTGAGGAACTTGACCCGCTTGCGCACGGCCTTCTCGGACGACATGCGCCGCTCGAGCTCGCCCACCAGCTGCTCGTGTGTCTCCGGGTCCGGGCCGTGGCCGTCCCAGAACGACAGCAGCTCCCGCAGCTCGACCGCAGACCGGTTCTGCAGGGCGGCCATCAAGGCCACCCCCCGGCTGGTGGGGCTCAATGCTGTGGGGTCCCGGTCGGGCAACCTTCTGGCCCTTGGCGGAAAAGGTCGATCGTACCTGCCCGGGCACGAACGAGACAGCCCTTTTCGGCTGGCGGGGAGGGCTGGCGCGAGGCGGTCCACGCTGAGCCCTGAAGGTGGGCGCAAGTGCGGTTTCGCGTCCGGCGGCTTCAGCGCCGGTGGAGTGCGCCGGCCGCCGAGACCGCATCGGCCGGGCCTATGGCCTCCGCACATTCCTTCCCGACCGCCGCCGGAAGCCTTCCTCCCAAGAGCCCGTCGCTGGGCGCCCCGGGACCGCACGCACTGGCCGGATCTCGCAACGTCAGGGTGTCGTCACGCTCACCGCATTGGAGGCGGCGAAGCCATGCGGCGCCGCCACATCGAAGCTCCAGTACTGCAGGTAGATCGTCAGGCCTGGCGGCAGTCCCGCAGGCCAAGTGGCCGAGAGGGAGATCGCACCGCCTGCATCCGTGACAGCGGGCACCAGCGCCGTCGGCAGCGGCACGAGCACGCCACCCTTGAACGGAGCGAACAGCGCACTGGTGCCGATGACCAGCGTCGTCGCCGACGATGGCGGCGCGTGCGTGAGATCGAGCGTGACGGACTCGCCGGCGAGCGGCGAGCCGGCTCCGACCAGTGATGGTGTGCCGAAGGTGCCTGCAAGCGCATGGCCCAGCCAGGTCCAAGGACCGTGCACGAGGAACAGGAGCCACGCATCACCTTCGATCTCGATCAGGGATGGCTCGCCGGGCGCGCCGACGACGAGGTCTGCGGTGCCATCGCCGTCGAGATCGCCCGGATATGCCAGGGACCAACCGAAGTTGGCAAAGCCGGACAGCGTGCCTCCGAATCCGCCTTCGAACTGGCTGATCTTCTGGACGCCGGTGACCTGGCCGGATTCGTCGAGGAACAGAATGCGCACACAGCCGGAGTTGCTGAAGCCGTCCCAGGGGGCGCCGACAGCGAGCTCGCGCCGGCCGTCGCCGTTGAGGTCGCCCATCGTGCTCACGGCGTAACCGAAGAGGTCGCCGTTGACCAGATCCGGCACCTCGGGCGCACCGATCTGGTGCTCGGATTTGACCGTCCCGTCGGCCGCGAGGAAGAGCACCCATACGACGCCCGTGTAGCTCGCGCCACCCGGCCCGGAATACTCGCCCACCGCCAGCTCGGGCACGCCGTCACCATCGAGGTCGTCGAGCGTCGCGACACTGCAGCCGAAATAATCGGTGAACTCGAGCAGGCCGCCGAAGCCGCCTTCGTTCTCGCCGATTTTCTGCTCCGACTTCACGGTGCCATCCCGATTCAGGAACAGGATCCAGAGCGCGCCCTGGTCGAAGCCGCTCCCGTCATCGCCGGATGCGCCGACGGCGAGATCCATGACGCCGTCGCCGTCGATGTCGCCGAGTGCCGACAGGGCCGCGCCGAAGTCGTCCTGGTACGCGAGCGTCCCGTGGAACCCTCCCACGCCAGGACCGATCGGCTGCAGCGACTTCACGGTTCCGTCCGGCTTCAGGAAGAGGATCCAGACGGCGCCGCCGGCGTCCGACCCGACGCTCGAATAGGGCATGCCCGCGGCAAGGTCGACCACTCCGTCGCCGTCGAGGTCACCCAGGCAGGCGATGGCAGCGCCCAGGCCTGCGGCACCGGGGGGCGTGCCGAATCCGCCCGCGGTGGCGCTGATCTTCTGGAAGGATGCGACGGACGAGTCGGTGTCGAGGAACAGGACCCAGAGCGCGCCTCCCGGCGGGCCATCGTCATCGCCCAGGGCTCCGACGACGATGTCGCTCACGCCATTGCGATCGAGGTCGCCGATAGATGTGACGGCGTAGCCGAACATGTCGTCGATGTCGACCGCGCCCGTGAAGCCGCCACGGCCCGCGGTGATCTGGATGTCGTACGCGACAGTGCCTGGCGCTTGGGCACGGCCGGCCGTTGACAGGCCGGCCATCGTGGCCAACATCATGGCGCGGCGCACGGCCCGCCAGCGTCCTGCAGCGGCAGCTTGGTCGCGCATCGGCGTCGTCGTCATGTCACGGTGCCTCGGCGTGCAGGCCGTTGCTAGCAGCGAATCCATGCGGGCCTGTGGGGTCGGCGATCCAGATCTGGAGCCACAGGTCGAACCCGGGCGCCAGCAGCCCCGGCGGCCAGGTGAAGGACAGCGGCAGCGAGCCTTGGCTGTCCACCATCAGCCCGAGCAGCAGGATTTCGGGCGCAGGCACGAGCAAGCCGCCCTTGATGGGCAACAGCACCTTGGAGCTTCCAACGACGAGCGTGGCGATGGCGTCGGGACGCGCATCCTCCAGGGTGATGGTGGCCGGCGCCCCGGTTCCGACGAGTCCCTTGCCGCTCAACACGGGAATGCCCAGCGCGCCAGCCAGGCCGGCCCCATCCGCCGCCCACGCCACGTACGGCTCGAACGTCCGCACGCCGCCGGCGCCGGGGCCGCCCTTGTTGCCGAACGGCGCGCCCACGGCGACCTCGGGCCTGCCGTCGCCGTCGACGTCACCCAGCCATGCGACCGCCGCGCCGAACTGGCCGAGCACCTGGTCGCCCGGCTGGATGTACAGCAGCGCGCCCGTGCGACCGGAGCGGACCTGGACGTAGCCCTTCTGGAGGGACTCGGCCTGCGTCGCGCCGAGGATCAGGTCGGGGGCGCCGTCGCCGTCGAAGTCGCCTGCCACGTCGAGAGCGCTGCCGAGCAGGTCGCCATCGAGTGAACCGGTGAACGTGTGGAGCAGAGAACCATCGGCGCCCGAATGCACGTCGATGTATCCGTAGTAAGTCGGCGCGGAACCGACCACATCGGGAACGCCGTCGCCGTCGCAGTCCCCGGCTCCGGCCACGACCGTCCCGTAGTTCGTCGCGGGCGCCTGGAACACGTGCAGGATCGAGCCGTCGAGCGCTGAGTGCACAGTGACAGGGCCGTTGCTCGGAGTGTACGGCCCGTTGACCCCGGGCGCCCCAACGACGAGGTCGGGCACGCCATCGAGATCAATGTCGCCCGCACCAGCCAGCGCCGATCCGAAACGATCTCCGGCGCTCTGGCCGTGGATCTCGAGCATCACGCTGCCGGAGGCGCCGGACAGCAGCACGACCTGTCCGGCATTCGAAGCAACCTCGTCGTGGAACGGCGCACCGCAGCCCACGTCGGCCACGCCGTCGCCATCGATGTCCCCCACGAACGCGACGGCGAATCCGGCCTTGTCGAAGGCCTTCTCCCCGACGAACTCACGGAGCAGGGATCCGTCAGCGCCCGAGAGCATCTGAATGCGGCCCGCATCCGTCGCGATGGGAGACGTGACATCAGCCTTGGGAACGCCCACCGCAAGGTCCGGCACGCCGTCGAGATTCAGGTCCTGGCCCGCGGCGACGGAGAATCCGAAGTCATCGCCCGCGGCGTCGCCCGCGAGCGCGAGCAGCGTGCCGTGGAGGTCTCCCGGCACGACGACTAGCCGGCCCGCCGCGACACCACCTGTGCTTCCGTCTGGCACCCCGACCACGAGGTCGGACACACCGTCGCCGTCGAGGTCTCCGGCAGCGGCGAGCCGCGCCCCGAAGTGCTCTCCGGCCTGCGTACCGTCAAGCGCCGGCAGCGATCCGAACTTCGGGAAGAAGCCGAAGTCTGTGAGCGTCGCCGCGCCCGCTCCGAGCTGACAGTCCGTGGCGCCTACGCTGAAGCCGAAGGCCGCGCCCGCCGGCACGTCGAAGATCAACTGTCCGCTCCAAGAGGAGGAGGTGCTGACGACGATCGTCTGGCTGTTCAGGATGTAGTTAAAGTTGTCGAATTCGGGCTGCTCGTCCGAGGTGTGGTAATCCGCGCTGACCACCACCGTCCCGTCGAAGGGCGCCACCGCCGTGTAGGCCACGGACTTGCCCGGAGGCGCGCAGCCGTCATCGGGACCGACGAGCGCCATCTGCTCGGGTGTGAGTATTCCGAATCCCCCGGCCGAGCTCGTGTGGAAGACCCAGTTCAACTGGTCGAACTGCGCCGCCGCCGGTGAGACGGCCAGAGCCACGGCGCCGACAACCGCGAGCGACGACCAGACGGCGCGGCTGCGCAGCAGCCGGGTGGTCGCCGTACCCAAGACGCGTGCCTCGCTGCGCGCAAGATGTGGCGCCATGGCGTCCCCCGATGCTCGAACCGATCGTGACCGCCCCGAGTGGTCACTGCACGGGATCATCCCACGAACGGGCCGGATCGCCCAGTGTGGGCGCCCCGGCCTCAGACCACCGCCGCGTCCCGGATCTCGTACGTGTACCCCTGCTCCGTGAGGAACAGCTGCCGGTTGTTGGCGAAGTGCTCCTCCCGGCTGTCGCGCGTGACGAGCGAGTAGAACACCGCCGGCCGGCGGTCGGACTTGGGTCGCAGGATGCGCCCGAGCCGCTGGGCCTCCTCCTGCCGGCTGCCGAAGGTGCCCGACACCTGGATGGCCACGTTGGCGTCGGGCAGGTCCACGGCGAAGTTGCCCACCTTGCTCACGGCGAGGACCTTCAGGTCGCCGTCGCGGAAGCGGCGGTAGAGGTCCTCGCGCTCCTTCGTGGGCGTGCGGCCGGAGATGAGCGGGCACTTGAGGTCGGCCACGAGCACGTCGAGCTGATCGAGGTACTGCCCGATGATGAGCACGCGGTCGTCCACGTGGCGCTGCACGAGGCGCTGGATGACGGGCAGCTTGTCGGGGTTCTCGCTGGCGATGCGGAAGCGCTCGCGCGAGCCGGCGGCGAGGTAGCCGAAGGACAGCTCGGGCCGCAGCGGCAGCCGCACCTCCACGCAGTGCGCCGTCGCGATCCAGCCCTGGCGCTCGAGGATCTTCCAGGGCACGTCGTACTTCTTGGGGCCGATGAGCGAGAAGACCTCGTCCTCGCGGCCGTCCTCGCGCACCAGCGTGGCGGTGAGGCCGAGCCGCCGGCGCGCCTGGATCTCGGCCGTCACGCGGAAGACCGGCGCCGGCAGCAGGTGCACCTCGTCGTAGATCACCAGCCCCCAGTCGCGCGCCGAGAACAGCGCGAAGTGCGTGAACTCCTTCGAATTCCTGCGCCGGTACGTGATCATCTGGTAGGTGCTGATCGTGACCGGGCAGATCTCCTTGGAGTCGCCCGTGTACTCGCCCACCTGGTCGTCGCCCAGCGTGGTCTTGTCCAGGAGCTCGGTGCGCCACTGGCGCACGGCGATGGTGTTGGTAGTGAGGATGAGGCACTGCGTCTGCAGGCGGTGCAGCGCGGCGATGCCCACCACGGTCTTGCCGGCGCCGCAGGGCAGCACGATGACGCCGCTGCCGCCCTTCTCGGTGCCGCCCGCGTGGAACACGTCCGCGGCCTCGTTCTGGTAGGGCCGCAGGCCGAAGGGCGCGCCGTTGCGCGTGGCGTCGCGCAGCTGCAGGGCCAGCGCGGCGCCCGCGGTGTAGCCCGCGAGGTCCTCCACCGGGTAGCCGATGCGGATGAGGGCCTGCTTGACCTCGCCGCGCAGGTTCTCGGGCACCGCCAGCGCGTCGGGCACGGAGCAGGACTTGTCGAAGAAGCGCTTGAGCGAGGCGTCGCGCGCGATGTCGGCCAGCAGCTTGATCTCGCTGCTCACCAGCCGCAGGCCGCCCTCGCGCCGCTCGAGGCGCAGCAGGCCGAAGCGGCGGATGTTCTCCTCGATGTCGCGCACCACGTTGGGCGGGATCGAGTAGCGCGAGAAGTCCGTGAGGAACTTGATGATGCGCTCGGCGGTGAGGCCCGCCGCCGCGGCGTTCCAGATGGAGAGCGGCGTGAGCCTGTAGGTGTGCACGTGCTCGGGGCTCTTCTCCAGCTCGGCGAAGAGCGCCAGCACGTCGCGCGCCTCGGCGAAGCCCGGCGCGTGCACCTCGGCCAGGATGGTGCGGTCGCCCTGAACCGTGAGCGGACGCGGGCTGGCCGTGCCATTGCCTCCGTTGCCGTTGCCGCTCATGCCGGCGCGCCTTGCGTCCGCGGGGCGAGCGTGGCGCGCAGGAAGCGCCCGGTGTGGCTGGCCGCCACCGCCGCCACCTGCTCGGGCGTGCCTGCGGCCACGACGCGGCCGCCGCCCTCGCCGCCTTCGGGCCCGAGGTCGATGATCCAGTCCGCGCTGCCGATCACGTCCAGGTTGTGCTCGATCACCACCACCGTGTTGCCTTGCTCCACGAGCTTCTGCAGGACCGCGACCAGCCGCGACACGTCATCCATGTGCAGGCCGGTCGTCGGCTCGTCGAGGACCACGAGCGCCCGGCCTGTGCCGGGCCGCCCCAATTCCGCGGCGAGCTTGACCCTCTGGGCCTCGCCACCTGAGAGCGTGGTGGCAGACTGACCCAGCTTCAGGTAACCAAGTCCCGTGTCCGCGAGCAACTGGAGCTTGCGCCGAATTCCGGGGTGGACCTCGAAGACCTCCAGCGCCCGCTCCACCTCCAGGTCCAGCACGTCCGCGATGGAAAGGCCCTTCCAGCGCACCGCCAGGGTGGCGGCGTTGTAGCGGCGGCCCCCGCAGGCGTCGCAGGTCAGCTCCACGTCCGAGAGGAAGTGCATCTCGATGCGCTCCGTGCCGCGGCCCTGGCAGACCTCGCACCGTCCCCCCGGGACGTTGGTCGAGAAGCGCCCGGGGGTGAAGCCGCGCAGGCGCGCCTCGGGCGTCTCCGCGAAGAGCGCGCGGATCTCGTCGAAGGCCCCACTGTAGGTGGCCGCGTTGCTGGTCGGGGAGCGCCCCAGTGGCGACTGGTCGATGACGAGCAGCTTGTCGACCAGCTTGTGGCCGCGCAGCGCGCCCAGGCCGGGCGGCAGGCGGCCCTCGCCCTCGAGCCGCGCGGCCACGGCCGGCACGAGCAGGTCGGCTACCAGCGTGGACTTGCCCGAGCCGGACACACCCGTGATCGCCGTGAGCACGCCGGCGGGGATGCGCACCGTGAGGTCCTTCAGGTTGTGGCGGTTGCAGCCGCGCAGCTCGAGCGCCTCGGTCCACGTGCGGCGCGCCTCGCGCGCCGGCAGCGAGCGCC